>SLFU01000007.1 GCA_007124095.1 Gemmatimonadota bacterium
CATGTTGGTGAAGCCTGGACCTTCCGTACCGTTGCATGCGGTGACCTCACCCGTGCACCGGGCATAGGCGTCTGCGGCGTGGGCCGTTGATCGCTCGTCTCGGCCTCCCCAGCAGGGGATGCCTTCTTCGGCGATCGCGTGCATCACGGTGTAGTTGCCGGGGCAGGTGAAGAGGCCCGCCACATTCTCTTCCTTGCAAAGCTTTCCAAAGACCTGGGCTCCGGTCAGGGGCCAGTCCACATCGGGAAGCGGGTTGCGGCGCAGGTCGCTGAAGGCTGCGGGAACTGTGGGGCCGCTCTCGAGGAGATCTCCCGGCTTGGAGCCAGGGACCTCCAACGGTTGGGCTGCGACATCCTTGCCCAGAACCGTGGCGGCGGTGAGGCCGGCTGCGCTCAACCCTCCCTTCTTGAGGAAGTCCCGCCTGGAGACGTCCCCGTTGCGCGTGTGCTTTCCTTGGCCGACCTCTGCCTCGTGGTTCTGCTCACAACGTTCTTTGCTCATGGCCCGCTCGCTCCGTTCCGTGGGTACTGTTCCGTGCGGATATCTATTCGGACTCGCATTGTGGCCAAGGGCCTTCCCCATAGGGTACAAGACGACATAATAGGTTTTGCCCTGGGAGTGCGCAACGAGATCGGGGGGGTGGGGAATGGAGCTGTCGAGGGTAGGCTTTGGGGCGATCTGGCTCCTCAGGAACCCTTGATTGTCCGTGGGACTGAAAGTACTGTGCCAGACACCATACGTGCCGGGCGTTGAGCCACGGTCAGAAGGCCTCTCTTATAAGTGAGTCGAAGCGGGCATTGCCGGGATCCGACCAATGGGTATTGGTACGGAAAGTATTCGTACGGTAAGAGGGGGTACTTCAGGGCGCGTACTAACGGAGAGGAGCACCGGTATGACTAGAGCAGGGGCGGGGCGTTGGGTCGTTGGCTGCATCCTCGTCTCGTTATCGGGGTGGCCCGGGGCCGACGGGCATGCCCAGGTGCGAGACTTTGCGCCGGTGACGGACGAAATGCTCGCGGCTCCCGATCCGGGCGACTGGCTGAACTGGCGGCGGACGTTGGATGGGTGGGGATACAGTCCGTTGGATCAGATCGAGCGGACCAATGTCGGCGGACTCCAACTGCAGTGGTCATGGGGCCTGGAGCCGGGCGTGTCACAGACGACCCCGCTCGTCTACGACGGGGTGATGTACATCGTGAACCCGGGAGCGGTGGTGCATGCGTTGGATGCGCGAACCGGGGAATTGATCTGGGAGTATCGACGGGAGATGGAGGATCGTCTCCGCCCCAATGCCCAGATGCGGAGCCTGGCAATTTATCAGGACAAGGTCCTCCTGAACACGAGCGATGCCCGGGTCGTAGCTCTGGATGCCCGGACCGGCGAGGTCCGGTGGGACACACCCGCTGGACCGGAGGGGGTTGGGTTTCGCCTGACCAATGGTCCGCTCGTGGCGGATGGGGTGGTGGTCGTCGGATTGACGGGATGCAGCCAGTTCAGGGAAGAGGCCTGCTACATCGTAGGAATCGATGGAGACTCGGGCCGGGAGCTCTGGAGGACGTCGACCGTGGCTCGCCCCGGCGAACCGGGGGGAGATACCTGGGGCGATCTCGAGTGGATCTTTCGGGCCGGCGGGGATGCCTGGATGACCGGGAGTTACGATCCGGAGGCCCGGCTCATCTATTGGGGAACCGCTCAGGCCAAGCCTTGGTCCCGGGCCGCCCGGGGGACGGGCGGGGCAGTGGAACTCTACACGAATTCTACACTTGCGCTCGATCCCCGGACTGGGGAAATCCAGTGGTACTATCAACATATTCCCGCTGAATCCCATGACATGGATGAAGCGTTTGAGCGAATCCTTGTCGACTATGACGGCCGACGCTCCGTGTTCACGATGGGGAAGCTGGGGATCCTCTGGGAGGTGGATCGGGACAGCGGGGAGTTTGTCCGGGCGGTGGACCTGGGATATCAGAACCTGATCGATGTGAATCCTGGTGATGGGGAGGTGAGCTACCGTCCCGGGATGCTCCCTGAAGTGGATGAGCGTATTCACTTCTGTCCCAGCACAGGGGGATTCAAGAGCCTTCGCGCAATGGCCTATCATCCGGATACCGAGGCGTTCTACATTCCGCTCAACCTGAATTGCCAGAGCTCGGCGTTTCTAGGGGTTCGGTTCATCGAGGGGGCGGGTGGATCTGGAGGCGTCCGAGATCGCACTCTCCACTTTCATCCGGACAGTCCCGACCAGTTGGGCGAGTTCGTGGCCATGAACATGCGTACGGGCGAGAAGATGTGGAGTCACCGGCGTCGCGCACCTTATAATACGGCAGCGCTCACGACGGGGGGGGGGCTCGTCTTCGTCGGTGATTGGGATCGCCATGTGTTCGCCTACGACACGAGCGATGGAACGGAGCTGTGGCGAACCCGGCTTCCAACCATGTCGAACGGATTCCCGATCACCTACGCTGTCGATGGCGTCCAATACATTGCGTTCATTGCTGGCCCGAGTCCTTCCGGATTGAGTTGGGCGGGGGCCGTGCCCAGAGCCTTGATTCCCGAGCTGAAGACTCCGCAGGGAGGAAGTGGAGTTTTCGTTTTTGCGCTTCCGCAGTGAGTGGGCCTCTTGGTGCGCCGTGAACTTTCTTGCGTCCGGGCTTCCCGCGGGCTAGTATGCGGGTCGTTTCCCCATGCGGTAGCTAGCACACAAACATAAAGGTCGATTCGCGGGCAATTTCCGTCCGCGTCCGGACGCTCTCCCGAGTGATGTATGCTCGTTCTTCTGAAGATGGTCTCTCAGCTCGTATTCCGGCTGCAATCCAGTTTCATCCCCTCAAGACGCATAAGGAAAGGTATCCTGATGAAGCGTATGATCCCTGTGATTCCAATGGCGGTGGGAATGGCGGTTTTCTTGCCGTTCTCCCAATCCATTGGCGAGCTCACGGCGCAGGAGCGTGAGTACAATATTGTCCATCCCCGTGCGACCTTCGATGGAGAACCCTTCGATCCCATCGAGACGACGGTGGAGTACGAGGCGCACCCGTCGACGCAGGATCCGTCCGTCCGCGTCACCTTGGAGGACCTCCGCCGCTGGGAAACCGAGTTGTCCAATTGGGGGCGTTGGGGCACCAACGACCAGCGAGGTACGCTGAACTACATCACGCCCAGGAAGGCGCAGGAGGCTGCTGCGCTCGTCGAGGACGGCGTCGCCGTATCCGTCCAGCACTTCGTGCAGTGGGAGCCTTCGCTGGAAAGCTGGCGGTTTGCCCCTGCCGAGCGTTGGCACAGTCACATGGTCCTGGACGTCATGAGCTTTTCGACCCACGACGGGACGCTCTCCCACATGGATGCGATTTGCCACTATCCGGGCGCGCGCGACTCCCCGTCCAGGCGGGGGGAGCCGGGGGAAGAGCAGGTCATCTTCAACGGGTATCCCTACGTGGTCGATCATTTCGGCGGCTGTGAGAACCTTTCCATCAAACAGATGGGCTCGGCCTATGTGACGCGCGGGGTTCTATATGACATCGCCCACCTGAGAGGAGAAGACTGGTTGGAGCCATCGACTCCGATCTATGTGGAGGACCTGGAAGAGTGGGAGGAATATGCGGGGGTTCAAGTAGGGCCTGGCGATGTCCTCATGGTTCGGACCGGCCGTTGGGCCAAAACGGAAGCGGAAGGGGCTTGGGCCTACAACCGGGGTGGTGCCGGATTGCATGCGTCGGTCCTCCCTTGGCTCCATGAGAGGGGAGTAGCCGCACTCGTCGGGGATGCGGCAAACGATGTTCAGCCGTCCGGGGTCGACGGAATCAACCGACCGGTCCACCAGGTCGGTATGATGGTGTTGGGCCTCGCCTTCGTGGACAATGGATACCTGGAGAATGTCGCTCGGGAGGCACGCGAGCGTGACCGGTGGGAGTTCATGCTTTCCTGGCAGCTTTGGCCGATTCCGGGAGGAACCGCCAGTCCGTTTAATGCTCTCGCAACCTTCTGAGAACTGAAGCTGCTAGTCACGAAAAAGCGTCTTCAGGCCAACGTTGAAAAGGTGAATTAGATGAATCGCAACCTCCTCTTCCTTCCGATTCTGGCGGCAATGCTGGGAATCGGACCAATCATTTCGAGTTCTGCCACCCTTGCAGCCCAGATCGAATTCCCCGAACAGCGCACCCGAGCGGGGTCACTTTGGGACGCGAATCTCCCCAGGGAACAAAGCCTCTTGGGCCTCAAGGTCTATAACATCCATCCCGAGACTCAGACGCAGTCACGCCTGGTGACCCCCGAAGACATCCGTAGATGGGAGGACGAGCTGTCGAACTGGGGACGTTGGGGGGACGAGGACACCAAGGGGCTACTGAATCTCATCACTCCGGAGAAGACGTACGAAGCCGTTCAGCTGGTGGAGTACGGCATTTCCGTGAATCTCCAGCACTTTGCATCCTTTACTCCCGAGGTCGATAGCTGGCGGTTCTGGCCCAGCGAAAAGTGGCTGACCTCAGTGGATCTCGAGACCGGCGCCCCGAGCACGGGAGGTGCCCTGGATGCGATTCGCTTCAATGTCCATGACGGCACGATGTCTCACCTGGACGGCATCTGCCACTACGCTCGCATGGAGCCCATGGCGGACCTGGATCCGAATGTCAGGGTAACCTACAACGGACATTCGCACCCGACGACCGAGGTGTCGTGTCAGGGAGAGACCGGGATCACCGGAATGGGTGAAGGCTACATCACCCGTGGAATCCTGGTCGACATGCCGTTGCTCAAAGGTGTCGACTGGCTCGATCCGACAACACCGATCTTCGTAGAAGACCTCGAGGCGTGGGAAGAGTTCGCCGGCGTCGAGTTTGGCCCCGGCGACGCCCTCCTGCTCCGGACGGGTCGGTGGGCCAAGCGCGAAGCGAAGGGTCCATGGAAATACGACCAGGGTGCGGCAGGACTGCATGCTTCTGTATTGCCGTGGCTTCACGAACGGGACATCTCCCTCCTTGTGAGCGATGCCGTGAGTGACGTCCAGCCTTCCGGCGTGCAGAACTCGTTTCGCCCGGTTCACACCGTCAGTATGGTGGTCATGGGGCTGCCGCTGGTCGACAACGGGTACCTCATTGAGCTGGCTGCAGAGGCTCAGCGACTTCAGAAGTGGGAATTCATGCTCTCGTGGTTGATCAATCAGAGCGAAGGCGGGACCGGGGTTCCATTCAACGGGGTTGCCACCTTCTGAGGGATGCGTGCTAGCCAGTTGTGATACGAGCGCCCTCGCTACTTACTTGACGGAGGTACCAGAGATGTCCGACGACGCGAATCAGAACCAGGACCAAGAGCAGCAAGGAAAGGTGTCACGAAGGCGCTTTCTCGGAGTGGCGGGCGCTGGTGCTGCTGCGGCCACGGTGGGGGGCTTCTCAAATGCTCGGGCCGAGTCCGTGCCGGTCCAGAACATCCCCGAACGCAGGACCGATGTGGTCGTGGCCGGGGCTGGAATGGGTGGCCTTACGGCCGCTGTGAGGGCACAGAGTCAGGGCGCCGATGTGATTCTCCTCGAGAAGGCCGCCGACCCCGGGGGCACGATGCGGGAATCCGCAGGTGGAATCCACGGTGGCGCGAGCAGCTATGAGGAGATGCGGGAACGCTGCCCTTGGGGCGATGCCGATCTCCAGAGGGCGCTGGCCACCAATTTGCCGCGCTCTTATTCCTTCTACGAGAGCATTGATGCTCCGGTGGGCCCCCCCGGGGACAATCCGCTCAGCCGCAGCATCGGGCGGCCGCCGGTGGCCTTCTCGAACTTCATGGTCAATACCTTCGAGAGCCAGGGCGGGACGCTTCTCACAGAGACGCCACTCCTTCGACTCGTGCGGAATTCCCGCGATGAAGTCATCGGGGTGGTCGCCGAAGGGCCGGATGGTCCGATCCGGATCCTGGCCAACGCCGTCATTTTGGCCACAGGAGGCTGGGCAGGAAATGCGGAGATGGTGCACCGTTATATCACCCGCGAGTTCCAGAGCATCCATCAGCGTAATTGCGGCTTTGCCGGACTGCAGCCGGCGCTGACCGGGGATGGCTTCTTGGCCGCTACGAGTATAGGCGCTGCTCCGTCGGACGGTGGCTTCGACTCCTTTTACGGGCACCTCCTGCCAGCTCGCCCGGCCCAGTTTTCCCACCCCCTGATCGACTACTCCCTGTATCACGGGGAGTGGGTTGTTGCGTTGAATGTGAGGGGTGAGCGCTTCACGGATGAATCGAGAGGGAAGCTGTCGGGTTGGGGGGTCGAGCATACTCCGAGCGAGCAGGCCTTGAATGTCGAAGTGGCCTACCAGCCGGATGCGGCCGCAGCCTACATCTGGGATCATCATATCAATGAGACTCAAGCCCTGGCTGAGCAGAATCTCGGAACGATCGACAAATACGAAGCGTTTCGGCAGGCAGGGGCGCCGGTGGCCCGAGCCGATACCCTGGAGGACCTGGCCGATCAGATGGAACGGTGGGGCCGCGGGATGCCGGCCGAAAAGGTGCTCCGCGAGCTGACGCAGTACAACGAGGCGGCCCGCAATGGCCGGGCAGCGGCGCTGCCCATCCCGAAGGAGGATCCGGAGTACGCGGTTCCTGTCAGCGAACCCCCCTTCTATGCGGTGTTGGGCCAGACCGGTCTCACCGGGTCGTACGGAGCCCTGAAGGCGAATGCCGAGGGCCAGGTGCTGTCCCGGACCACCCGTCCGATTCCGGGCTTGTACGCGGCCGGGATCGACATCGGCAATATTGCCGCCAACTCCCAGTATCTCGGGTTCCTGGGATACGGAGCGGCGTTCGGCTACATCTCGGGTACGAATGCAGCGAATCACCCGGGACCGCAGGGAGGATGGGAGATTGCATCTTCGTGAATCAGTTGGGGTACTGTAGCTGACTCGAGGGTATCAGGACTTTAAGGTATCTGGACTCGACTTACACAAGACGAAGGCGTGAAAGACCATGGCGAACAATGACAAGGACCGATCAGCGACGGACTCGAGGGTGTCTCGCAGACGTTTTCTCGGCGTAGCGGGCGCTGGAGCGGCCGCCGCCACTGTCGGCGGCTTCTCGAATGTGCGAGCCGAATCCGTACCGGTACGGAATATTCCTGAGCACAGGACAGATGTGGTCGTGGCTGGAGCCGGAATGGGGGGGCTCACCGCTGCCGTGCGTGCCCAGAGTCAGGGTGCCGATGTGTTCCTCCTGGAGAAGGCGGAAGATCCTGGGGGCACGATGCGGGAGTCCGCGGGCACGATCCACGGAGGGGTGAATAGCTACGAGGAAATGCGGGAGGTCTGCCCCTGGGGAGATGCCGGGCTCCAGAGGGCTCTCGCCGAGGGGTTGCCTCAGGCATACTCGTTCTACGACAGCATTGATGCTCCGATTGGTCCGCCGACCGACAGTCCGCTGGTTCGGAACATCGGGCGTCCGCCCGTGGCCTTTTCCAATTTTCTCGTGAATCGCTTCGAGAGCCAGGGGGGTACGCTTCTCACCGAAACTCCCCTCCTGCGACTGGTGAAGAACGCGCAGGACGAGGTGATCGGGGTGGTGGCAGAAGGGCCGGATGGTCCGGTTCGAATCCTGGCCAATGCCGTCATCCTGGCGACCGGGGGCTGGGCAGGGAATGCGGAAATGGTGCACCGCTACATTACGCGGGAGTTTCAGAGCTTGCACCAGCGCAATTGCGGATATGCCGGCCTGCAGCCGCCATTGACCGGGGATGGGCTCTGGGCAGCGACGAACATCGGTGCCGCTCTCTCCGACGGCGGCTTCGATAGCTTCTACGGGCATCTCCTTCCAGCTCGCCCGGCCCAGTTCACCCATCCGCTGATCGATTACTCTTTGTATCATGGGCAGTGGTGTGTCGCACTGAACGTGCGGGGGGAGCGCTTCACGGACGAGTCGCGAGGGAAATTGTCCGGCTGGGGTGTCGAGACTTCTCCCAGTGAGCAGGCGGTCAACGTAGAGGCAGCGTACCAACCCGATGCGGCCGCCGCGTACATTTGGGATCACGAGATCAACGAGTCCCAGGCTCGGGTAGGCGTGCAGGTTCTGGGGGACATCGACAAATACGATGCGTTCAGGCAGGCAGGGGCGCCGGTGGCTCGGGCTGACACCCTCGAGGATCTGGCGGATCAGATGGAGCGCTGGGGTCGGGGGATGCCGGCCGAAAAGGTGCTCCGTGAGCTGACAGAGTACAACGAGGCGGCCCGTAATGGACGGGCAGCGGCACTGCCCATTCCGAAGGAGGATCCGCAGTACGCGCTTCCCCTTGGAGAGCCCCCATACTATGCGGTGTTGGGCCAGACCGGGATCACGGGCTCTTACGGTGCCTTGAAGGCGAACCCCCAGGGTCAGGTTTTGTCTCGGACCACACGCCCGATTCCAGGCCTCTATGCGGCCGGGATCGACATTGGAAACATTGCCGCTAATTCTCAGTATCTCGGGTTCCTCGGGTACGGGGCTGCGTTCGGCTATATCTCGGGTACAAATGCAGCGAACTATTCGGGACCTCGAGGCGGTTGGGACATCGCGTCGTCGTAGATCGGCCGATCCTCGTAATGAGCGATACGAAAAGTTGTTTCTCATGAACGAATAATAGACGGGAGTTCACATAGAATGAGCGCCTCGGAAAGCGGTGCCTATGCGATCAGCTTGGTGTCGTTCCTCCTTCTCACCGTTTTCTTTTTTGTGACACCTGTGCCGGGTGCGTCTCAGGAGGCGCCCTCCGGAGAGGACTTGTACATCACTCAGTTGGGATGCGGTGGTTGCCATGGATATTCCGGTGAGGGTGCCATGGGACCGGCCCTTCAGGACGGGAAGTTGCCATTGCGCGACTTTGTCCGATTGGTGCGGGCACCAAGAGAGCTGATGCCCAGGTTCTCGCCGATGATCGTGTCGGATTCCGACCTGGCGGTCATCTATGACTGGCTCAATGGAGTTGAAGAGCTCGATACTCCTTTGCCACTAGCCTTTTCAGCCGAAGGATTTGGAGCGGAAGCCACCGGGAGCTTTTCGTTGCACAAGGCGGAGCTGAATGGGTCTCCTGTCGCCGCTGACGCCGAGTCCGTGCGTCTTCGGCTCACCTTGACCAAGGCAGGTGATGAGCAACCCGTCTCCGGTCATCGGATCGCCATTCAGTTGTCTGAAGATGGAGAGTGGCAGGATCTGGAAACCGATTGCAAGGGACAGGTCGTCTTGAATGAGAAGCAGGAGATCAAGGTGGACGATTCGCTTGCCAATGGTAAATCCGTGCTGACGAGCTTGAACATCTCGGACCTTCTTGCAGGGCGATATTCAGTGATTTTGGAGGCCTTGAGTGGACGCGAATCCGTTCTCGGAATCGGCTCTGCCGTTATCACTGTAGACTAGCTGTAGTGAAGCCGATGTGATCGGCCATACACACCTACTTGCCTGACCTGCGGGAAGGCATAGCTGGAAGAAGGAAGAAAGAGACGGCCTCCCGGAGCCTTGATTGCATCCAAGGCTCCGGGAGGCTTCTTCTTGTATGCGCTGTTCGTTCTGTACGTTCACAGCTCTTCGGGCGGTACCCACTGGTGGGGCTCCCGTTACAGGTCCGCCGGGCGGAAACAGAATGCTGGGGCTTCACTGTCCGGGTATCGGCGAGCGTCTTCGGGAAGCGGGCTCTGCCCTGGCAGATGTGCTGGCCGGTGTTCTGACTTCAACACGAAAAAAGCGGGCGCCGGTTTGATTCAAGCAACCGGCGCCCGCTCTTTTCGTTCTCCTGAACCTACGTGCTTACGGCACTTACTCCATTGCGGGCTGTTGACTCCAACGAAGATCGTTCCTATCCACGGTCGGCTCGGTTTCCCAAGGGGTGCTGGGAGCATCGTCCGGGCTCCACGGCGTCGGCGGAAGGAATGACCCCGTGCCGTCGGGACGGCTGGTCTCCTGCCTGACGGGATGCCTGAGGGCTCCGATCCCCTCGATTTCCGCGACTACGAAGTCTCCGTCCTGCATGAACCACTGATAGCCTCTGACGGCGATTCCGGATCCTACTCCGGCCGGACTACCGGCGGCGACGACATCGCCTGGATAGAGCGTTGAAACGGATGAACCGTACTCGATCAATTCGGCGACCGAATGAATCATGTCATCGGTTCCGGAGTCCTGCATCGTCGCGCCGTTGAGAAGAAGCCGCTGACCAATATGCCGATTCGGATACTCGAAGAACTCCTTCGGGGTGATCCAGGGACCGATCGGTGCATAGGTATCTCGGCCCTTTCCGACGTACCAGTCCGATCCGCCTCCGGGCCTGCCTCCCCGATCCGAAACGTCGATCTGGATCGTATACCCGAAGATATGATCATCCGCTTCGGTGGCGGGAACATACTTTGCAGTTCGCCCGATGACGGCGGACAGCTCAACTTCCCAGTCGGCCCGATCCCGACCGTATGGGATGACTATGGTGTCGCCGTCACCGATGACTCCCCCTTCAACGGTCTTGTGGAACAGGTAGGGGTGTCCGCGGTCGGCCTGGCGCTCAGCAATGGCCTGCTCGCGCTCTTCATCCGAAGCTCCCTCGGAAATGTGGTCGAAGTAGTTGACCGCTGCGTTCAGAATCTTGGTGGGATAGGGCCGCTGAATCGGCGCGAGCGTACGGATGTCCTGGACTCGATGCACATAGGCCGGGGTGCTTCCACTGAGGTGCCCGGAGTCGAGTGCATAGTTCACGATCTCGTAGATCCGGTTCTTCAGACCATAGTCGTACCGTTCGATGAGGCTGATCATGTGATCAGGCATCGGAACCGGTGCATAGCGGTAATTTCGCTCGAGGTTGTGATTGGCCTGGTGGAGATCGACGACGAACTGATCACGGAGGACGATTCCCAAGCGGTCCTGGCCGTCGATTTGGAAGGTGCCGAGCTTGAAGGGTTCGGCAACTTCGGTGGCCAGGGACGCGGTTTGGGCAGAAACCGGCCCTGGACCAATACCGGCCGCAAGGGCTAAAAAGAGGATGGACGCCAAGGTAGTTCGCATAGTAACTCGTTCTCCTGGGAAAATGGGCCCGGATGGCTTGATCGTAAAATGGAGACTGATTTTAGCAGATTAGGTCCGGGATCGCCCTTTGTCAAGCAAGGTTGTCGGGGTGACCACAGTTCCCGTTCGGATCCGTTTGGTTGCAGGTTGGTGTCAGGTGGCCGAGGGAACGAAGCGGGCCGAACACGGAAGACGAGCTGGGTCTCTGCTCGTGCCGAGGAACCCGGATTCGCCTTTGTGATGCGCTTGGCTCGAGGGCATGCCGTACGTGCCCTATGGTCATGCCGTATGCACCCCATGATGGTGAGGGTCGTGAGAGGTTCTTTTTTTAAGAGGAGGGGTAGGAAGAGAGGTCGCGGGTCACCTCAATTCCAACTGAGTGCTGAAATTCCAACTGAGTGCTGAGCAATGGGAGGCCCTCAGCCAGCGGGTGCTTGCGGAAGCTCAGGTGAAGGTAGCATTATAGGCGTTATCTAGTTGAATCTGGGTCGGTCCGTCAGGCTATTGTCTAGAGAGACATTTAGAAGGTGGTCCATTCACCCATCAGAAAAACGTTCCAGGGGGCTATTATGATGCAGAAGACGTTGCAGTTCCTCGGACTCGGCCTATTGTGTGTGGCCCTGTCCACTACCATGCCGACCCAAGTGGTCGCGCAGGATCGGGGCACGGATCAGGCGGTCGCCGAGAATCTGGGGTATGGTCTCGAGTCCGGTGACGCGGTCATCATCATCATTCCGGAAGATCTTGATCCCGGTGACCGGGTGGTCAGGACGGGCATCGAGGTGACCGGTGGAGTGACATCACCGGTCTCAGTAGGGAATTGCCATCGGGGTGAGCTTCCCATGCAGGCTGGAATCTTCGGGATGCGGGACGGAAGTGGTTCCCCGGTTGAGATGGAACTTGCCGTTCTTTATCCCGACAATGTAGAGCTGCCCGAAGGGATCATGTTGGGGGCGTGGAGAGAGGGTGGGCCGTGTGGTCCTGGATATCAGATTCTCCGTGGTCACATCCTTGACACCGATTACTGAGCGGTTGCTGGACGGTCGTGCCTGGGGCCCTACCGGTCGCCCTGGTCAACATTGTTGGATAGATGAATAGTCGGTGAACTCGTGGGGCTGACTCGTAGCCTCGAAGCATTAATTATTCTGGAGGTACATCATGGCTGGCAGTTCGAAGGGTCCTCAAGGGGATTCCAAATCAGGCCCCGTTCTTTCCCGTAGGCGGTTGCTCGGTGGAGCGGCGGCCGGCGTCGCCGCCGGTGCCGTAGGGGGATTGACCAACGTCACGAAGGCATGGGGCGCTCCAGCCGTTCCGAAGCGTGCCGTCCAAGAAATGACCGCAGATGTGGTGGTTGCGGGCGCCGGGATGGGTGGACTGACGGCTGCCGTGCGAGCACAACATGCGGGGGCTCGGGTCATCCTTCTCGAGAAGGGCGAGCAGCCGGGCGGAACGTGCGCGCACTCAGAAGGTGGTATTGCGAACAGCGACTACGAGGACATGCGCCGCAACAGCCCGGATGGGGATCCTGTCGTTCAGCGTGCGGTGTACGACAACATCGAACCCTTCTATGCCTTCATGGAAGAGATCCAGGCGCCCATGACGCGGCCGGTGGCCGGGATGGCGCTCGGGGGCCAGCAGGAAGGTCAACGGCAGGGGCGTACTATTCCTCCGGTGGTATGGGTGCGGTTCATGGTCGGCGAGCTCGAAGATGGGGGAGGGACTCTCCTCACCGAGACGCCCATTACGGGCATCGAATCGAACGACCGGCGGGAGATCGTTGGTGTCTTGGCCGAGGGGCCCGATGGCCCCATTCGGATCCGGACGAAGGCCGTCATTCTCGCGACGGGCGGATGGGCTCACAACGCCGAGATGGTCAATAAGCACATCACGCGGGAGCAGGTCTGGCAGAGAAACGTGAGCAATGGCAGGGACACGCCCCTCTTCACCGGTGACGGGTTCCATCTGGCGTCTCAGCTTGGAGCCGCACCCTCAAAGGGTGGATGGGATGCCTTTTACGGGTACTCGCTCCCGGCCCGCCCGGGCCGCCCGGTTGAGCCGATGGCCAATGTGTCGATGTATCACGGACAATATGCGGTGGCCTTGAATCTCTACGGTCGCAGGTATGCCGACGAAAGCGGTGGGAAGTGGGGGAGTCGGGGTCCGGAATTCACCCGTAGGAGCGCTCAGATCCAGAACCAGGAAGGCGCTCGGCAGGTGGAAGCCACGACCATCCACGTCTGGGACGAGGCGATCAACCGGGATTATGCGTGTGCGGACTGTGCGCTCGGCGGTGTCGACAGGTTCCGGGCGTATCAATCTGCAGGAGCGCCGGTGGCCACGGCGGACAACCTCGAAGAGCTGGCGAATCAGATTGAGGGTTGGGGACGGGGTACGCCGGCTGAGCGTGTGACGGAGGAGTTGCGCCAGTACAACCAGGCGGCCGAAAATGGAAGGGCTTGGGCCCTCCCGGTGCCGAAGACCGGAGCGGACAGTGGACATGTCCTCCCGATCACGACCGGGCCATTCTACGCCGTGTTGGGCACCGCTGGAATTACCGCGCCCTATGGCGGTCTGAGGGCGGATACCCAGGGACGTGTGCTCGATCGGTTCGATCGGCCGATTAGTGGCCTCTATGCGGCAGGCGTCGACATCGGTGGGTTCTCCACGTACGCGTACCTTGGAAACCTGACGATCGGGGCTGCGTTCGGTTATGCAAGCGGTACGCACTCGGCGCAGCAGCCTGATCCGAGTGGAGGTTGGGCGAGCACGTCAACAGCGAATTCGCGCTGGGGCTGATTGCCTGGTAGGTGTTCGAATCCGCGTCGGTGTCCAGTGATGGACACCGGCTCGGGCTAGAGAAGCCACTCCGGAGGGACGCACGAGTCGGGGTTTCGACTTCGTGAGGTGCCCTCCGGAGTGGCTTTCTTTTTGTCCTCATGGTCCTTGTGAGTTCGGGTGTCGGCCTGTAGGCTTTCCAGATGCTGACCTTCCAGGATATTCGCTTAGCTCGTGAGCTGATTCGAGATCAGATCATCGTGACGCCCTGCAGTCGTTCGACGGCCTTGGGCGACCTGTTCCCGGGCCGACTCCACTTCAAATTTGAAAACCTCCATCGGACGGGCTCCTTCAAAGAGCGGGGTGCTCTCAACCGGCTCCTGCATTTGTCTGAAGAAGAGCGTGCCCGCGGAGTGATTACGGCGAGCGCCGGAAATCATGCGCAAGCTGTGGCCTTTCATGCGTCCCGGCTGGGAATCCCCTCCACCATTCTCATGCCGGTCACGACTCCACTGATCAAGGTCAAGAAGACTCGCGAGTACGGCGCTGAAGTGATCCTTCACGGCCAGCGGTTTTCCGAGGCGGTGGAAGAATCGTGGCGTTTGGAGGCGGAGCGGGGCCTCGTGATGATTCACGCCTTTGATGACGACCTTGTGATCGCGGGTCAGGGTACCTTGGGAATGGAGTTGAATGAGCAGCTTCCCGATGTCGATGTGGTGGTGATTCCGATCGGTGGGGGAGGTGTGATCGCCGGGACTGCGCTCGCTCTAAAGACGCTTAAGCCGGACGTTCGTGTCGTGGGCGTGGAAGTGGAAGCTGCACCCTCGGCACGCTTGTCTCGGGATGCGGGTCAGATCGTGGGGGTGGAGCCGGCAGAAACATTGGCCGATGGTATTGCGGTCAAGCAGATCGGAGAACTTACTTTTCCACTGATTGAAGAGTATGTGGACGACATCGTATTGGTGGCGGATGAGGAAATCGCTCGAGCGATCCTCTTGCTCCTCGAACAAGAAAAGACAGTGGTGGAGGGAGCGGGGGCCGCGCCGCTGGCCGCCCTGATTTCCGGCCGTGTCTCCGTTGGAAGTGAGGACAACGTGATTGCGGTGCTGTGTGGAGGGAACATCGACGTAAACATGATCTCCAGGATCATTGACCGGGGACTGGTCGACGATGGGCGGCTTGCTCGTCTTATTGTGACGGTTCGCGATCGCCCGGGGAGCTTGGCCTATGTCGCCAAGCTCGTTGGGGATGCCGGCGCAAATGTCTTGGAGATTTCCCATCAGCGGGCGTTTGCGGATATCTCGGTAGGAGATGTAGAAGTTCTCTTGCAGATTGAAACCCGTGGCCGGGAACACGTGGAGGAGGTCCTCACTACACTGCGAACCATGGGGATCGAAGTAGGGGAGGCGGTCCGGCCTTCTCGATCTAGTGGGACCTGATCTCAGCGATGCCCTGACACGGCCACCGGAATCGAACCTCACCCTTTGAGCTATGGGCCGAGCCAGCCGCCCGCCGGTAGGCCTTTCGCGAGCCACATCCAGGGCTCAGCGCAAGGGGTGAGGTTCATGCCACCCGATAGAGTGATCGCTTCCTGCCCTTCGCTTTAGCGATCGCCTTCTGCCCTTCGGCGTCGGTTAGCGATCATCGTCACTTTCCGCGAGGAGGGGACGGACGCGGTCCCACTGGTCGGGACGGAGGGTGGGATATTCGATCCCGAGCTGTTCGAGATACGTATCGAAACGGGACGGATCGTAGTAGAAGGGTTCGAGCTGGGGTCGGAACTCGGCCAGGATCTCCCGGTTGAGGTGGATGGCGGGGGGATCGTCGGGCCCGATGAAGCTGATGTACTCCTCTTCGGCCAGCTGCACGTCGTGGAAGTAGTCCCAGGCGTCGGCGACGATCTCGGGGCGCAGGTACATCTCCATGGTGGTGCGAGCGAGGGCCCGGGCCCCGGCGACGACGCCCTTGTGGGCGATGGGGGTGGCCATCGCGATGGAGTTGGACCAATGGTGGCCCTGGAGCCCCGGCATGTTCGAGGGGTATCGAAGGGTAACGGTAGGCACGTTCCAGGAGATGTCGCCGATGTCGTCGGAGCCGCCGCTCGTGGGCTCGTCAGGTGGCCCTACGACGCCGGACAGCTCGGTGGCCAGGCCCTCAGGTTCACTGCCGACCTCGAGCTGGACCGCCATGGCGAGGGCGAGGTCGTCTTCGGTCCACTCGGGCAAACCGACGGCTTCGAGATGGGGACCGAAGGCTTCGGCGACGGGGCGGTTGAAGTGGCGGGGAGCGGCCTGGCCGAGGATGCGGTACTCCATCTCGGTGTCGGTCATGAGTGCGGCGCCCCGTGCGATTTGTCGAATGTGGTCGAAGTTCTCCTGGATGTGCTGGAAGTCGACTTCGCGGACGTAGTACCACACGGAGGCGCGCGGAGGCACGACGTTGGGTTGATCCCCTCCGTCGACAATGACGTAGTGGGAGCGCTGGAGGGGCCGCATGTGCTCCCTCCAGAAGTTCCAGCCCGTGTTCATGAGCTCGACGGCGTCGAGGGCGCTGCGTCCTCCCCAGGCCCTCGCGGCGTGGGCTGCATCCCCGTGGAAGGTGAACTCGACGGAGACAAGGCCGGAGCCCGTGTTTCCGCCCCAGGTTACGCCGAGGTTGTTGGAGACGTGGGTAAAGATCGTCACGTCGACGTCGTCGAAGTAACCGTCGCGCACGAGCCACGCCTTGCTGGCGAGCTGCTCCTCGGCGACCCCTGGCCAGAGAGCGATGGTGCCCTCGATCCCCTCGCGCTCCATGATCTCCTTGAGGGCGAGGGCGGCCGTGATGGTGACCGCCTTCCCGGAGTTGTGGCCCTCACCGTGCCCGGGCCCGTCCTCGACGAGCGGCTCATGGTACGCGACCCCCGGCCGCTGACTGGCTTTGGGGATTCCGTCGATGTCGCTTCCGAGCGCGATCACGGGCCGACCCGAGCCCCAGGTCGCCCACCAGGAGGTGGGCATGCCGGCAGCGCCCTCCTCGACCTCGAAGCCATTGTCGCGAAGCAGGGCGACGAGATAGGCGGAGCTCTCGAACTCCTGCATTCCCAGTTCACCGAGCGAGAAGAGGTGGTCGACGATCTCCTGGGCGAGCTTGGCGTGATCCTGTGTGCCCTGATCGGCCTCGAGGATGAGCTCTTCGATCCGCGACTCATCCCAGTCCTGGCTCACCCCGACTTTCGGGATCGCCAGCAACACGGCGGTGAGGGCCAAAAGCAGCCACTGTTCGGGACGGGTCTTCATGACGTTCTCCTTGCGGTCAGGGGTGCAGTTTGTCCCCAGGGCGAATCGAAATCGATCCGGTCTTCGAAGCAAAGTTCCAACATACGTGTGGGGAGATGGCGACGACAAGAAGAGAGGAACGGACGTCCCCCTTGTTCCTCATCACCTGGGTCGCGAAAATCAGGGCCCCTGGTCTTGCCTGGACGTCCTACGCGATCCGGCTCAGGGAAGAGCGGCTTGGGTGGCACAAGGCAGAGTTGCATACCGATCTGAAGCCGGGATGGCGGAACTGGCAGACGCGGAGGTCTCAAAAACCTCTGGGCTAACGCCCTTGTGGGTTCGAGTCCCACTCCCGGCATGGATGCTCCATGCGGTCAAGGAGCTACGAACGCGATGCGTCCGTCGAAGCAAAGTACTTGACTGGTCAGTCTAGTCAAATTACGCTTGCGGCATGCCTCAAGACAGCTATTCGACCTATGACGCCAAGGCCCGTTTTTCGGAGCTCTTGCGGAAGGTTCGGGGAGGTCTCTCCGTTACGATCACCTATCGGGGTGAGCCGGTCGCAGAGCTTCGGCCGATCGATCCTCCGGGAAGCACGGACGCCCGAATCGAACGGCTTGCTGAGCGGGGCCTCGTAACCCCGAAACCCGCGCGACGGGAGCTCGAGCCTGTGACGAGACGTCCGGGCGCGCTCGAGCGCTTCCTGAAGGAACGTGAGGAAGGGTGAGCCGCCTCTTCTTCGTCGACACTTCCGCCCTCGTCGCCCTGGCCTTCCAGGAGCCCGGACACGAGTGGCTCACAGAACAACTGGCGTCCGCTCGGGACCTCTTCGCGGCTCCACTCCTGGAGGCGGAGTTCAGGGCCGCGCTCGCCCGCGAGGAGGTGGAGCAGGGACTTGAGTTGCTCGAGTCTTTCCGGTGGGTTCTGCCGAACCGGCCGCTGAGTGCGGAGTTGGAGCGAGTGTTTTCGGTCGGATACGCGCGCGGCGCCGATGCGTGGCATCTGGCGACGGCGCTTTTCCTCACCGAGAGGCCTCGAGACCTTCCCTTCGTCACACTGGATGAGCGGCAGCAGAAAGTCGCCCGCGCAGTGGGCTTTCCGACCCCTCATCCTCCGGGGCCGTAGCGTTGCCGCCCCGACTGGCCTGACTCAGAGCTGAAAAAGCCGGGTGACCTTTATGACGAAGGCCCGGTTCGAGAGATCGGAAAACCGGTCGAAGACATCGGTGTCGCGATCCTCCGTATAGACGAAGAAGATCTCGCTGCCGGGGGAGTATTCCCATCGAAGACGCAGATTGGTCGAGAAGGTCTGGGTACTGGAGCTGTATTGCACCAGCCCGCTCACGAACATCCGCGGTGTGAAACTGTAGTTGACCCGGGTGGCGGCCAAGTGACTCGTAAAGCTTCCCTCCTCCAGATCCACCCAATTGAACGAGAGGCTCGGCTCAATCGAAAGCTGGTGTGTGATTCCCATCCGGCCCTGGCCAATGCCCACGGAGGTTCGGTTCCCAGTAAAGAATGAACCGGTGCGCACCGTCAGGTTTCCCGAGTACCTTCGGTGGGGGCCGAAGGTGTAGCCGGCCTCCACATCCTGAAATCCGTACGTCCCTGTCGGAATCGTCACCTCGTCCGCAATCTCGAAGGGGGCCGTCAGCCGCTCACGGCTCTCGGTGGCCGTCACGGTGAATCGGTCGCTGTTCTCCATCTCGACGCGGAATCTTCCCTGCCTCTCCCGGGTTTCCACGAAGCCTTCAGCGGCGTTCTCGATGTAGTCCACGCCGGCCTCCAGGGTAAACTGGCGGATCGAGGGAATCGAGGAGGGACGGGGACTGACCCGGGCAACGCCCGAGGTCTCCCGGAATCCGTCCCGACGCACGAACCCGATCTGGGGATCGAAGTTTTCTTCCACCAGGAGATGCTGAAGCTCGAGGCCCCACTCGTCTCCGGCGTAGCCTCCTTGTACCCGGTAGCTCTTGTCCCGTCCGTCGAGCCCGGGTGTCCGCGTCCGGGCCAGGTACCCGACAAAGTTGAGGTCACCCGGAAAGGAGAACGTCGCATCCAGTCCATAGGTCTGGTTGGAGCCGGCACCCAGTACCGACCTCGACCGATTCCCGTACAGCATCCCAACGTTGCTTCGTCGAAAGATGTCCCGGCGCAGCCGCAGAACGGTGAAGTCCGTCTCACGCGCACCGGCGGCCTCTTCCCCTTCGGTACGAATCGCCAGGGCTCCCACATCGAAATCGCCGACCTTCCCGGTGAGTCGGCTGCCTCCCAGGATCGGTATGGGCTGCCCTCGGTCAAGTCCGATCCGCCGACTGAAGAAGAGGGAGGGTGTACGACCGCCCCCGCCCCCAATCCCGGTTGTGGCAAAGTCGAAGATCCCCCGACCTTCGAGGAAGAACTCCCGCTTCTCGGGAAGAAAGACATCGAAACGGGTCAGGTTCACCTGCTCTTCGTCCACCTCGACCTGGGCGAAGTCAGTGTTGTACGTAAAGTCCGCGGTCAGACTCTCGGTGAGCCCATACTTCAGGTCTATTCCCACATCCCCGTGGAGAGCATTGGACACTTCCGGTGTGCGGGTCCGGTCGGTCCGGAGCTCGGATATACCGTAGGGCTTAACCTCCAGGTTGCGGCTGGGCTCCGGCGCCTCGAGATCCACCAGGGTTCCCGCCGCAGAGACTCGAAGCACGCCCCCAGGCCCGCTTCTGGCGGCCGATGCGGGGATGCGCGTCAGGTGCACCCACTCGTTCTTTCGGCGGATCGACCGACGGAACTGGACTCCCCAGACCTGCGACGTGCCGGGCCGGTATCGAAGTGACTTGAACGGAATCTCCATCTCCACGGTCCAGCCTCCGTCGAACCGGCCGGTCCGCACATCCCAGACCGGATTCCAGTCCGAGTTCGGACTCCCTTCGTTCGTCACGGCGAACTCGGCGATCGCCCCCAGGGGATTCGTATAGAAGCTCACCCCGTTTCGCCGGTCATAGAAGGTGTCGAAGAGGACTCCGAAGGTGTCGTTCTCCCGAAGCTGCGTCGCGTTTCGACGCATTTCATTTGCGACCCACTCGCTTTCGGGGGCCGAATCCCAGAGGCGGGCTCCGACGTAGATGTTCGTGTCGTCGAACGCGATCCAGACTTCGGTCTTCTCGGTAGCCGGCTCCCCGTGGTCGGGCAGGCCCTGTATCAGCCCCGTGATCGGAGGGACCGTGTCGTAGAGGGTCTCGTCGAGGACCCCATCGACGCGAATGGGCTCGTCGACGCGAATGGCCCGGACCGTAACCCTCCCGCTCTCGTCCCGGTTCATAACGGCGGGAGGGATCGGGGGAGGAGGCCCATCGATTTGGGAGGCTGTCGTTGGGGTGCCTCGATCCTCAATCGGTTCCTGCGCGAATCCGGGCGCACACGGGGCAGAGAGGAGAAGGGCCGGAAAGACCACGAAGAGACGAGGTATCATCGGAGGACCGTTCGAAATCTCTGAGGGACGTCCGACGTGATGAGGGGACGGGAGAGTCAAGCGCCGTCTTGGCCGGGGGCGCGCCGTGTGTTCAATCCGGGATTCTCAATCGGCGTTGATCACCCCTGGAAAAATAGACGTCATTCGCTGCCTGAGTGACGGCCTGCACGAATTGGGAACACCACGAGCTACTACCGGGGGGCCAAGTAGAATGTCTTGTTCACTATTTGCCATCGCCCTTCAATTTTGAGCATCGACATGTAGTCGGTGTAAACCCCGTTCGGATAATCCAAGGTTATCGTTGCGATTGCGGCATTCCCGGAAACATCGATTTCATCAATGCTTCTCGTTCGCTGATCTTCGTCTTCCGGGGGAGTGCCGTCAAACCCCGCGATATACTCTTCAAGTGTAAGTTGTGAAAAGTCATCGTCACGTACAAAATAGAGATGGGCAACCGGGTGAAAGGCTTCCCGCAGGTACTCCCCATTTCCCGTAG
This sequence comes from Gemmatimonadota bacterium, assembly GCA_007124095.1. Taxonomy (GTDB): domain Bacteria; phylum Gemmatimonadota; class Gemmatimonadetes; order Longimicrobiales; family Gaopeijiaceae; genus SLCK01. The sequence continues at coordinate 20,971 of SLFU01000007.1, forward strand.
CGTGAGCTTGGAAATAATAGTCAATCGCTTCACGTACTTGTTCTTTTTCCGGATCCTGCTCCACTTGAGGCGAACACAAGACAGCGAGGAAAGTGAAAGAGATCGATAACAGTTGATTCGATATGTACATCGGTTGTTCCGGCAATGAGGGATAGGAAATTGAAACGCCCTCTTGATCCGTAGGGCAAGGTAGGAGTGACGTCCCGCTTGGACAACAACGGTGTGGGACGGGGAGAGGGAAGCGACCAAAGTCGTGGGACGTGCCCGAACGCCCGCTAGGAGCTCCTTCAGAAGGCGGAAGGGGGAGAGGAAGAGATCTGATCACGCCGGAACGCTCGTCGTCGTGGGCGCGCTTGCCCCTTGCTGCGGAAGAAGAGGGGGCGGGCGGAGCCACGCTCCTGCAGTGGCGCGAACGAATCCTCGGGTTCACGCTGACGGCGAGCGCCATCCTCGCGGGGATCGCGTACGTGCCCGGCGTCATCGCGGCACTCAGGGCCGAGTTGTGGGTCGTGGTGATCGTCGACACGGTGGCGTGGGCGACGGTCATCGTCCTCGCCCTCTGGCGCACCGGCCCGTATGTGCTGCGTGCGGGGGTGTTCGTGGCGATGGTCTATGGGCTGGCCCTCTTCCTGATGATTAGCACGGGACCCGCAGGGGGAGGAGCGGTCTGGCTCCTTGCCTTTCCGACCATTACCGTGGTCTTCCTGGGCCTTCGGGGTGTCATCGTGGCCCTTTCACTCACGGTGGCCACCGTCGTGGGTCTTGCGGGCTTGATCGCGCTGGACCGGGTTCCTGTGGCGCCCGACCTTCCGGGCGGCGGATACGACCTGGGTGCGTGGATCGGGACCGGGGGCAGCCTCGTCTTTCTCGCCTTCGTCCTCTCCCTCTCCATCGGCTACCTGGTCCGAGGTCTGGAGGGCTCGATCGCCGAGGTACAGGGCGCCCGCAGGGAGCTCTCCCAAGCCAACGCGCAGCTTCGAAACGAAATCCGGGAGCGGGAAGAGATCGAAGGGAAGCTCATTCAGTCGCAGAAGCTGGAAGCGCTGGGAACCCTCGCAGGAGGGATCGCGCACGACTTCAACAACCTTCTGGTGCCGATCCTGGCCGGGACCGGCGGGCTCCGCGATCGCCTTCCCGCGGGCGACCCCGGTCGTGACGAACTGGACGAGATTGCCCGGTCCGCATCACGGGCGCGTGACCTCGTCCGGCGAATTCTCACCTTCAGCCGCGGTACTCCGGAAGAACGGGAACCGGTTCAAGTGGAGCCGATCGTGCGGGAGGTCGGAACACTCCTCCGAAGTAGCTTGCCCGCCGAGATCGCAATCCGGTACGAGATGAATGCCCCGGGAGCCAGGGTGCTGGCGTCAACGGCCGAGCTCCACCAGATCCTCATGAACCTGGCCACGAATGCGTACCTGGCAATGAAGCCGAGGCCGGGCACCCTCACCCTCCGGGTCGCGCGGGTGGAAGATGAGGCAATGGTGAGCTTTACGGTCGAGGATACCGGGGTCGGCATGCCGGCCGAAGTCCGCGATAGGGCTTTCGATCCGTTCTTCACGAGGCGAGCACCTGGCGAGGGTACGGGGCTTGGCCTGGCCATCGTGCACGGGCTCGTCAAGAGCTTCGGAGGGTCGATCGAACTCTACAGTGAGGAAGGGAAGGGAACCCGAGTCGAGATCAACCTCCCCGAGGTGAGGACGGATGATGAACCCCTGACTGACTCACCGGCCCCGCTACAGGCCGAGGAGAGATCTGAAGAGGAGCTGACCGCCGACGTGGCGGAGAGCCCTGGGACGCCCGGCGAGGAGGGGAAGGTGACCGTCCTCCTGGTGGATGACGAACCCATGGTGCGACGCACCCTCGGACGTGTACTCACCCGGGCCGGGTACTTGGTCAGGGAGACGGTGGGTCCGGAAGCGGCGCTTCGTATCGTGCGGCAGTCGCCCGATGCCTTCGACCTGCTGCTCACCGACCAGAACATGCCGGGGATGTCGGGTCTCGATCTGGCGGAAGCGGTTCGGAGCGTTCGCCCCGACCTCCCGATCGTGCTTTCCTCCGGATATCTGGATGACGATACGATGGTCCGTCTCGAACGGCTGGGCATCGAAGGTTCAATCGAGAAGCCGTACAACATCGTAGAGATCCAGGCCGTCATCGAGCGGGCCTTGACCGACCCGAGCGGTTAGTTGGGCGGGCTCACCCCTTTGCGTTCCGGGACCGTAGGGAAGGCAGTGCGTCGGGAGCCTCACCTGGTGGCGAGGGGAAGCCGGACGGTGAAGGTCGAGCCCTCTCCCTCCTGACTCCGTACCTGAATGGATCCCCCGTGGCCCTCCACGATCCGTCGGACGATGACCAGACCAAGGCCCGTGCTCGCTTCTCCCGCCGTGCCCCGGCGCCCGGCCTTGGTGAAGGGTTGGAAGAGCTGCGGGAGGAGCTCCTCCGGGATTCCCTGCCCGGAATCCGCCACCTCCAGGACCGCCTGATCTCCCTCGGTGCGGAGATGGACCCGGACGGTGTCTCCGGAATCGGAGAACTTCACGGCATTTCCGAGGAGGTTGTTCAGAACCTGCTCGATCCGGTCGGCATCGAAGGGAAAGGGGGGCAGCTCGGGACTGGGCTCCTGGAAGTCCACCGACACGGACTTCGGAGCCGCCAGGGAGGCCAGCATCCGGGTTGTGCGGCGGGTGAGTTCCGTGAGGTCGTCCTCCTCGAGGCGGAGCTCCAGTCGTCCGGCCTCGATGGCCGTCACGTCCAGGAGGTTGTCCACCATCCGGAGGAGGAAGTCGCTGTTGCGGGTGATGATCTCCAGGAACTGGTGCTCCTCCGGGGTGAGGCGCTCTCCCGCCTCATCCTCCACGAAGCGAGCGTAGCTGAGGATGACGCCCAGGGGGGTGCGGAGATCGTGGGCCGCCATGCCCAGGAAACGGTTCTTCTCCTGGTTCAGCTTCTCGAGCTGGGCGTTCTTCTGAGCCATCTCCCTCTGGAGATTCGCCAGCTCGTTGTTCACCCGAGTGAGCTCCTCGAACCGCTCTTCCTGGGTGCCCGTCGGCCGGGTGTCCGTCCCGGGGCCCCGCTGCATCTCCCTGGCCAGGGAGCGGAGCGCGTTGGTCTGCTCGTTGTTGATCCGCATGAGCTCTTCGTTCAGGGCGGTGAGCTGGGAGCGGGACGGGGCCGCTACCACCACGAAGGCATCGCCCTGGCGTGCACCGGCGAAGTGGAGAAGAAGTCGAGAGGTGCCCCTGCGGACATGGAGCTGCCAGTCGAAGGCGGCGCCTTCCTTCCGGAGGGTCGAGAGGAAGTTCTTGACCTTTACGGCATCCACCGGGTCCACCAGCTCCTCCAGGCTTCCTCCCGGCTCGGTGTGCTCTTCCACTCCGATCTCGTCCTTGAGACGAGCTGCGATCTTGCCTTCAGCCGTGCAGCGAAGAGCCAGGCCTCCTGCGCTCGTATCGGCAATCACCGGGCTTTCCTCCCTGCTGTAAGCTCCTCGGCGAGGGACACGGCGCCGTCGGCTCCGGGAGCGTGGCCGTCCGCTCCTAACTCCCGCCAGAGTTCGGGCTCGGCATTGAAGGGGTGTCCCCCCACCAGAATGATCGGGCTCCGCTCCCCGCCTGCCGTCCGCATCGCCTCGATGACCTCCGCCACATCCGGGACGTGGGCCGATAGGGTGGCGGAGAGCGCCAGCACGTCGGCTTCCCGTCGTTCCACGAGCTCCACGATCCCCGGGGTGGGCGTGTTGGCGCCCAGGAAGAAGGTGTCCCAGCCGTCCATCTCGAAGAAATCGGCCACCATCCGGATCCCCAGTTCGTGCAGGTCACCGGAGACGGCGGCGGCCACCAGGGTGCCCCGGCCCCGCTCCCCCGCGAAGACATGGGGATAGAGGCGGGACATGACGAGCTGGGTGGCCGCCGTACAGTAGTGCTCCTCCGCCACGGTGATGCGGTTGAGCTCCCAGAGGCGGCCCACCTCCCACTGCGTGCGCTGGAAGACGTCAATGTAGATGTCCCGGACCGGGACACCATCTTCCACGCTGGCCAGGATCAGCTCGGAGGCCCGGGCCCGCTCCCCTCCCAGGAGTGCGTCCAGATAGTCCCGGGCCAGGCGACCCAGCGGGCGGTCCAGCTCCAAGAAGGACGGGGGAACCTCAATATCATCAGGCATGGGCGAATGCTTCCAGTCTAAACGTGCGTTGCACGTTCGTGCGATGGCCTGGGTTTCGCAATAGGGACGACGGTTGCCCAATGAGCCCTGTGATCAGATCTTTGGTTCCGGAATCATGGACAATCTCACCGCATCCTTCACCCAGCGTCTTTGCCGAGTCGGCGGTCGCTCTCGTTTCGGGCCGGGCTACCGGGCCCTCGGGATCGGCATGCTCGCTGCGTTCCTGTTCGGGTGGGTGGTGGAAGTGGGCGCGCTTCAGGACTGTCCACACCATGCGCCACCAGGTCACGGCGAGACCCACGCCGAGCACCTCCATGACTCCCATGCCCACCCGGATGACCTCGAATCCCACGGTCTCTTGGGGCATGCAGGGTCGGGTCACCACGACCAGGACCACGGGCCATGTACCTGCCGGATGCACTGCACCACTTCCACGGCGGTGCAGCAGGCGGTCCCGGTGGGCGCCCATCCCGGGATCCCTGCCCCGAGCCCGATGCGAGTCACTTCGCCAGCGGAGGTCGGGACCCCGGATCACACTCTCCTCCCCTACGTCCTTCCCTGGTCCACTGCACCTCCTGGGGTCTGAGCAGGCCTTTCTGTTGTAATGACAACATCGGCGGGACTCCCGGTCCCGTCCGGTTCCCGTGCCTCCGGTTCTCCGGATCGCGTTCCTCCGCTTGAATGGCGGACGGATCGCGCCTGCACGCCTGCACATACCTGAAACGAAATGCCGAGGACCCCATGCGATACTTGCTCATCGTACTTCTCTTGGTCACACCTCTATCCCTGGCTTCCCAGGAGCGCTGGAGCTCGGCAGGCCCAGCCGGCCATGCGCCCATCGGGGTGATGGGCGACCATACGCACAGCGCGGGAGAGTGGATGTTCGCCTACGTGTATCAGCGGCAAGCCATGTCCGGACTGCGGGACGGAACGGGCCGGGTGTCCACTGACGAAGCGTGGATGCACTACAGGATGGTCCCCCTCTCCATGGAGATGGACATGCACATGCCCCACATCATGTACGCCCCCAACGGCCGGGTCACGATCATGGCCATGGGGATGTGGATGGAGCACTCCATGGAGGTCCGCATGGAGGACGCCCTCATGGCGGGTCACGGCCATGGCCACCAGATGGACGGACATGGGGACCGCAGCTTTCACAACATGGCACACTCCCTCTCGGGGTGGGCTGACACGGAGGTCAGCGCCCTGGTCACACTACTCGACAGGAACCGGCAGAGGATCCATCTCAACCTCGGCGTGGGCCTCCCCACCGGGAGCGTGACCGCTTCTGACGACCGCATGGTTGTCGAGCACTCCCGCATGGGATATCCGATGCAGCTTGGCTCGGGTAGCTGGGAAGCCCGACCCGGTGCCACCTACCTACGGCAGACGGATCGCGTCTCCTGGGGGGCGCAGGGCCTGAGCACCTTCCGCCTCAATGAGAACAGTGAGGGATGGAAGCGAGGTACCGAGGGCGAATTCAACGGATGGGCCATGCTTCGAGGAAGCGACGTCGTGTCTCCCGGCCTCCGCATTCAGGCCAGGCACTGGGGTGATGTGAGCGGTGCGGATTCCGCGCTGGATCCGTCGGTCAGCCCCGAAAACGACCCCTCTCTTCAGGGCGGAACACGCATGGACGCCTTCCTCGCCCTGAACTTCCAGGTCCCTTCCGGCGCCCTCGCGGGCCATCGCGTGGCTCTGGAGTTGGGCGGACCGGTCGTCGAATCCCTGAACGGTCCCCAGTCGAGCCACGACTGGACGGTGAATGTAGGCTGGGAGTATAGCTTCTGATCGGCGAAGCCAGGAGCGTGGGTCACCTGCATCGGGGAAGGGCTTCCGGGGATTGCAGGTGCCCCTCGTTCGTCCCACCTTCTCTTGGCCAGGCGGGTCGTGTCGGACTCCCTGGCGATCCAGCCTGGTTCCCCCGTGAGGAGACAACGATGCTCAAGGAGTTCAGGGAGTTTGCGGTCAAGGGGAATGTGCTCGACATGGCGGTCGGAATCATCATCGGGGTGGCCTTCGGGACGGTCGTCCAATCCCTCGTGAACGATGTGATCATGCCCCCCATTGGATTGGCGCTTGGTGGTGTGGACTTTGCCGACATCGCCATCCCGGTCGGGACAGGACCGGAGGGGGAGGCCGTGGTGATCGGGATTGGCCTATTCATTAACGCCCTGATCAGCTTTCTGCTCGTGGCTGTCGCTGTCTTTTTCCTCGTGAAGAGCTTCAACAGGTTGAAACGCCAGGAGGAAGCCGCGCCCGAGGAACCCGCCGCGCCACCGGAGCCCTCGGCGGAAGAGCGACTGCTCGCCGAAATCCGGGACCTCTTGAAGGCACGGAGCGCCTGAGGCCTTTGGTGGTCAACTTCCACGCGCTTACCTCGGAGGAGGTGTGGTCTGAGGGGGTGTGAGCGACGGATCGGATGACCGCTCTTCTGGCCGGCTTTCCCATCCTCGTCCTTCTTCTCCTCATGCTTGGCCGGGGATGGTCGGCCGCGTGGGCGGGAGGGGTGGGCCTCGCGGTTGCCCTGGGAGTTGCGCTGGCGGCCTTCGGCTTTCCCCGCGCCCTGGACCCGAACCTCACTCTGGACCGGGCACTCGCGGGAACAGGCGCGGAAGCGGGCTTCACGGCCCTGACTATTCTCTGGATCATCGGGCCCGCGCTCGGGATCCATCATCTCCAGATGGGCACCGGTGCAGCGGAGGTCCTGCGGGCGGCCCTGGCCGCATTTGCCCCCGATCCCCGGATTCTGGCGCTACTTGTCGCCTGGTTCTTCGTACTTTTCATGGAGGGCGCGGCCGGATTCGGCTCGTCCGTGGCGCTGGCGGCCCCCTTCCTGGTCGCCGCGGGTTTTCGACCGGTGGAGGCCGTGACGATCACCCTCACGGGCCACATCGTTGGGGTCTCCTTCGGTGCCGTCGGCACACCCGTCGTGCCGCAGGTGGCCGCGACGGGCCTGGGTCCCGTTGAGATCGCCCGTGCCACAGGGATCTACCACTCCCTGCTCGGGTGGTTGCCCCTCGGAGCCGTGATCCTCTTCGTGACCCGTTCTCGGCCTGATCAAGGGGGAGGTCTGAGAATATGGCGCTGGACCACAGCGGCCTTTCTCTGTTTTCTGGCGCCCTACACCCTCCTCTGGTACTTCGTGGGTCCCGAGCTCCCCACCATCGGCGGGGCCCTCTTTGGAGGTGTTGCCTTCATCGGTCTACTCCAGCTTTTCGGCCGGCGGGAGGGGGACGGGGGAGGGGAGGGAAGTCCTTCGGTCTCGCCGGCGCCGGCCACCGTCCTCCGCGCAGCGGCACCCTACCTGGTCCTTGTCGCGCTCGTCATGGTCACGCGCCTCGTTCCAGGCTTCAGGAACGGCCTGCAGAATCTCGCCTTCGAGTGGGAGCTCCACGGGGTCTTCTCGGGATCGATCCAGCCCTTCTATCACCCGGGAACGATGCTTCTCGTTGGGTTCATCGTTGGTGCGCTACTCCAGGGGGCTGGGGCGAGGACGACCGTCCGGGCAGTTCGGGACGCCACGCTTCGCCTGATCCCGGTCGCGGCGGCCCTTCTGGCGATGCTCGGGCTCTCCCGCGTGATGGTGCACGCGGGAATGACGGAAGCACTTGCCCTCCAGGCCGCGGCGGCCGCCGCGGGCGCTTGGCCCCTGCCGGCGGCCTTCGTTGGCCTCCTCGGGACCTTCGTCACCGGCTCGGCCACGGCCTCGAATATCCTCTTTACCGATCTGCACCGGGACACGGCTCTCGCCACAGGCCTCCCCGTGGCGGGTGTTGTGGGGGTACAGGGGTTCGGGGCTGCCGCGGGGAACATGGTCTGTCCTCACAACGTGGTGGCGGCCGGAGCCACGGTGGGGCTGGCCGGCCGCGAGGGGGAGATCCTCCGCCAGACGCTCTGGCCGGCCCTCTTCTATGCAGGAGCGGGAGGACTCCTGGCCCTCTGGTTGGTCCGTTGATCGTGCGTAAGGTCGGCCCTTCCCCTTCGCGGCAGGCTCCGATCGGGTCATGATCGTCCCCGGCAGGGGGTTCATCGGGCAAGTCACCGAGGAGCACCTTCCTACCTCTGGAAGAGATACTGGAATTTGGCGAAGTACTGCCGGTCGGTCTCGACGAAGGCCCGCTCGTCGAACTGTGAGGACCCGTGACTTGAGCCGAGATAGAACATCGTGAATGGATTGAGTTGGTAGACCAAAAGGGGCTCGAGATCGAGCCGATTTTCGAAATCGTTGTACTGGAAAACCATCCGGACATTCAATTCGCGATTGTACTGAAAACCGAAGCGGGTTCGTATGACGTAGCCGCTGAAGACATCCTCGCCGCTGAACAAACTCAACTCCTGGTAGTTGATCGACGGCTCAATAGTCATGCGTTGCGTTGGCTGGATCGTCGCCGATAGCTCGGCGTTCCACCCCTCTCCCACCTCTGGGACGGCGAGGGTTCGGGCCACCCGGTTTCCGGCGCCGAGGTTGATTTCACCCCGAAACGCCGAGCTGAAGTCGCTCATCACCATGAGCGAATGCTCTCGGATGCCGGCGAGCCGTTCTCCACGGAACACTTCCCGGCGAAAGGTCGTGCTGATCCCCACGGCGGTCTGGCGAGGGAGGGTGACGCTGACCCCGGGGGCGAAGACGTCCTGGGTGCGGACCCCCCCGAAATTCCAGTAGCTGCCGCCGAAGAGGGAGCCCGATATTCGCTCCAGGTATTGCCGGTTCGGGTAGAAGGTAACTCCGGTCCATCCCGTTGCCCGGCGAAAGTCGTTCTGCGACTGGAAACCGGTATCGGCCCGGTAGGTAGGTGAGACCTCCAGGTAAAGGACGTTCCAACTCCAGGTTCGGGCATCCCGGGCAAAGCGGAGGAATCCCGAATGGCCGGTGAACGACTCGCCATCGAAGGCCGCCGTGTATCCCTCGTCCCCGAAGGTGATGTCGGGAAGACCGAGGCTCAGCTCCGGATCGTTAGGCTCGCGCGTGTGGTTGAGGACCATGTGCCCATCCAGGCTGTACATTTCGCCGAATCGGAAGTGTCCGTCCACGCTCGCCGTCGTTCCCGAACCCCCTCCGTCCAGGCGGCGGTCGGTCAGGAGCGCCCCTACGTGGGATCCGCCGAGGTTGTGCTGCAGGCGTAGCACGTTCGTGAAGCTCATCCCCGCCTGGAGAATGGCAGTCTCCTCCGCGAAGGGAACTACAAAGGGAGTGTGCCTGTCCCGGGCCCCGATGTAGCCGATGCTCGTCCGACCGGTCCGCCCGGTGAGCTTGGTCGCGGCCTGAGGGGCGTTGATGGATCGGGAGTAAAAAACATCCAGCGGGGTCCTGTAGAGGTCCATCCCCTCTTGGAAGAACGGTCTCCGTTCTGGATAGAAGAGGGCGAAGGTCGTGTTCACGTCGATCTGATCCGTATCCGATTCCACCTGGCTGAAGTCGGGGTTCAGGGTGGCTTCCGTGGTCCACCCCTGTTGGAAGGTGTATCTGAGTCCCAGGGAGGGCTGCGTCAGCAAGGATCCCGTCTCGAAGGAATCGGGATCAGACGTGTCCGCGAGCGCCCCTCCTTGGGAGACGACCAGCGAGGGCAGCACCTCGAGGTTACCACCTGTGCGAATGGCTTCGATCCCGCTGAGCGACGCGAGCTCGCAGAGCTGGCACGAGTTGTTCCGGCTCCATGCCGGCCAGGTGATGTAGTGTTTGTTGGAGCGTGGCCAGGTTCGCGCCAGCATGATCCGCCAGTCGTGCTCGGCCCGCTCCGGTACTGGCAGGCTCCGGAAGGGGATCGCCATCTCCACGACATAGCCGTCGTCCGTGATCCGACCCGCCGTCGTGAAGACGAAGTCGATCGACCCGTCCTCGCTCGTGGTGGTGAGTTGCAGGTCGGCCTGCACCCCGACCGGGTTCGAGAGGAAGGCGTAACCGACCGACGCGTCACCGTATGGATCGAGCAGAACGCCCACCCAATCGTCGCTCCAGAGCTGGTCTCGCGGCTGAAGGGCGGCTCGGATCGTGCTCGGGTCGGGGTCCCTCGCGATGAATGCCACGTAGAGGTTCGACTCGTCGTAGGTGAGGAGCACGTCGGTTTCCGCCGGCGGAACCGCTCCTTCCCGGGGGGTCCGCTCCACGAAGTCCGTGATCCGCGTCGCGCCCGCCCATCCCGGATCCTCCAGCTCCCCGTCGATCTCGATTGGCCCGGGTGCGGGCTGAATATGGACTCCACGTGGGGAGGCCGTTGCCATCTCGGGAGTGCCCTGCTGTGCGTCGACGGGCCCTGGTGATCCCAGGAGCTGGAGGACAACGGTGCTCAGGAAGGCATTGAGGGTGAGGCAGCGCATGATGCACCTGTTCGAGCCGAGGGCGGGAGCACCGGATGCTGGCTTCCGTAACGCTGGGGAGGACCCGAGCCGGGAAGCCGACCATCCACTTACAAGCTTGGACGTAGAAAGGGGGAGGATGGTTTCAACCGACAGGGACCAGCGGGGATTGGATCGCGTCGCTGCTGCCATCATGGAGCGAGCTCGGCACGCTCCGAGTCTTTCCGGGGGATGGATCGGGCAGGGGACGGCCTGGACGTCGACCGACCGGAGGGCACGGATCAATGGCGGCCGCCATGAACTCGAACGGGCCCCGGCCTTCTGGAGTTGACTCCAGGAGACCAGGGCCCGCAATCGGACCTTGAGGTCTTAGAACACTCGGCGTTGTTCGTTCGCCGGCCCCAGTGTTGAACCCTTGGACACAGGGGCCGGCTCCCCCTCCACGCCTCTAACCGAGGCGTGGAGGAGGCTGGGGTAGCTCGTCAGCTAGAAGGTGGCAACTCCACTGAATGGGACCGCAGTGCCTCCATCACTCTGATTGATCAACCAGGAGAGCATGAACTCCCACCGCTGGAATTCCCGCGCTGTCGCAGCTACATCCTCCAGATACCCGTTGTCGACCAGTGGAAGTCCCATCGCCACCATGCTGATCGTATGGACGGGCCGCCCGAAACCTTCGACTCCGGACGGCTGAACGTCCGTTACGGCGTCCCCGACGAGGAGAGAGACGTCCCTCTCCCGCAGCCAGGGCAAGACCGAAGCGTGGAGCCCGGCGCCTCCCTGATCGTACTTCCAGGGCCCCTCTGCTTCCCGCTTGGCCCACCGGCCCGTCCGAATCAGGAGGGCATCGCCCTCACCAATCGTGACTCCGGCGAACTCTTCCCATGCTTCGAGATCCTCAATGAAGATCGGAGTGCTGGGTTCGAGCCATTCCACCCTCTTCATGAGCGGCATGTCCACCAGGACGGCTCGAGTCACATAGCCCTCGCCCATTCCCATCACACCGACGTCTCCCTGACACGAGAGCTCGGTGCGAGGGTGTCGGTGGTTGTTGTAGGTGACCCGATAGTCGGGATCGATGTCCGCGAGGGGAGGACGTCGGTCGTAGTGGCAGATCGCGTCCAGGTGTGAGAGCGTCCCGTCGTGTGTGGAAAAGCGAATGGCGTCCAACGCCGCTCCCGTACCTACTTCGCCCGTCTCCGGGTTGACCGAGGTGAGCCACTTCTCGCCGGGCCAGAACCGCCAGCCGTCCACCGAGGGGTGGAACTCCGCCATGTGCATCAGGTTGACCGTCCTGCCTTCTTCCACGAGCGCGATCGCCTCGAGCGCCTTCTGAGGGGTAATCATGTTCAGGGCGCCCCGGGTATCATCATCTCCCCACCGGCCCCAGTTCGAGAGCTCTTCCTCCCACCTGCGGGTATCCTCCGCCGTAACCAGCCGAGCCGGGTCCTGCGTGGCGGGATGGGCTTCGTATTGCCTCATCCCGAGAGTGCTCAGATATCGCGGGATATCGCGGTCCCAGACATGGCCAGCACGGGTTCTCTGCTCGGGGTATTCAATCTGGGCTTGGAGTTCACCGGCGTGCATCACCAAGGGTCCCAGACCCAGGAGAGCTGCCAGAACGGGAATAAGAAGAAATCTACGGTTCATCGGAATCACCTTTTCCTCGACGTTGTCCATAAACCATTCAGAGTGCAGTCAGAGCGCAGTGTCAGGCTTGCACTCAGAAGAGTGCCAAAGCGTTGAACGGACTCGCCGTTCCACCTGGAATCGGCCAGGTCTGCCAGACGACGGCGAACTCCCACCGCTCCCGTTCTCGCGCCTCCCGAGCCACGTGCTCCAGATAACCGTTGTCTACGAAGGCCAGACCAATGACGAGCATTCCAACTTGGTGTACCGGCCGGTTGATCCCCTCGACTCCGGAAGGCTGTACGTCATTGGCTGCATCTCCAATGAGGACCGAGACGCCCCTCTCATGCAGCCAGGGGAGAACGGAGGCGTGCAGCCCTGCACTTCCTCGGCTGTAATCCCACGGACCCTCCGCCTCGGTCTTCGCCCACCGTCCGGTCCGCATGAGAATCACATCACCCGGTTCGGCCCTGACCCCGGCGAAGTCCTCCCAGGCTTCCAGGTCCTCGATGAAGATCGGCGTCGAAGGATCCAGCCAGTCCTCTCCCCGCATCAGGGGAATGTCGTAGAGCACTCCGCGGGTGGCGTACGTGGTCCCCATCTGCTTGATCGAAAGGTTCTGGCACCCGTCGATGTGATCGACCTCGAAGGGGTATCCGTTGAAGATCACGCGCTCCCCGTCCGGGGCACGGGTAGAGGGTGAATCCCGGTCCCCCGAGTAATGGCAGATCGCATCCATGTGCGACAGTGTACCATCGTGTGTGGAAAAGCTCATGGCGTCGAGGCCGGTGCTGGTGTGCCAGCGCTCCGCTGGTGCGAATCGCCAGCTTTCCAGTGAAGGCTCCCACTGCACGAAGTGCTGAAGTGAGACATTGATTCCGTCTTCCACGAGTGCCAGCGCCTGCCGGGTCTTGGCTGGGGTGATCATATTGAGTGTGCCGCGCTGATCGTCCGCTCCCCAACGGTGCCAATTCGACAACTCCGTTTCCCAACGGCGGAGGTCGGCCATGGTCACCCGAACGGATGGGTCCTGGGTTGCTGGATGGGGCTGGAAGTCCTCCGTTCCCTGGATGGGATCGAAAGGCTCACCGGAGAAGGTGGCTCGGGGATGGATGAGCTCCTGTCCCGAGAGTTCTCCCCCTGACGAAAAGGCGGGAGAAAAAGTGAGCACCCCCAACACGAGCGGGATGAGAAAGGTCGAGCGCTTCATAGGATCACCTCTGCTTTACATGGACGATGGACGACCACTCCGGCTCGAACATTGCTTCGCAAAAACGTCGAAGGGACCATGAGCGACGGAGCGATGTTCGGGGATGCGAATGGGATCGTTTCGTAGCCTGGCGGCGAGTGAACTTTACACCGCTCAGACAGTAGTCAGGCTGATCGCGGGGCGCAACAATAGTGAGGTGAAGCCAGGTTTCCTCTACGTAGGCCGGTCATGGACATGTGTCGTGGACATGTGTGGAGGTCGTCGTCTTCGGATTACCTCGACTCGGTCGCCATCCTCGTCGTCCCGCTGCGGGAGATTACCTGGAAATGGACCTCGGTCTCTGGCGAATGTGGGACTGAAACGCCCATTTCTTGCCGGACGCCCTCTACCGGAGTACTGTGGTGATAGCTGACAACTCACTTGGGCAGTCAATGGTGAACCGGTTCTACTCTATCTGCAGTATCTCCACCTGCTAGAGGCTCAAACGATGAAAAGGATCTTGTTCGGATTCGGTGTCCTCTGCTTGGCCCTTTCCACCACCTCCCCCGCAGAACTGGTCGCGCAGGATCGGGGCACGGATCAACCGGTCGCCGCAAACCTCGGCTATGGCATTGAGCCTGGAAACGCGGTCATTTTCATAGTGGCTGAGGATTTCTTTACTGAGTTTGATGGCCGGGGTTGGACCCTGCCGGGACGCGTGGAAGTGACAGGTTCCGCCGGGAGCCCCGTTTCGGTGGGAAACTGCCACCGGGACGAGCTCCCGTTTCAGGCCGGAGAGCTGATCGATCCTGACGGGGAGGACTCTCCCATCCCGATTGAATTCGCGGTCTTGTATCCCGACGATGTGGAGTTGCCGATGGGCGTGACGTTGGGTAGTGGGAGACCGGGAGGTCCGTGCGGTCCGGGATACCGAATCATACGTCGCCACGTTCTCGCGACAGACTATTGAGATTGAGGTGGTCCCTTTGAGAATGTGACGGTCCCTTCCTTTAGGTGAAGACGTGCCCGAGTGCTTTGACGGTACCGTGAAGAACCAAAAGGTTGGGAGCCAGTCAGATCACGGGCCTGAGGACCACAATCCTCAAGAGATCCTTTCACTCTGCGAGGTCTAGCCATGGCTGATAGCTCAAAGGAATCAAACGAGCGTCGGGTCCTCTCCCGCCGGAAGTTGCTCGGGGGAGCGGCGGCGGGAGTTGCTGCGGGAGCGGTGGGAAGCTTCTCGAGCATTACGAAGGCCTGGGGTGCTCCCGCGGTTCCGAAGGGGGCGGTCCAAGAGATGACGGCCGATGTCGTGGTGGCTGGCGCAGGGATTGGTGGCTTGACAGCCGCTGTCCGGTCCTTGCACCAGGGGGCTAGCGTCATCCTGCTTGAGAAGGCTGAGCAACCAGGGGGAACGACTGCTCACTCCGAAGGTGGGCTCGCGAACCACGAGTACGAACATATGCGCAACAATAGCCCGGACGGGGATCCGGTGGTTCAGCGTGCCATCTACGACAACATCGAGCGCTTCTTTGGCTTCATGGAAGAGATCGACGCTCCGATAACCCGGCCGGGTGAGCCGGCTGCGATGGTCGGGGCCCAACAGATTTCGGATGGCGAGAGGCGTGGGCGGGTGATCCCCCCGGTGGTCTGGGTGCGCTACATGGTGGGGGAGCTTGAGGATAGGGGGGGGACGCTCCTCACGGAGACACCGATGACCCGGATCATGACGAATGATCGGAGGGAGGTGGTTGGCGTCTTGGCCGAGGGGCCCGATGGCCCGGTGCGCATCCGTACAAAGGCAGTCGTCGTGGCGACGGGTGGCTGGGCACACAACGCCAAGATGGTGAACGAACACATCACCCGCGAGCAGATCTGGCAGCGGAACGTCAGTAACGGGCGAGAAACGCCGCTGTTCACGGGGGATGGCTACTTCCTCGCCTCGCAACTCGGCGCTGCTCCGTCGAAGGGAGGTTGGGATGCGTTTTACGGCTACTCGCTACCCGCCAGGCCTGGAAGGCCCGTCGAGCCGATGGCGAACGTCTCGATCTACCACGCACACTTCGGAGTGGGCCTGAACCTATACGGTCGCCGTTACGCTGATGAGAGCGGAGGCAAGTGGGGAAGCCGGCCGCGTGATCAGTTCACTGGTCGAAGTGCGCAGATCCTGAACCAGGAAGGGTGCCGACAGGTGGAGGCATCGACGATCCATATCTGGGACGAGGTCATCAATCGCGAACGGGCGTGCGCGGAATGCGCCCTAGGGGGATCGGACCGTTGGCTTGCTTATCGGGAGGTGGGGGCACCGGTGGCTCAGGCCGACACGTTGAGTGAACTGGCGGACCAGATTGAACGCTGGGGGCGAGGCACACCAGCCCAGACGATCATGGAGGAGGTCACCCAATACAACCAGGCGGCGGAGGCTGGACGGGCGTGGGCCCTCCCGATTCCAAAGACCGGTGCTGAGAACGGCCACGCCAACCCGCTCACGACTGGTCCGTTCTATGCGGTCCTGGGAACGGCGGCGATCACTGCTACATATGGGGGGCTTCGGGCGGATTCCCAGGGACGAGTGCTCGATCGGTTCGATCGGCCCATTCGCGGCCTCTTTGCGGCGGGCGTGGACATCGGTGGATACTCTACCTATGCCTACCTGGGTAACCTGCTTATCGGAGGCTCCTTCGGTTACTTGAGCGGCACCAACGCTCCGCGCGTTCCTGAGCCGAGCGGAGGTTGGGCCGTAGCGCCGTGGATGGGTGCCTCAGTTCCCACTTGACGATGCGGGAGATGTTTGGGCAGACAGGCAGTCTGTCCGGCAACGCAATCAGCTGTGTGGAACCTTGATGCTACCTGACGCCGTGGGGCAGCCTTACAGGGGACCCGTATGGCCTCTCCTGAGATCGACTTCGCGCGCGATGTTTCGATGTTTCCAGGTAAGACGCAGTAGGGTCCCAGCGGCTCGAGTCGCTCCTGAATGTGAGGAAAGGGGGCGGACTGACCTTCGCTTCGGTGGCCGTTGTCAGCTTTCCCCGTAGCGCGGGCTAGTCCACTTCGGTTTCCCCGGGTGTTCAGGTGACGGGCTCCACGTTGCGGGCCGGCCCGACAACTCTCTCCTTGAACGTCGATCTCCAAAGCCAGCCTTGCCGCTTGCCACGTTAGTACCACGTTAGTAACAGGACATCACCACTTGACACGATGAGGCGTGGGTATTACTACCACCCTGGAGTGCGGCCAGGTGCGAATGGCTTCATTCGAGTTTCGCTCAGGGCGCGTGGTACGATGTCGCGTTCCAACAGGAGGCAGTAGGAAAGAAGGGTGACCAAGTGTGATGGACTTCGCCTTGCGGCGGCCGGTTGGACCGGAACACGGCCACAATTCGAGTAGGACTGCTAACGTCCGATGGAAACGGGTGACATCGGCTGTCAGGCGCTGCCCCCAGCCGGGCTGTTTGTGACCGTGCCAACCATCTGGATTCCGTTGGAGGAACCAATGAAGTCATGTCAGTTGGTGGAAAGAGTGAAATCAATTGCACGAGTGCTTCCTGCATTGCTCCTCTTCTTCGCTACGGCGGAAGCTTCCGAGGCGGTGATGCTCCAAGGCACGATCACGGGTCAGGTCGTCGGCGCTGAAAACCAGCAGCCGTTGGGCGGGGCCCAGGTCCTCGTCGAGGGGACCGGAGTGGGAGCTCTGACGAACCAGGCCGGCCAATTCACGCTCACCGAGGTCCCTGCAGGCGAGCAGACGGTAGCCGTTCAGCTGCTCGGCTTCGCTCGTGCGACCCAAACGGTGCAGGTGACCTCGGGTGAAACGGTGAACCTCAACTTTGAGATCACCCGACAGGCGCTCGCGTTGGACGAGATGGTCGTTACCGGGACGCCGGGCGGTACGCAGCGGCGAGCTTTGGGGCATGACATATCCCGGATCAGCGCCTCCGAACTCGCCGAAAGCATGCCCAGGACGGACTTCCAGGGGATTATGCGGGGCCAGGCGGCTGGTGCCTATGTCCAGCCCGCTGCGGGAACGGTCGGCGCTGGGAACCACATGCGGATGCGCGGAATTTCTTCCATTTCCCTCTCGAGCTATCCCCTCATCTATGTGGACGGGGTACGGGTGAGCAATGAGCGGGGGGGATCGCAGTCGGCGAATCGGGATCCGTCGCCTGCGCTTCGGATGAACGATTTCAGCCCGGACGAGATCGAGAGCATCGAGATTATCAAGGGGCCCTCGGCAGCTACGCTGTACGGCACCGAGGCGTCAGCCGGGGTGATCCAGATCATCACGAGGCGCGGGGCCTCGGGAGCGCCTCAGTGGGAGGCCGGGATCGAGGCTGGCGCGAACTACATGAGAGATCCGGGGGGTCGCCTGAACTGGAACTATCAGATCGATCCCACGGGAGAGGTCACGGGGCAGCCCGGTGCTCTGACGCGTTGGCACCCGGTGCATAGCCCGCAAGAGTCACCCCATGCGTTCCAGTCGGGACTGCGGCAGAACTACAGCTTGGGGGTTCGGGGCGGAACTGACCGCGTGCGCTACGCCCTCTCGGGTAGCTTCGGTGACGAGGAGGGGTATCTGGATTGGAATACTCAGCGCCGCAACAACCTTCGGGCGAACATGGACGTGGTGCTGACCGAGAGTCTGGATGCCCAGTTCTCCTCGGGCTTCATCAACCAGGACACCTCCTTTCCAGTGGCGATGAACCCGTACGGCTACCCGGGCAGTTGGCACTGGGGCCATGCTCTTCGCACCGCGAATGACGGCCACTACGTTCTCAGGCCCGAAGAGGAGAGGTTGATCGAACACCTTTCGGACGTCTCGCGTTCGACGTGGAGCCTGACTCTCAACCACAACCCGACCGACTGGTTCCGCCAGCGGTTTATCGTGGGGGAGGACCAGACCGTCGAGACGACCGACCTCAGGATCCGGCGGCAGCCCGAGGGGGCCAACCATCCGGGGCTGGCGGGACGCGGTCTGGGGATGATGGATCGGGATGTAAATGAACTTTCCTACCTTTCTATGGACTACGGCGCCACCGTCAGCTTCGACCTCAACCCCAATTGGACGAGTTCAACCTCCACCGGTGTCCAGTACTACGACAACACCCGTGAGGTGAGCACCCTGCGTGGCGAAGAGTTCGTGGCCCTCGGTCTCACGGCGCCGGACGGACTGGCAAGCGTGATCGGAGGTGGCACCCGAATCGCGAACTCCTCGCTCGGCGTCTATCTGCAGCAGGAGTTCGGTTGGCAGAATCGGGCGTTTCTTACTGCGGCCGTGCGGGGCGATGATAACAGCGCCTTTGGTGCGGACTTCGATGCCGCCATCTACCCGAAGGTGAGCGGCACCTGGGTAGTGAGTGAAGAGGAGTGGTGGGACTTGTTCTGGGTCAACAGCTTTCGGGTGCGTGGTGCGTGGGGCCAGGCCGGACGTCAGCCGGACGTCTTTGCGGCGGTCAGCCTCTACGAGCCCTACCGGGGTCCCGGGGGGGCACCCGCGGTGCGGACTGGCGCCCTCGGGAACCCCGACCTCGGGCCGGAAGTGGGAGAGGAGATCGAGGTCGGATTCGATGCCGCGCTATGGAATGAGCGCTTTTCGGTGACCTTCAACTTCTACGATCAGCGGACGCGAGACGCGATGTTGAATGTCAGGTCCTCGGTAGCGACCGGATTTATGCAGGCCCGGGTCGAGAACGTGGGACTGGTCACCAACCGAGGCATCGAGCTGCAGTTGAACGGGAGTCTTTGGGAGAGCCCGCAGCACCGACTGGATATGGGCTTCAACCTTACCACGAACCGCAACCGCCTCGAGGATCTAGGGGGCGTTCCGGAGACCGGCGCTGGGGCCAATACCAGGCTCCGTGAGGGCCATCCGGTTCAGGACTATCATGCGGTCAAGGTCGTGAGTGCAGAGTGGCACGGACCGCCGGACTTCCGCGATGGCGGATACCCGACCGTTCAGTGCATGTTGGAAGACGGCACGGTGGAAGATTGCACCGACTTCGATCCCGGTCGGCATCGGGTAAGCTACGGCAAGAATGGCGATCCCACGTGGTACGGCGGTTTTACGACAACCCTGACGCTCTTCAACAACCTGCGGCTCTTCTCTCAGCTCACCTATGAGGGCGGCAATATAATGTTTGGCTGCCGCATCGGCTGCTCCTACGGCTTCTTTCGGATTTCCCCGCAGGTGACTGGTGATCCGGTGAACGGCGTGGCACCGGATCCAGCCTACTTCTGGATGGCCGAGGATCTTGGTAACAACGACTTCGGAGGTGCCTACAAAGGAGACCAGGTCCGCATCCAGACGGTGTCGGCTTCGTATTCGCTTCCCAGTCGATGGGTGGAGCGAATGATGGGTGGTGCGGGGGATGTGCGCTTGCAAGTCTCTGCGAACAACTTGGGTTGGCTCTGGCGGGCACAGGAAGAGAGTGGGGTCGGCCCTATCACGAAAGGGAGAGGTGGACGCCTCATCGTCGATC
>SLFU01000039.1 GCA_007124095.1 Gemmatimonadota bacterium
AGAAAGCTGACGTTCGATCTGGACCCCGCTCTGGCCGGCCCGGAGGATGCGGGCCGGGGGTCGGGGCCTGTGAGCCGGATCCTCGACCGGCCGGGCGGTGCCGACCCCGAGGGCGTTCTCGGCGTCCTGCTCAATGCCCTCTACGATCGGTATCGAGTGATCTTTCAATACCATTCGATCGGACGGGACGTGGTGGAGCCGCGGGAGGTGGAGCCCTGGGGACTCCTCTTCCAGTGGGGCTCCTGGTACCTCGCGGCCCGGGACGCCGAGTCGGCTCCCGAGGTCCGGCTCTTCAGAGTGGATCGAATGGCGAAGGCCCGGCGGGCTGGGTCGAGGGGCGGGGGCCGGGAATTCGAGGTTCCCGAGAATTTCGACATCCGGTCCTATGCGGGCAGGAATGCCTGGGAAATGGGGACGGACGCGACCCTGGAGCGCGACATCGTCGTCCGTTTCCTCCCTCC
This sequence comes from Gemmatimonadota bacterium, assembly GCA_007124095.1. Taxonomy (GTDB): domain Bacteria; phylum Gemmatimonadota; class Gemmatimonadetes; order Longimicrobiales; family Gaopeijiaceae; genus SLCK01. Next base: position 462 of record SLFU01000039.1, read on the forward strand.
GGCTAGCCGACTGGCGGCCCGGAATGGTTGGGGAGAGCAGGTGAAGGAGGAAGCGGATGGCTCGGTCCTGCGTAGCTTCTCGGTTCGGAGGGCCGACCCCTTTCTCAGGTGGGTGCTTTCGATGGCCGGTGAGGCGCAGGTGGTGTCCCCCTCCGAAATGAGAGAATCCCTGATCGCGATGGCGCGGGAGGTTGGCGCGCTCCACCGGGAGGCGCTGTGACTGCAATGAACCCGCATACGGCCGAGGCGATCCTCCAGCGGCTCCTCGTAGTCCTTCCCGAGGCCGCCCGGAAGGAAGGTGGGGCGCCCATCGATCCGCTGGCGGACCAGCTCGGGGTGGAGCCCAGGAGAGTGTTGCGGGACCTGAAGGAACTGGAGGCTCGAAGCTACTATCTCCCGGCGGGGCTGGGAGATCAAATCCAGCTCACCCTCACGAGGAAGCGTCTCGGCGTGTGGACGACCGGCGAGTTCCGGCGTCCAGTGCGTCTCACCCCGAGGGAGGCGTTGGCTCTGGAGCTGGGGCTCCGGGTTGTGGCACGCTCAGCCCCGGACGAGGACCGATCCACCTTCGATGAACTGCGAGAACGAGTCGTCCTGGCGCTTCGGAGCCCGGCTGCGGAGGAGGTGGAAGATCCGGCGGTCGCCTTGGGAGGTGCCGAGGCGACCGACGATCCGCTTCATGCTCGGATCGAGGCTGCGGTCCGGGAGCGGAAGGAGCTCCGGATCGTCTATCGGCCCCCGGGCCGGGATCCCAGCCCGCGTCGGGTGGGTCCCCTATTCATGGCACATGCCGAGGGACGGTGGTATCTCCTTGCCCGGGATCGGGAGGGAGGAGGCCTGCGGGCTTTCCGCGTGGACCGGGTCCTCGCGGTCGAAGAGACGGGCGCGCGATTCCGTCCGGAGGAAGGGGACGCGGAGGAGGTCGAGCGCTTCTTCCGGGACGGGCGTGTCTACGATCGCGGCGGAGCGAACGCGCCTGAATCCTTCGATGCGGTGGTGCGATACTCTCCCAGGATCGCCAGGTGGATCCGCGAAAGGGAGTGGGAGGAGGTGGGGGAGACTGAAGATGGTGGGCTCAGCGTGCGCCACCGGATCGTGGATCCGGAGTGGCTTCTCCGCCACGTTCTTTCTTACGGCGGCGAAGCGAGTATCGTGGAGCCGCAGTGGATGAGGGAACAGATGGTGAAGGTGGTGGAGGCATTCGGTTAGTCGGGGTCCCCAGGGTGGAACAGCTGAAGAACCACCCTCCTGGAAAACGAAAAGCCCTCCCCCGCTACTTGACGCGAGAGAGGGCTTTCCATTACTGGGGCGGAAGGGCTCGAACCTTCAACCTCCTGGTTAACAGCCAGGCGCTCTGCCAGTTGAGCTACACCCCAAAAAATGGGGACCAATGCCGAGAAAGATAACCCCCGTTCCATCGGGATCAAGGGCCGGGTCCTTGGTCGGGAACCTCCCGGTCGACGCTTTGGCCTTCCGGATTGCGCGGGCCCAGGCCCACCATCTCGAGGAGGAGGAGAGCGTTGCGCGAGGTGGCTGGGCCAGGCCGTAGGTGGTAGTCGAAGTTCAGGGTCCGGTGACCGTCCTTTTCCACGACCTCCTCCCGGAAGTGGACGTCCACGCTTCTCGCCCTGAGCTCCTTTGCGTCCGCCAGGGTCAGGTCGTGGGTGGTGATCGCACCCAGCGACCCGGTTTCCAGGAGCTGCTCGAGGACGATCCGGGCCGCGGTACGGCGTTCGGCGGTGTTGGTTCCCTGGAAGATCTCGTCGAGGAGATAGAGGACCGGACGCTCGCGGGCGGCCTCCACCACCCTGCGCAAGCGATGGAGCTCCGCCAGGAAGAAGGAGACTCCGCCCTCGAGGTCGTCTTGCACGCGCATCGACGTCCAGGGGAGGATCCTGCGTGTGAGCAGTTCTACGGCGGCCACCGGTCCCCCGGCCAGGGCGAGGACCTGGTTCACTCCCACGGTGCGGAGGAGGGTCGTCTTCCCCGCCATGTTGGATCCGGTCACGAGGAGGAGGTTTCCGGGACCGGGGAGCTCGACGTCGTTGCGCACGCAGAGCTCGGGTCGGAGGAGGGGGTGACCCAGTCCCCGCGCCGTGAGTCCCGCCCCGGCGTCCTCCTGAAAACGGGGGAAGGTCCAGTCGGGATGGTCGTGCAGGAGCCCAGCGAGCGCGCCCACCGCCTCCATTTCGCCCAGACTCCGGATCCAACCTTCTACGGATTCTCCGTGTCGGGCTCGCCACCTCTCCAGCCAATCCAGCACGTGGACATCCCATGCGCAAAGAGCCACGAGAGGGAAGTGCAGGAGGGCGGACCTCCGCACACCGGCAGTATCCGTGATCCTCCGTAGGCCCAGGAGTGCGTCGGAGGCTCCGGGCGCCGGGACCCGAACACTTTCGGAGAGCTCATCGAGGCGTTGGGAGCCGGTCGGGAGCGCTGCGGCGTGCTCGAGGAGCGCAGACCATCGGCTCAGATCCCCCTCCCCCCCCTCGGCCGCTGAGAACCGGGGCGCGGACTCGCGCCCGACGTTCCGCTGTTGGGCGAGGGCGGCGAGGGCTCCGAGAGCGGGAAGGAGGCCCGGGGTCCATCCCAAGAACCAGCCGACGAGGGAGAGAGGCGTGAAGAGCGCTAGGAAGCGCGCCAGGTAGACGGTGCCCCTTCGCTCGTCGAGCCATCCGGGCGCCTGCGCCCACTCGAGGAAGGCACGGCTGTCGGTAGCGTTCCCCTCGCCCTCGACTTCCCGTCCGAGGAGTTCCAGACGAAGGAGGAACTCCCCCTCCCCGGAGAGCAGTCGCACGGCCTCCTGCCGCGCCTCGAGCACCTCCGTCCACTCGACACCGGGGGCCGGGACGATCCCTTCGGGTCCCGGGCCTCCCACCAGCTCCAATCCGTTTCGGGGGAGAGGAGCGAAGGGGTCCAGGAGGAAGCGGCGGAGAAATGCCTTCCCCGGGGCTGTGGTAACTCGCCCGATGAGATGGGACAGGGAGGCTTGTCCGGTCAGGTCCAGGTCGCCTGCGGAGGGGTGGTCCGTGGGAGCGCGGTCGATCGGGGGCGGGGGGAGCTCCTTCCAGCGCCGGTCGAGTCGGGCCTCTCCGTCCCGGTTCAGCTGCTCTCGGAGGAGGGTTCTCGCGAGAACCCGCGAATGGCTCCGGTGCGAACGGACGAGGAAGAGGAAGAGGGCGGCGCCGATCCCCGCCAGGGCGAGAAGAGGTGGCCACCACTCCCGAGGGGACGTCTCCAGGAGAAGGAGGGGGACGACCAAGAGGAAGAAGCTGCCCGTGCGGAGCCGGGATACCTTGAGGATCGTCCGGTCCAGGCGCTCGGACTTGCGCCTCGCCTCTTCCCGGCCGTGTCGGTAGCTCTCTCGAGGGTCGCTCTCCGCGTTCACCGGTGCTCCCTGTCGAGGGCATCGGCCGAAAAGGAAGCGGAGCGTTGGGTTAGGGGCGGGGGAGACAGGTCTTCCAGGGTTCTCACTCCGTGGTTGGCAAAGGGCTGAACACGATCGGAAGATCCGAGGAGGCTCGACCGGAGGCAACCCGCTCGGTCCGGGCGGGGTACCGGCGGGTTGGCCCTTTGCCCAGATTCATGAGGGCCCGGATGGGGCGCTCATGTGACCGAAAGCGATGACTGAAGCCATAGAGGAGTAGTGAGATGACGCGTGATGATCGGATACCGGTTGGGGTTCTGGGGGCGACCGGGAGCGTGGGACAGCGATTCGTGCGCCTCCTTCACGACCATCCGTGGTTCCGGGTGGCGGCCGTAACGGCGTCGGAGCGCTCGGCGGGCCGTCCCTACGGGGAGGCGGTGCAGTGGGCGCAGGAGGAATTCCTCCCCCCGGAAATTGCTGCCCTCGAGGTGCTCCCCACGGAGCCTGGGTTCGACGCTCCGCTCGTCTTCTCGGCACTCGACGCATCCGTCGCCGGCGAGGTGGAGTCCCGATTCGCGTCGGAGGGGGTGTTCGTGGTCTCGAATGCCCGGAGCCACCGGATGGATCCCGACGTTCCCCTCCTCGTTCCCGAGGCGAACCCGGGGCACCTCGACCTCCTCGATGCCCAGTCGTTTCCGGAGGGTGGAGGAATCGTCACCAACCCCAATTGCTCGACGATCGGGTTGATTCTTCCCCTGCGCGCATTGCACGATGCCTTCGGGGTCCGACAGGTGCATGTCGTGACCCTGCAGGCGATCTCGGGCTCCGGGATCCCCGGAATTCCCTCGATGCAGATCCTCGACAACGTGGTCCCATACATTTCCGGGGAAGAGGGGAAGCTGGAGAAGGAGACGCTCAAGATCCTGGGTGACCTGGACGGGGGCGCGATTCGGAACGCTGAATTCATCGTGAGCGCCCAGTGCACAAGGGTTCCCGTCTTCGACGGTCATCTCGAGATGGTGTCGGTTGGACTCGAGAGGCCCGCGGATCCTGACGAGGCGATCGAGGTGATGAGTGCCTTCCGGGGCGTGCCCCAGGAGCTCGAGCTTCCTTCGGCTCCCCTCCGTCCGATCCATGTGCTGGACGGGGAGGATCATCCTCAGCCGCGCCTGCACAGGAACCTGGAGCGGGGGATGGCGGTGTCGGTGGGCCGGGTCCGCCCCTGCTCCCTCTTCAGCCTGAAGATGGGCCTCCTCTCGCACAATACGGTCCGAGGGGCCGCCGGCGGGGCGCTCCTCTGTGCGGAGCTGGCGTTGGCGCAAGGACGGATTCCGGGGATCCGCCGCCCTTGAGTCTCCGACTCCTCAAGGTCGTGGTCGGGACGGACCACGTGGACCGGGTGGATGGGATCCTGGAGGAGTACGGAGATCCCCCTCGGTGGCGCTCTCACGCGGGCGACGCGCATGCCGGTGAACCACGCGTGGTGGTCGATGTGGTTCTGCCTGGAGCGGGAAACGAGCCGTTGCTCGAGGCGCTCGAGCAGGAGCTCGGAGGGCTAGAGGGGTTCCGCCTCATCCTCCTTCCGGTCCAGGCCACCGTCCCGCGAATCAAGGAGAAGGAAGACGACGGGGACCCGGTGGCGAAGGAGGGCGCTTCCCGTAAAGGGGGGCACAGGGGTTCGGATCGGATCAGCCGGGAAGAGCTCTACACCGAGCTCTCCTGGGCATCGCGAACGACCGGCTACTACCTGGTGATGGTGGCGCTTTCTGCCGTGGTGGCGAGCGCGGGGCTCCTCATGGGGGATACCGCAGTCATCATCGGGGCGATGGTGATCGCTCCCCTCCTCGGGCCGAATATGGCGCTCGGCCTCTCGACGACGTTGGGGGACCTGGAGCTGGGAAAGGCGGCCCTGCGGGCCTCGGCGATCGGAGCGGGCGTCGCCTTCGGGGTGGCGTGTCTGCTCGGAATCGTCCTCACGGTCGATCCCGGAGGGGTGGAGATCGTGTCGAGGACGCGGGTGAGCTTCGGGCATGTGGCGCTTGCCCTTGCCGCCGGGGCCGCCGGAGTCCTGTCCATCACGGGAGGCATGGGGATCGGACTCGTCGGTGTGATGGTCGCCGTCGCCCTCTTGCCTCCCCTGACCGCTGCGGGTCTCCTGATCGGGGATGGGTGGTGGGGCCCGGGCGTCGGCGCCCTCCTCCTGGTCGTGGCCAACGTCGCGTGCGTCAACCTGGCGGCTATTGCGACCTTTCTGGCCCAAGGGGTCCGGCCCCTTTCCTGGTGGGAAGAGGGGCGCGCAAAGCAGGCCACATGGGTGGCGGCGCTTCTCTGGGCGGGACTCGTGTTTGTCCTGCTGGCGGTGATCTGGATGGAATGGGAGCTCTGAGGAGGGTCATCCTCCGCTTCCCGTCCCTTCACTGGTCCACTCCACGACGGCTGCGTGACCCCGGCTTTCGGTGTCCAGCGGAAGGTAGTCCCGTGCCGTGCCCACGAAGCGGAACCCCATGTGGAGCTGGAAGGAGAGTGTGGGGTCGCTCCGTTCTCCCCGGATTACCTCCGCGATGTAAGCTTCGGGAGAGATCAGGTCCGAGACGCGCCCGTAACCCGGGATCCGGGCCGCGACCCGGATGCGGGAAAGCCCCATCCGCTCGAGGAGCGCTTCCCTTGCCTGATAGATCACTTTCGCAACGCCCCGACCGCGCGCGCGGGGGTGAACGGCCAAGCCGGCTCCGTAGAGGATGTCGCCTTCGGGATCGTGCGTGGTGAACCGGCCTTCCCCGGTGACCTTTAACCACGGGGTCTCGGGGGGCCATGACCGCGAGTCCAGGACAAGGGACGCAGCCAGTCCGAGGAGGAGGTCCGAGTCGAGATCCTCCACCACGAGTTGGCCTTCCGGAAAGATCTCGAGGTGGCTGCTCAACTCCTGCGTTAGCCACGCTCCGCGGACCCCCGACACGGCGCGGGACAGCCTCACCTGTGCCGGAATGTCCTCGGGACGGGCCACTCGAACCCGGAGGCTGGAGAGCGGTGGACTCCGATCGCGAAGGTCCCGGGGTCGATGGGGATGGGGGCTCACAGCACCTCTGTTCGGACGCTGGCGGCCAGTTCCTGGGAGCGCTCGGAATCGAGAAGGGGCAGGACGGTCCCGGACGATCGCGTCCGACTGAGGAGGTTGAGATCCAACTCGCCGTAAACCATGGTCTCTTGGTTGGGGATTCCCTCCGCCAGAATGCCGTCACGGGCAAAAGGAACGTCCGAGGGGGTGATGATGGCGGCCTGGCCGTAGTTGAGCGAGATGGCGGGGACCATGGGAAGGGAGCCCACGGTGGCCGCGTTGATCACATACATCTGGTTCTCGATGGCCCGGGCGTGGGAGCAATACCGGACCCGAAGGAACCCGCGGCGGTCATCGGTGCAGGAGGGGACGAGGAGAAGGTCGGCGCCGGCTCGGGCCGCAGCACGGATGATCTCCGGGAACTGGACATCGTAGCAGATAGCGATGGCCATTTTCCCGAGCGTGGTGTCGAACACCTTCAAGACAGATCGTGAGGTGACTCCCCATTCCTCCCGCTCGAAACGGGTCATGTGGAGCTTCCCCTGGATGCCCCACGTTCCCGTGGGGGTGAAGAGATAGGCGTCGTTGTGGAGTTGCCCGGTGTCCTGGTCGACCTCGGGAATGGTCCCGGCGGCGATGTGGAGACCCGAATCCTGTGCCAGTCTGGACATCAGTTCTACGAACCGGGGGCGCAGCGCAGCGAGGCGTCGCACTTGGTCCCGGATGGAAAGCTGCATGTCGCCGAGGGTTAGGAGTTGGGTGGTGAAGTACTCCGGAAAGACGAGGAGGTGGCAATCGTAGTCGGCCGCCGTGTCGACCAATCCGGCGACCTGTTGCTCGAAGTCGTCGAAGGTGCTCACGGGCCGAATGAAGTACTGCAGGGAGGCGACGCGAAGGCGTTCCAATGGGACTCCCGGTCTGTGGGTGGTCGATGTCGGTCGGGTCGTGCGTTGGTGTACGGAGTCGCGGCGACACCAGGATCTCGTCAACCGGCGCGGGGGTCTGGAGGATCCGGAGAACACTCAACAGTATATATTGACAAAGTACGAAGTCGATCCGTGTCCTCCGAACCCGGATCCTTCCGCGTCGGTCGTTCGGCGCTTCGCATCGACTCCTAGATGATTCCAGCAACGGGACCAGGACCCCATGACCGATATCGAACACGGCGCCTCTGAACCCATCGCGATCCTGGGTGCCGGAAATCTCGGGACCGCGATCGCCCGCGGGATCGTCCGCTCGGGCCTGCGAACTCCGGAAGAGCTCCGGCTCACTCGGAGGCATGGGGAGGCAATGTCCGACCTGGCGGCCCAGGGGTATTCGACCGGGACCGACAATCTTGCGGCGGTTTCCGACTCCCGGATCGTGGTCGTAGCGGTCCTGCCTCAGCAGGTGATTCCCCTACTCAAGAGCATCGCGTCCGGGCTGGATGCGGAGCGCCACGTCCTGGTATCCACAGTGACGGGCACGTCGATCGAGGCGATCCGGCGGCATGTCGGTCCGGCGCTCCCCGTCGTGCGCGCAATGCCGAACCTCGGGATCCAGACGCTGAACTCCATGACCTGTTTGGCGCTGGACGAGGTGTCCGAGCCGTCGATGGCCGAGGTGGAACGGCTCTTCGACGCGCTCGGGGAGACCATTCGCATCGAGGAGGAGAACATGGCGGCGGCCACCGCGCTCTGCGCCTGCGGCATCGCCTTCTTCCTCCGGGCCATTCGGGCGGCGGCCCAAGGGGGGAACGAGATCGGGTTCCACGCGGACGAGGCGATTCGAATGGCCGCGCAGACTGCGAAGGGGGCGGCTGAACTCCTCCTGGCGAATCGGAGTCACCCCGAAACCGAGATAGACCAGGTGACGACTCCCAACGGGTGCACGATCGCCGGGCTCAACGAGATGGAGAATCGGGGGTTCAGTTCCGCCCTCATCGGAGGGATGGTCGTCTCGGCGCGCCGTGCGGTTCAGCTCCTTCCGGCGACGAGCTCGGAGTAAGGGAGACCGGAATGGCCGATCGCTTCTTTACCGTGGCGGAAGCGAATGCGCTCCTTCCGCGTATGGAAGAGACGTTTCGGAAGGCCGATCTGCTTCGAGAGGAGATGGCCGAGCGGGTCGACCGGATCAAGATCCTCGATGCCCTCTGGGGAGAGAAGATCGAAGATCCCAGCAACCCGGATCGGGGGGAGTTCTTGGAGAACCGCGCACAGATACGGCGGATCATCGGGGAGATCGAGCGCCTGGTGGATGAGGGGATCCTGGCTCAGGGGATCCGTTTTCCCCAGGGTGGGCTGGAGCATGGGCTGGTGGACTTCCCCACGCGCTTCGAAGGGCGCACGGTCTTCCTCTGCTGGAGGCGAGGGGAGGAGGAGATCCGGGCCTGGCACGAGGTGGATGGGGGATTCGCGGGGCGAAGGCCCCTGACCGAGGAGCAGGCCTCACGAATGGGAGGGGGGTGAGCTCGAGTCGTCGTGGGAGGGGTTGCGCATGATCCGGAACGCGTGGAGGAGCCCCGGAAAGACCGCGTCGCAGCTCTCGATCGCTCCTTTGGTTGACCCGGGAAAGGTCAGGATGAGAGTCGATCCGGCGAGTCCTGAGACGCCGCGGGAGAGCATCGCGTAGGGGATTCGCCGCTGCCCGTATGCGCGTGCAGCCTCGCTGATTCCCGGGACCGGGCGGTCTATCAGCTCCTCTACTGCCTCCACGGTCCGGTCCCGGCTCCAAAGTCCGGTTCCCCCCACCGTTAGCAGGAGGTCGAGCCCGCCCTCGATGAGCTCGACTGCGCGTTTCCGGAGGGTCTCCGGCTCGTCGGGGAGGACCTCGTAAACCGGGACCTCCACACTCCCGAGGGCGATGAGGCGATCTCGAACGGCTACGCCGGCCCGGTCTTCCTTGGTCCCCGCGTGAACCGAATCGGAGAGGACGATCACGCCCGCGCGAACGGGGGGGTCGATCGTCTCGCTCCAGTCCTCGGGGCCGCCTCTCGACCCGATCAAGCGGACGCCCTCCAAGTCGCGTTCCGTTCCGGTTGCGAGTCGGTCGTAGGCGTGGAGGATTCCGATGCTGGCCCCGGTGAGTGCCTCCATCTCGACCCCGGACGCAGCTACGGCTCGGACGGTGACCTGGAGTCGCAGGCCGGCTTCCTCGACCTCCGCGGCCACCCCGATCCCGCCCAGCGGGAGCGGGTGGCAGCCCGGGAGTAGTTCCGCAGTTCGCTTCACGGCGGTCACGACGACCGCACGGATGGATCCCAGGAGCTCTCCCCACCCCTCGCCTCCGGACCTCAGCCGAGTCACTGCGGTCGGATCCAGCCCAAGGAAGGCTTCCGCCGTCGCGATCCGGAGCGTCTCCGGCCGGTCGGTGATGTCCTTCATGTGTCGGGGCTCGGCGTCCAGCTCCGTCCGGCCAGCCCTTCGGGTCGCGGGCGGGCCTCGAGGATCTCGCCCGCCTCGATCTCCCGCTCAGAGGGAGGTACCACGGCCACGAAGGGGCACGTCGCCGCGTGTCGGAGCATCCCGCTCCCCTGTCCCGTGGGGATGTCCAGAGTGGGACTCCCGTCCCCCTCCTGAATCCGTGCTCTCAGGAGTCGGGTTCGGCTATCCGGAGGGAGCACCCTCGCGGAGGGGATCCGGACCGTGGCGGCGGTGTCGTCAGGCTCTCCGGCAAGGCGGGCTAGGAGAGGCTCGGCGAAGGTCTCGAACCCGGCAAGCACCGACTGGGGATTCCCAGGAAGGGCGAGGAGGATCGTTCGCCGTCCCGATTCCAGCCGGACGCACCCGGCTCGAACGGGCTTGCCCGGCTTCATCGCGACCTTCCAGAAAAAGGTCTCGGCCCCGATGGCTTCCCAGGCTTCAGCCACGAGATCGTGAGGTCCCACGGAGGCGCCTCCGGTGGACAGGATTACGTCAACCTTCGGGGCCCACTCCTCGAGAACCTGACGGAGCGCGTCGGTCGCGTCACCGACATACCTCACCCCGGCGACCTCCGCGCCGGTCTCGCGGCAGAGCGCGTCAACCATGGGACCGTTCGCATCCCCTGCGGCCGACGGGTCTCCCGAGGCCACGAACTCCTGTCCGGTGATGAGGATCAGGACTCTGGGCCTTCGGAAGACCGGGACGATCCGGTGACCGAGCGACGAGAGGAGGCCGATGGCCGCGGGATTGAGGCGGATCCCCGCCGGGAGGATCTCGTCCCCCGGGAGAAACTCCTCTCCACGCGGGCGAATGTGTGCTCCTGAGGACGCCTCCCGGAGAATCTGGACCGCGCCGGGGTCGGCGTCGCGATCGGCCGAGGGGTCGGACATCACGCGGCCTCCGGACCGATGGGTGTGCTCGACCGGAACGATCGCGTCGGCCCCGTCGGGGACCGGACCTCCGGTGCTGATCTCGACCGCCTCCTGGTCCTTTACGCTACCCTCGAATGGTCCGGCCGAGGTAGACTCCCCGATGATCCGAAGCTTGACCGGGCGCTCGGGAGAGGCTCCCGCCGTATCTGCGGACCGGAGGGCGAAGCCATCCATCGCGCTGTTGTCGCTGGCAGGATGTGCGCGATCGGTATGGATGGAGCTGGAAAGGGTCCGGTGAAGGGCGGCTCGGACGGAGATCTCCTCCTCGTCCAGCCGTTCGACCTCACCGAGGAGGAGGTCTCGGGCTTCGAAGGGATCGATCATACCAGCCTCACGTAGGGGAGGCTCCGCCGGAGCAGGCCTCGGAAGGCTCCTCCGAACCCTCGGCGACGAGTGGAGTGCCATGGGAGCAGGAGCTCGGGCGGCGGCTTCCATCGGGGTGGATCTCCTCCTTCCAGATGGGCACCTCCCGCTTGACCCGATCGATCCCGTCCTTCGCCGCTTCGAAGGCTTCCGGTCGGTGGCGGGCACGGACGACCACGTACACGCTGTCTTCGCCTGCCGGAACGTATCCCACTCGGTGAACGATCCGGCAGGCAAGGACTCCCTCCCGTTCTGTGATCTCCTCCTCGATCCGGCGGGTCGCCTTCTCAGCCATCGCCCGATGGACGTCGTAGTCCAGGGCGGCAACATCTCGACCCTCGTCGATCGCACGGATCGTTCCCCCAAAGATGACGAGGGCACCGGCGTCTACCTCCGACGTCTCCCGAAGGAGGTCATCGATCGAGAGCGCGCCGTCTTGAATCCGGTCGGTCATGGGTCAACCTCCGCTGACAGGCGGGAGGAGAGAGATGTCCTGGTCGGTGCGGAGCACGGCCTCGTCGGGAAAAAGCTCGGTTCCCATCCCCACCGCAGTATGTTCGAGATGCGGCGCCACTTCCGGGAACTGTCGTGCTACGGCTCTGCGGAGGTCGGCCACTGTGGGCGGATTTCCCTCCACCCGGACCGTTCGGGTCCGGCCTCCTGCATGGTTGCTCAGGCTCCCGTAGAATGAGACTCTCACTTCCATGTCAACGCTCATCGCCCCGGGTGCGAGTGGGGAGGGAAAACCGCAGCCTGAATGAAATATCCCGCCAGGCGCCCCTGAGTGCCAGGGGGCGTCCGCCTCCCCGATTGAGTGAGGGATGCACACCGGTAAGGGAAGCTTAACGCCGGTTCCGGTGTACCGTCGACGAGGAGGCCCTTAAGTTGCAGGAGAGATTGGAAAGGGATGGGGATCGAGGAAGGATCGGTCCCCGGTGTACGATGCGGCCGATGCGGGCCCTCCACTTCGAATGCCGGGATAACGATGTTGCCGACGATCAGAGGAATTGCGGAGCATGCCCGGTCCTTTCGGGAGGGACGAGGCCGATGAGCGCGACCCCCGCCAGGACCCTTGATCGCCTGGGGCGCCCCCTCGGAGATCTGCGGATCTCGGTAACCGACCGCTGCAACTTTCGATGTGTCTACTGCATGCCCCGCGAGGTCTTCGGTCCGGACTTCGAGTTCCTTTCGCGAAGTGAGCTCCTCAGTTTCGAGGAGATCCGTCGCCTGGCGCGAATCTTCATAGGGCTAGGGGTCGACAAGATCCGCCTGACCGGTGGGGAGCCCCTCCTCCGGAAAGAGATCGGCCAGCTGGTGGAGATGCTCTCCAGTCTGGATGGTCTGGACGACCTCACGATGACCACGAACGCCTCTCTGCTCGCTCGCAAGGCTCAAGCGCTCCGTGCCGCAGGGTTGCAGCGGATCACCGTGAGCCTTGATGCCCTCGACGACAACGTCTTCCGGCGCATGAGCGATGTGAAGGTCCCCGTCGCGACGGTTCTCGCTGGGATCCGGGGGGCGGCGGAGGCTGGACTCCACCCGGTCAAGGTCAACATGGTCGTCAAGCGGGGAGCAAACGAGGACCAGATTCTGCCGCTGGCCGAGTACTTTCGCGGGAGTGGGCACATCCTCCGGTTCATCGAGTTCATGGACGTGGGCAATTCCAACGGGTGGCGGATGGCTGATGTGGTGACGGCCAGGGAGATTCGCGACAGGATTGACGAGCGCTGGTCCCTCGAACCTCTGGACCCGAACTATACCGGGGAGGTGGCCAGCCGCTACCGATACCGGGATGGTGCCGGCGAGATCGGCATCATTGCTTCGGTCACCCGGCCCTTCTGCAGCACCTGTACGAGGGCGCGGCTCACTGCGAACGGAGAGTTCTTCACCTGCCTCTTCTCGGGCCGAGGGCACGACCTTAGGGGGGCGCTGCGTGAGGGCGCGTCGGATGCGGAGCTGGCGGATCGCATTCGCTCGGTATGGCAAGGTCGGGTGGATCGTTACTCCGAATTGCGGAGTGAGGCCACGGTGCCCCTCCCCAAGGTGGAAATGTCCAGGATTGGAGGCTGATCTCCGCATGAACGACATCCTCCCTACACTCGAGCGCTGGCGGTCGGAAGGCGAGGAGATCGCGCTGGCCACCGTCGTCCGGACGGTCGGCTCCTCTCCTCGGCGGGTCGGCGCGAAGATGGCCGTGACCGCAAGCGAGAAGATGGTGGGATCGGTGAGTGGGGGGTGTGTGGAGGGAGCCGTTTCCGAGGAGGCGCTCGAAGTGCTTCGGACCCGGAAGCCGAAGCTTCTCACCTTTGGGGTGGAGGACGAGAAGGCCTGGGCGGTCGGACTCTCTTGTGGGGGAACGATTCAGGTCTTCGTGGAACCTATCGACTGGTGACGACGGATTTGGTGACCGGAGGGGAGGTCTTCCAGGGATTCCTCGATCGGATCCGAAAGCACCGTCCTGTGGCGCTGGCCACGATCGTCGAGGGGGACGACGGGGTGGGCCAGAAGCTTCTCGTGGATCGGTCGGGGCTCGTAGCCGCGACGTTGACGGAGCCTGCACTCGCCTCGGACGTCCTCGAGCGAACCGCCGCCCTCCTCTCCACGGGACGGTCGGAGACGTTCGAACTGCAGGGCCGTCGGATCTTCGTGGAAGTCCACCTCCCTGCGCCCCGACTCGTGATCATCGGCGCGGTCCACATCGCCACAACACTGAGCCGACTGGCTCGGGAAATGGGGTTTCGCGTCGTGGTCAGCGACGCTCGCGACCGTTTCGCCACCCCCGAGCGGTTCCCCGAGGTGGATCACCTCGTGCTGGGATGGCCGAACGAAGTGCTGCCTCGATTGGAGTTGGACGAGTTCAGCTATGTGGTCGTCATCACCCACGACGCGAAGCTGGACAATCCGGCACTCGAGGCCGCGCTGAAGAGTGCGGCACCCTACGTCGGAGCCCTGGGTTCCCGGCGAACACACGCCAGGCGTGTCCGGGCGTTGCAAGCGTCCGGAGTGTCCGACGAGGATATCGGTCGGATTCATGCTCCGATCGGACTCGACATCGGTGCCCGGACCCCCGAAGAGATTGCGCTGGCGACCATGGCCGAGATCATCGCCGTGAAGAACGCCGCGGAGGAGGACGACCCTTGAAGGCCGCCCCGGTGTCCCTGGAGGGAGTGGAAAGGCGGATTCTGGCACGAAAAACCGGTGAGATGCTCGTGCGCGACGATCTCCAAGCGAACGGGTGCGGGGGGCTCTCTTCCGACCCACGCAGGCGGCAGGGAAGGTGATCTCGGGACTCATCCTCGCCGCGGGTCTCTCCTCCCGTATGGGTCGGGCCAAGCAGCTCCTCCCACTCCGCGGCCGAATCCTCGTGCAGCACGTGGTGGACGCGGCATCGGCCGCCGAGCTGGACGAGATCGTGGTCGTCCTCGGGCACTCCGCTCCCGAAGTCCAGGGGGCCCTCCGACTCCCCCCCTCCGGCCGGGTGGTCGTCAACCCGGAATTCGCCTCAGGGCAGGCTTCTTCTCTACGGGTCGGGCTCGGATCCCTCGATCCACGGGCCCGCGCCGCCGTGGTGCTGCTTGGAGACCAGCCGGAGCTTCCCCCTGAGGTGATTCGGAAGACGGTGGAGAGCTACCGCCGCACGGGAGGGCTGGTCGTGCGGGCCGTTTACGGTGGGACGCCCGGCCATCCGGTCGTCCTGGATCGGGGTGTCTGGGACGAAGTCGTCCGAGCTGGTGAGGACGAGGGGGCCCGCTCCGTGATCGCCAGCCACCCCGAGTGGGTATCGGCTGTGCGGTTCGAGCTTTCTCCGCCGAGTGAGGTGAACACCCCTGAGGACTATCGTGCCCTCCGGGACGGCGCTCCCGGGGACGGGGGAGGTTGAGGGCGGGATGGCGGGGTGATCGAGCTGTCCGGGCCAGGATTCTTGGCGGGTCTGGCGGCCGTCCTCTTCGCGGTCGCGGTGCTCTATTCCTC
>SLFU01000211.1 GCA_007124095.1 Gemmatimonadota bacterium
GCCCAGTGCTCTAACCACCGGGACCCACCTCGAAGCACCGGACTCTTAAGCGCACCCAGTGCGATGGGTATGGCCGGCCACAGGTCCCGGACCCCCCAGACCATGCGTGCCCTCTGCCTGCGGGCCGCGTACACGCCTGGGATTGCCACGGTAAGGGGTGTACTCGTCGCGAAGACCAGGTCACTCGGGATCGACGCCGCCTCCCGGGCGGCGCGCCACGAAAAACGGAGGAACGCGCGGATTCGTTCTCGGTACCTCATGCGGTTCGAATACGAGACGGGGAGCCACCGGACCCGAATCCCCGATTCTGACGTCTCGAAACGATCTCGCCGGCCTCCCTCGCCACGCCACGAGGTCATGACCTCGAACTCGAACCCGCACCTCCCCCCCGGGGGCGATCCGCCGGCCCGGAGTCTATCGGGGTGGGTTGGGGTCCATCTGCGTGGGATGGCGATGGGGGCGGCGGAGCTCGTCCCCGGGGTATCGGGGGGCACGATCGCTTTCATTACTGGGATCTATCTCGAGCTCGTACGTTCCATTCGGGGTCTGGACCTGGGGCTCCTCAGACTCGCCGCGAGCGGTCGCCTGGGCGAGGCGTGGCGCCGCGGCAACCTGGGGTTCCTGGGGCTCCTCGGCGTGGGGATGCTCACGAGCGTGATCTTTCTTGCGTCTCTCCTCGCATGGCTTCTCGAAAATCGGGAGGTCCACATCTGGGCCTTCTTCTTCGGCCTCATCGTCGCCTCGGTGCCCTACGTGGGCCGCTTCGCCCGGCCGTGGGGCTCTCGGAGGATCACGGTCGGGCTGGTGGGGCTGGTGCTGGGGGTGCTCCTCTCGAACGTCCAGCCTCTTCCGGCCCCCGATCACTGGATCTCCACCTTCCTCGCTGCGGCCGTCGCCATCTGCGCCTGGATCCTGCCCGGGCTCTCGGGGAGCTTCATCCTCCTGATCCTCGGGAAGTACGAACAGCTTGTGCGTGCCATCAGCGTGGTCGACCCTGGCTTTCTCTTCGCCTTCGCCGCTGGCTGCGGAGTGGGCCTGCTTGCGTTTTCGCGGGTTCTGACCTGGCTGATCCGGACGCGCTACGAGGCTACGTTGGCCTTCCTTTGCGGCTTGATGGCCGGATCCCTCCCGAAGCTTTGGCCGTGGCGCGAGACGGTGAGCACGTACGTGGATTCCAGTGGGGAAACCCTGCCCTTCGTGACGCGACCCGTTTCCCCGGCGAGTTGGGAAGCGATCACGGGGAGCGCAGCTTCGGTCCCGGGAGCGCTTGCTTCGGGGGCGGGGGCCGTACTGCTCGTCCTGGCGCTCGACCGCCTTTCTCGACGACCTGGCGTCGAACCCGACCCCACGTGAAGCGCCTCCCACTGGCACGGCTCCTGCGGTTTGTTCACCCTCACGCACCTCGGCGGTTTTGATGTGTAGTAGGTACATTCCGGCGCGCCGCGGGCTCGAACCGGCGCGCTGCGGGCTCGAATACGGCTCGGGTGGAGCCTTCAGCCATGGGCCCTGCGTCGCCGGACACAACACCGGCTGGAACGCTCGTTGTCCCCTGACGGAGGAGTGGATTGACTTTGAAGGGCCTGATTCGCGGCATGCTTGTGCTGATCCTCTTTCGGCCCCGGGGGCTACAGGGTCAGGAGCGATTTGCCGAGGGCCTATTGGAGGGGATTCCCCTGGCGTTTCTGGGTGATCTATCGGCTCCGGTCGCCGTAGGGGGGGCGCTCTTGCTGTGCGGCTCTGCTGCGGTGATCTGGATTCTCGTTCGGGCGCTTCGGAGGCGGACGGTCGGGGGGGGTGGCCCCACCTTCCTCTTCGAGAGCGGGGCTGGGGAGGGGAAGGATGAGGCTTTCCCTTCCGTCGCACCCGGTCGGCACACGTTCTCGAATGTGGACGCAGCGCCCGAGGAGGATCGAGCCGGGCAAGGCGGAAACTCGCGTCCGCACCCATGGAGGGGGGGGAGCGATGCGGCAGAGAGGCGGGCGGCCGACCTGGAGGAAAGGACCCGGATCAATCCGCACCAAAGGCCCGAGTTCAGCCCGGAGCTTCGCTCCGGGGCCCGAGCGGAGCCGCAGCGGGCTTCGAGATCGGCTACGGGCTCGGCCGGCGTGTCCTGGCCTGAGGCGAGGACCGAGCATGGGGTGCCCCGTCCGGGGCTCCATTCGCCGGAGGAGGGCTTCGGGGAGGTCGACCAGACACTCCAGCTCCTACCGGGGCGGCTCGAGGTCGTAACGGGGTATCCGGACCGGGAAGTTCGGTTCGTCCGAAGACCGGGAGGGACGCGCTTCACCTTCGGGAGAAGCCGAGGTCCGGAGCACGAGCACATCCGCATCCTGGCTCCCACGGTCAGTCGAGTGCACGCGTTCATGGATTACGAGGAGGGGCGGTGGCGGATCGGGAACCTCTCCGCGACGAACGGAATCGTCGTGGATGACGAGGTGCTGGCGGACGTCGAGGAGGCTCGATTTCTGAGTGACGGAGACCGGATCGAGATGGGAGAGGTCGTGTTCATCTTTCACGAGCGGTGATCGATGGAGCCATTCAGGCTCCGCCACGGAGCGCATACGCAGGCCGGCCGGCGGCCTACCAACCAGGACGGGGTGCTGGTCGAGGTCCTTGCGGATGGGCGTACGCTCCTGGCCCTCGCCGACGGGATGGGGGGGCATCGAGCCGGGGAGGAGGCCAGTCGGATCGCGCTCACGGAGTTGGGGGCTGAGGTCCGCGCCGGCCGCTCCCTCGTGGAGGCCTTCCGGACGGCGAACCACGCAGTCTACACTGCCGGGCAGGAGAGGCCCGAGTGGAAGGGGATGGGAACGACGCTCGTAGCCCTGCTCGTCGAGCAGGGAAGCTACGCGATCGCCAACGTGGGAGACAGTCGGGCCTACCGGCTGTCCGCGGCGGGGGTGATCCGGTTGACCGCAGATCATTCCGTGCTGGAGGAGGCCCGGCGGACGGGCCCCGAAGCGGTGCGGGCGGTCGACGGCACGAAATGGAAGCACGCGCTGACCAGAGCGGTGGGGACGGAGCCCGAGGTGGAAGTCGATAGCTTCGGCCCCTTCTCCGCCTCGGAAGCGCACACGGTCCTCCTCTGCAGCGATGGTCTCTACGAAGTAATTCCGGAGGCAGCGCTAGGAGACTTCGCCGAGGTCCTCGAGGAGGAGGACCTGGACACGGCCGCTCGCGCCCTTGCCGATCGCGCCTATGAGGGCGGGAGCACCGACAACATCAGCGTGGTCCTGGGCTCCTTCGGGTCGCATGGCCCAGGGAGGCCCGAGCCGGCGGGTTCGCCTCCGGGCACGGAGCCGGTGAGGCGATCGGTCGCCGCGGCCCCGCGTGTCGTTCCCCTCGTGGGATTGGAGCCCGAATCGAGGGCTCGCCGGAGGCGGAGGGGGCGGATGAAGGGATGGGTCAGGCAGTACGATCCGGTACTCGCGGTCGCGATCGTGATGATCGTGTCCGGGCTTCTCCTCTGGTTTCTTTGATGAGGTCGACAGATGGAGGGATCGAGTAAACCCGAACGATCGTCGGCCCTCCCCGGGGAGTTGCCCCGTGTTCCGGAGCTGGAAGGCGAGTACGAGCTGATCCGCGAGCTCGGTCGAGGGGGGACCGCGATCGTCTACCTGGCACGGGAACGGGAGGGTGGGCGCGAGGTGGCGGTGAAGCTCATCCGCCCGGGGTTCTCTAGCGACCCGGAGGCGGTGGCCCGGCTGGCGCGGGAAGCCGAGCTCGTGGCGAAGCTTCGGCACCCGAATATCGTGACCTTGCTAGGCACACGACACCTTCGGGACGGCACCCTCGCCCTCATCATGCAGTACGTGCCTGGGATCACCCTGAAGCAGGCGATTCGGGGGAGTGGCGCCGCCCCCCTGCGGGTGATTCGCAGCGTCTTGCGCGATGTGGCCTCGGCCCTTGCCTACGCGCATGAGGACCACGGCATCATCCATCGGGATCTCAAACCCCAGAATATCTACCTGGATGTCCGCCACGGGACCGCCCTCCTCTCCGACTTCGGGATCGCCCGGGCCTCCGGCGCAGGGAATGACATCACCCTGGCCGGAGCCACTCTCGGTACGCCCGCGTACATGTCTCCGGAACAGGTGGATGGTCGGGAACTCGATGGACGGAGCGACCTCTACAGTCTCGGGATGGTTGGCTACCAGTTGCTCACCGGCCGCCCTCCGTGGGAAGGGAACAACCTCTACACCATCATCTACAAGCAGAAGCACGAGGCTCTCCCCCCTGTAGCCAGCCTGCGTCCGGACGTGTCCACCGATCTAAGGGTCGTGATCGAGGGGCTCCTTCCCAAAGATCCGGAGGATCGATGGCCGAGCGCGGAGACCGTGGTATGGCGATTGGGCCTTCCGGACGTCGCGGGGGAAGCTGAGGCCATCCGCGAATGGTTGAGGCGGGCCCCGGTCGGGGAAGGGGAGGAGAGCGATTGGCGGGAGGATGCCCCCACGGTCCGGCTCCCTCCGGGGGAGGGACTTGCGGACGAGTTCCGGGAGGACGCGCACC
>SLFU01000104.1 GCA_007124095.1 Gemmatimonadota bacterium
GTACCCGAGCGGCGGATCGAGAAGCTCTCCGTGCCGACCCGATTGCCATCCAGCGAAATCCGGAAGGTCCCCTCGTCCACCGCCACGCTCTGCGCCCCTCCCGCGGAGGGGAGAAGGAACCCGGAGACGGCCAGAGCGAGTAGAACCAGGAGGAGACGAGAGATCCGCATGCGTTTGGCTCGGGATTGGGGGAGTCGTGGGGTGGGGCCGGACGAAAGCGCTTCAGCCTGCCCCTGCCTCACGAGTGTCGAATTTCCTCCTCTACGCCTACCCCGCAGGATCCGGGGCGGGTCCCCGCATCGGCGCAGCCTCCTCCCGCCGAGTCGAGGGGAGCGTTCACGGGTCTATCGGGGTTGGACTCCTCAATGAAGGTGATCCGGAGTCGACAGGGCAGGGGGCCACGGAAGATGCGAGGAAGATGAACGACGGGGCACGGGGGATCCGGCGTCGGCTTCCCGGCGTGGTGTTCCTCCATGTCGGAGCGGTCGTCTTGGCCGCGTGGGTGGGCTCGGGAGAGCCGCTCCTGCTCCTGGTGGCAGCCCCGGCCGTCGCTCTGGGCGTCGCATGGGAAGGCCCTCGCAGCCGGGCTTCGGCCCTGGCCGGAGGCTTTCTCGTCTTCGGGGTCATCGGGGTCCTCGGGGCCGAGCGTCATCTGGACCGTTTCGCCGAACAATGGCCGGATCGATCCACCGTGTGGGAGACCGAAGTCCGGGACCGCCTCTCCACCTCCCTCGACGACCTCCTCGCGCAGGGAGAGGCCACGGCGGAGCGACTCGCCGCTTGGTGGTCGAGCGACGATAGGCCGGCGGGGCCTGTCCTTCCCTCCGGGCTCCGACTCCCCTGGGTCGACGCCCTCGCCGTCTTCGGTCCCGAGGGCACGCTCTTGGCATGGGAGGGGGAGCACCAGGGCCCCTTTCCGCTCGAGGCCCGGGAGGAGCACTCCCGGCACTTCTATCACGAGAGCGCCCTCTTTGGCTACCTGTATGTGACCCACCCGCTCCCCGACGGTCAGGGGGTCGCCGTCGCCGCCTCTCTCCTTCGTACGGACCTTCCACCCACGCTCGCGCCGTCCCAGAACGACTTCGAGTCCCGCTTCGAGTCGCGCACGGGAGCGGAGATCGAGATCTTGCGGGCGGATCGGCCCCGCGAGGAGGGGGCGTGGGAGCTGCGAAGTGGGGACCGGTCGCTCCTCAGCGTGGTCGTGACCCCCGCACAGGAGGCCGACGCCAGAGGCACCCTCGAGCTGCGTTGGGCTACGGCGGTGACGCTCTTGCTCCTCCTGGGGTGGGCCTTCGCCGTGGTGGGGACGCGTGGCGTGGCCGTCGGCTCGGTGATCGGGGGCGCCGCGCTTCCCCTCCTCCTCCTCCTCCTTCCCCTGGGCACGCTCACGGGGTGGACGCGGGTCTTCTCACCCGCCGATGTGCTCCTCCCCGGCCCCCTCCCGCTCTCCCTCGGAGACCTCCTCGCCCTCGGCGCGGCGGGCGCCGTCTTCATGGGCCTTCTCCCCTGGCAGAGGGTTCGCGGCATTCCGAGGGCCGCGGCCGCCGCTGTGGGAGCCCTGTTCGCGCTCGGGGCGCTCCGTCTCCTGCAGCTGGGAGCGTCCAGGGACTTCCTGGCGGGTGCGGAATTCGGATGGATCACCTTCCAGGGCACGGCCACGGCTCTCATCGTCCTCGCGTTCTCCGCCGCTCTTCTGGCGGCGGAGCGGGACGAAGAGGAGGAGGTGCGCCCGTGGAGCATAGCCACCGCACTCGGCCTGGCCGCGGTTTTCGGGCTGGCCTGGGCGCTGCTCGTCGCGCGCATTCCATCGCTCCCGTCCTGGGCCATTCTCCTCTGGGCCATCCCCCTCCTGGGGGTAATGTACGGGGCGCCTGCCGGGCGGGGATGGGTACGGGGCGGACTGGTGTGGGGATGCTCGGTGTTCCTGGCGGCGACCGTGGCCCTTCCCTGGGCCTGGGAGCTCAGGGTGGATGCCCGGATGAGCGCCGCGGAGGAGCAGGTGGAGCGGCTGGGCTCCCGGCCGGACCCCTTCCTCGAGTTTCTTTTGTTGCGTACCGGGGAAGAGGCGTGGAGCCGGGCCGAACTGGGTCACGAACCGGTCGAGATACTCTATCAGGCATGGACGACGAGTGGGCTCGCCTGGGAGGGCGTTCCCCTCTGGCTCACCTACTGGTCTGCGGATGGGACACCCCAGGAGGAGCTTCGGATCGGGGTCTCCGAGCTGCGGCCCCCCTTGTCCGAATCCCTTCTTGGAGAGCTTCGGGAGCGAGACGAGGTCGTCGTCCGCCGGCTCGACCAGGCCGAGGCCCACTACGTCGGCCTCGCCGTGCTCCCCGGCGGGGAGTTCATCTCGGTTGTGGTCCCGCCCAGGAGGGTTCTCGCGGGAGCTTCCCCCCTTGGTCCACTGTTCTCTCCGGCCCGCGGCGAGCCCGATCCGGTCGTCCTGATCACCGTCCTCGCCGGGGAGGCCCCGGGGCCCACCGAGGACATCCGCTGGATTCCCACGGCCGATGGTTGGCAGGGGGAGAGCTACGTTTCCTATCCGGACGAAGCCTATCACGCCCACTACCTCATCGAGCTTCCGGGATGGTTTCTCCTGCTGGCCCGGGGAACGCTCCTCCTCCTCCTGAGCGTCGCCCTTCTGGGCTGCCTCTGGGCGGTGGGCCGATGGATGGGAGAGGGCGGACCATGGCGGCCTCTCACCTGGTTCGGAGCCCTCACGACCTTCCAGGGCCGGGTGACGCTGGCCCTCTTCGCCTTCTTCCTGATCCCCTCCATCCTGTTCGGGACCCTGGCCTATCGCACCCTCGCCGGAGCGGCCGTCCGCACGGCCGAGGCGCTGGCGGAGCGGGCGGTGGAGGACGCGGGATCGTGGTACTCCGAAGTGGACGGAGAGATGGACGTGCTGGCCCAGCGGGTGGGTTCGGACCTCCTCCTCTACCAGAACGGAGAGCTCCATAGCGGGTCGCTTCGAGAGCTCGTCGAGCTCGGACTCTATAAAGGGTGGCTGCCGCCGGAGATCCACCGGGACATGGCTGCGGGAGAGGAGCTCATGACCACCGCCATCTCGAGCCTGGGCGGATGGGAATACGTGGTCGCCTACCGCCGGATGCCCGGTGGACAGGTCCTTGCCGCTCCCGCTCCCCTCCAGGCCGGTGCGACCGCCTTGCGGCAGAGGGATGTGGCCGATCTCCTGGGCTTTGCGGTCGTCATGGGCGCCTTTCTCTCCGTCCTGCTCGCCCTCCTCGTGGGTCGCGCGCTCTCCCGTCCGATCCAGACCCTCCGCGTAGCCTCCGAGCGGGTGGGAGCCGGGAACATGGGCGTCCACCTTCCGGAGGACCGGAGCGACGAGTTCGGTGCCGTCTTCAACGCCTTCAACCGGATGGTGGACCGGTTGAGCCGCACCCGGAGCGCCCTGGTACGGGCCTCCGAGCGGAGTCGGGCGATCGTGGAGGAGGTGGCGACCGGGGTGGTGGCGCTGGATTCGGACGGCCGGGTGACCCTGGTCAACCCGAGGGCGGAAATCCTCCTCGGAGTGCCCCTCGAGGTGAGCCGCTTCCTGCCCGAGGGGGAAGATCCGGAGGATCCGCGCTCGATCCTCGTCCGCTGGCTCGACGGCTACTTTCGGGACGGCCTCAGGGAGGCCGACACCGAGCTCTCATTCGGGGACAGGAGGATTCGCGTTCGGGCGCGCCGGATTTCGCGGAAGGGTCCTCTGGGCGGGGCGGTCGTCTCCCTGGAGGATGTCACCGACGAGCTCCGTACGGAGCGGATCCTGGCGTGGGGGGAGATGGCCCAACAGGTGGCTCACGAGGTCAAAAACCCTCTCACGCCGATCAAGCTGGGGGTCCAGCACATTCGGAGGGCTTGGGAGGACGGGCGCCCGGACTACCAGGAGATCCTCCGGCGCAATGTGGACTCGATTCTCAATGAGATCGAGCGCCTCGCCTCGATCGCCAGCTCCTTCTCGCGATATGCCGCTCCGAGCCCGGCGGACGCCACGCCCCCGCTCGAAGCCGTACCGGTCGCGGAGGTCGTCGAGGACATGCTGGAGCTCTACGCGGCTGGTGAGGGCCCGGTCACGTTCAGCTTCGAGGGGGAGGAGGACTTGCCCAGGGTCCAGAGTCGGCCCGGGGAGCTCAAGGAGGTCCTCGTGAACCTGCTCGAGAACGCGAGGGCGGCATTGCCGGAAGGCGGATGGGTGCGGGTCGAGGCCGGCCTGGCGGATCGGGGGGTGGAGCTCTCCGTGCGGGACAACGGTACCGGCATCCCACCGGACCTGATTCCGAGGATCTTCGAGCCCCATTTCTCCACGCGCTCCAGCGGGACGGGGCTCGGCCTGGCGATCGTGCGTCGCCTCGTGGAATCGTGGGGAGGAGAGATCGACGCCGAGAGCTGTCCGGGCGAGGGAACCACCATCCGGATCCGCCTGGCCCAGTGGGAAGAGCCGTCCGAGGTATCCGAGCCCGCTTCCCGGAGTGGCACGGAGGGGTGACGGGGAACCGGAGA
>SLFU01000158.1 GCA_007124095.1 Gemmatimonadota bacterium
GTCTCGACATCGTCTCTCACCTTGTACGTCTTGTACGTCGGTGCGGTTCACCGCAACCGGAGCCCGAGCGATCGACCCGGGCCCCAGGCTCCCCCTCTGCGATGCGAGGGAGCAACGAGGTATCGGCACCACAAAAGCGAAATCATTCAGCCTTACAACATAACGACCGGATCGCTCAGGGAACACGCCTTCACTGCTGCCAGAGCCTGCCGGACGCGCCATGCCGTGGCGCCGACACCACATTCGTTGGTTAGTTGCTACCCTTCAGAAGACCGGCCCACGGGCCCTCTCCCGGAGCTGACAACCTGAACACCCCCCCGCCCTCTACGATCGTGTCAACTTTCCATTCTCCCTCGAGGATGTCCAGCCACCGCAGAGTGAGAGGGCCGGGGGCGTCGCTCAAGTCCAGATCCACCGATCCGCCGTCGGGGAAGTAGACGGCATACTGGCGGCCGACCTCCGCGATCGCGTAGGCCTCATCGCTCCTCCGGTTCGAGAGCAGATCGTTTCGGGGTTCCGCGGAGAAGAGAGACATGTCGTCGGTGAACATCCGCATGCTCCGGATATGTGTCCGCGCCAAGTCGTTCAATCCGATGCCCGCCGGGGTTTCGAGGTCATGGGGCCGGTGGAATCTCGCCGAGGCCATCCCCCCGAAAACGTTCCGCCAGAACTTGCGCGTGCCCTCCTCGATCCCACCCCCGTGCCTCGGCCCCCCGTAGATCTTGACGTTGTTGATGGGACGCGGCCGATGCGCCGCACGCGCCCTGTGCTGCTGAGCGTACGTCCAGTGGGCTTCGCCCGCCTGATGGTTGTTTTGGGAGATCTCGACGTAGTTGTAGCGTTCGGGGTGATCGTAGGTATGGTTGTAGAGAGTGTCGTCGGGAGTGCGGGCGGCCCACATCTCCGTGACGTACACCGGCTGACCGATTTCCTCGGCCCGCGCACGGATCAGGTCGGCCCAATAACCGCTCCAGTGCGCAGACTCGTCCGTCTCATTGCTGATCGTGTAGAGCACGTGGGGATAGCGGAGCGACGTGGAAAGCATCTTCTCCACGAAAGCTCGCTGGTACGCCAGGACCACTCGATTGTCCTCCTGGGCGGGGGTCGTCCGGAGGAAGGGATTTTCACGCTCGGGCGCCGGGCTATTTACCACGGCGGGAAGTCCGCTTTCCTGCGGCGTGTAGTTCACGTTGTTTCGAGGGTTGTAGGGGCTGGTCGCCCAGTGCCCGTCCCCAGCGAAGTCGAATCGGTCCCAGATCTCGATCTGGACCATCATTTCGCGAGCCTGTGTCATGTCGAGAAAGCGCTCGAAGCGGTCCCAGTACTCCTCGTCCCAGGCATCCAGGTCATACAGCCCGTCCCCCACGCTCTTGTAGGGAAACACATTTCCCTCGTCCCGGCTCGACATCGTGTTTCGGACGTAGTTGCCGCCCACTGACTGCAGGAGGTTCAGGTGGGACTCGAGACCGTTCGGCGGTAGAGTCGGATGGTTGAAGAGGTTGTCCTCGTCCGATCCACCGATCAATAGGATGGGCTCACCGCGGTACTGCCAGTAAAAAGGGTTCTCGGCGTAGGGCTGGATCCGGTTCGGATCCGGTGCCCTGCTCCCCCCTCCCGGCTCGATCGCCGAGATGCTGGAGTCGCAGCCGGGAAGGGTCAGGAGCCCGAGGGTGAGCGCTCCCATCCACGAGACTCCCGCGAATATCGGACGCGGGCCTCCCCACTTCGCGCCTCCAACCAGCCCCCCGAGGAGACCGAATCCACCGGCGAGACCCAGTTCCCGCAGCGGGACCGGAATACCAAGGGGCGCGGCGATGAGCAAGGCCAGAATCGGCGCCACGGCCATCCCGACCAATGGACGTGCGCTCGATGGGATCCACCCGAGGTGCGCAGCCCCCAGCCCGAGCGGAAGGGAAAAGGCCGCAGCGGCCAGAATCCCGGCCAGAACCAGCGAGCGAGGGGTCACCGGCTGGTCGGCGAATCGGTTCATGAGCCACCATCCCGAGAAGAAACCCCACTGGAAGTCACCGCGCATTTCATAATCCGAACCCTCTGC
Source organism: Gemmatimonadota bacterium (assembly GCA_007124095.1). Classification (GTDB taxonomy): domain Bacteria; phylum Gemmatimonadota; class Gemmatimonadetes; order Longimicrobiales; family Gaopeijiaceae; genus SLCK01. The sequence goes on from SLFU01000158.1 coordinate 2,057, forward strand.
GGCCATTGTGGCGAAGCCCGAGTCGAAGACCGCGGTGAGCTGCGTGGACACCCCTACCGGAACCGCGTCCGGGAGAACGAACTCGACCTTTGCCCCATTGGGACCCGCCAGGGGGGTGCGGATCCGGAGGATGAGATCGTGGCCACTCTGACCCAGGGTGACGTTCCGGGTGTCCGGACCCCGGGAGAAGGTGACGATGCGGGCCGGCCCGCTCTGCGGCCCGTCCGACGAGACCACCGCCGAGGCCCGGACCACCTGGCTTCGGGCCGCGGCAAGGCCCACCTCTCGTCGCTCCTCGACCGGGGCTCCCGGCCGCACACAATGCTCCTCGTCCACGAGACCCGCACAAATGTGCGCCTCCGAGACGGTGCCCAGATACTCCCGGTCGCCCCCCCACTCGTCTCCCGCGAGTACGGCATGGTCGCGGTTCCAGTCGTCGAGCTCCATTCCCCGGCTCGACGCGAACCCGGTGGCCGAAAGAAAGATGACCACTCCCAGGAAGACCGTCGCACCCGCCCCGATCACCAAGACCCGGCGGTCGAAGCCCTCCCGGATCAAGCGGAGCGCGAACCACGCGGCCCCCGCAGCTCCGAGCGTGTTCATCGCCACATCGTACGGTGAGACGGTCCTTCCCTGGACCCTCAACTGTCCAGCCTCTACGATCAGAGTCAGGATCGCGACCAGGCCTGCGGCCTGGAGCACACCCCTACCCAGATCGAAAGCCGCGTCCTCTCCCGTGCTCCGCCCCGTTCCGGTCGACACCCCTTGAGCCGCTCCCACCACGAACCCGATGGGCGCGAAGAGGAGGAGGTTCCCGAGGATCACCACCCAGCGGGTCGAGGGGGGTACCACGAGGATCTGCGGATCGGAGCCGCCGGTTGGTATCCAGGTCATCCAGAGAATGACCAGGTATAGCCAGGCCACGATCCCCGCTGTGGCGCAGCCCCTACAGTCCAGCAGATGGATACGGCACCCTGAGCTCATCGGTTCCTGAAATTCTCCCTGCCAGCGCCAATCGGAGGAGCATCGCCCGTCCTTGCCCTGGGAAAATCGTGCAAGGCGGATGCCACCCCCCGGGAATCGGGAGTCGGCATGCCGTTTGCATGCTCCATCGAGTCAAGCGCAAAACCACCGCCGGGCCCCGAGCTCTGCGGTAGCTTCTGACTCCAAACAGATTGGGACGGACCAAATGAAAGCGATCATACTCGCCGGCGGCTTCGGCACTCGCCTCTCGGAGGAGACCGCGTTTCGGCCGAAGCCCATGGTGGAAATCGGGGGACGCCCGATCCTTTGGCACATCATGAACACTTGCGCAGCCCACGGCGTGAACGAGTTCATCATTGCCCTGGGATACAAGGGCGAGATGATCAAGGAGTACTTCCTCAACTTCTACGCCATCAACAACGACCTCTCCATCGATCTGGCGACCGGGGAATCGACCATCCACGACGGCAACCAGCCGAACTGGAAGGTCCACCTCGTGGACACGGGGCTCCACACCCAGACCGGAGGCCGGCTCAAGCGGCTTCGTCCCTGGCTGAAGGAGGACGAGGACTTCCTCTTTACCTACGGGGACGGGGTGGCGGACCTGGACATCACCGCGTTGATCGACTTCCACCGGTCTCACGGCAAGCTGGCGACGGTCACGACCGTTCGATCACCGGCCCGCTTCGGCCGACTGGCTCTGCGGGAGAACCAGGTCACCAAGTTCCACGAGAAGCCGGAGGCGGCGGAGGGGTGGATCAATGGTGGCTACTTCATCCTCAAGCCCGGGGCCATCGACTACGTGGACGGGGACCACTCCGTCTGGGAGCGCAATCCCGTGGAGGGGATGGCCCGCGACGGTCAGCTGATGGGCTTCCAGCACAGTGGGTTCTGGTCCTGCATGGACACCCTGAAGGAGAAGAACCTCCTCGATGATCTCTGGGAACGAGGAAAGGCACCCTGGATGATCACCGAGGCGCGGGAGTCCGCCCTGGTCGGGGATGGGATCAACGGAGCGGGGCGGCCCTCGTGAATGGGATCGCGACACGAACGGGGGAAGCGCGGGCGGGCTCCGGCGAGACGCAACCCCGGACACCCGCCGCCGCCGGGCCCTGTCGCTTCTGCGGAACCCCGTTGGAGCGGTCGTTCGTGGACCTGGGGGTCTCGCCCCTCTCAAACGCCTTCGTGGGCCCGGAGGCACTGGGAAAGGGGGAGATGTTCTACCCCCTCCACGCCTTCGTCTGCGAGGGCTGCCTGCTCGTCCAGCTCGAACAGTTCGAAGGGCCCGAGAACATCTTCAGCAACTACGCCTACTTCTCTTCGTACTCCCAGAGTTGGCTCGATCACTGCCGGAGCTACGTCGAACGCGTAGCGGAGCGCTTCGGGTTGGGAGAGGAGAGCCTGGTCGTGGAGCTGGCGAGCAACGACGGCTACCTGCTCCAGTACTTCGTGGA
>SLFU01000055.1 GCA_007124095.1 Gemmatimonadota bacterium
CCGTCGATCTCCCGGGCCAGGGCGTCCAGCTCACCCGTGGTCCTGGCAACCAGCCCCACCCGCACTCCCAGACGACCCAGCATGCGGGAAACCGCCTTCCCGATTCCCCGGGTGGCACCCGTAACAAGCGCCTGTTCGACCGGGAACGAGGACCCGGAGTCCTCCGCCGGCATCACCCTACCGGCCGGTGGTCGCTCTGACATAGCCTCAGGAACTCGTCCCGTGTGCGCGCGTCGTCGCGGAAAGCGCCGCGAACCGCCGAGGTGATCGTATACGAGTTTTGCTTCTCCACCCCACGCATCATCATGCAGAGGTGGTAGGCCTCGACCACGACCCCCACTCCCTGGGGCTGGACCACATCCCAGAGGCTCTGAGCGATTTCCTCGGTCAGGCGCTCCTGGACCTGCAGCCGCCTTGAGAAGATCTCGACGAGCCGCGCCAGCTTTGACAGCCCGACGATATGCCCGTCAGGAATGTAGGCCACATGGACCTTCCCGAAGAAGGGCAGGATATGGTGCTCACAGAGGGAGTACATCTCGATGTCCTTGACCAGCACCATGTTCTGGTGGCGCTCCTCGAAGATGGCATCTCCGATCACGGCATCGGGAGAGAGCTCATAACCTCGTGTGAGAAAGGCCATGGCCTCCTCGACCCTCTCGGGCGTCTTCCTCAGGCCGGGACGGGACGGGTCCTCCCCAATCCTGCGAATGATCTCGCGTACCAGCTCGGGGAAGGGGAAGGCACTCAGCTCGGAGGGCGAAGTGGAACTCACGTCCCCTCGTACTCCACCGAGTTTCTCGAAGTCTCGTGAAGGACCAGGCGCTTCAAATGTACTCGCTCCGGCAACCCTTCCTGCAACCGCTCCCAGATCGCGACCACCAGGTTCTCCGTCGTCGGATTCTTTCCCTTTAGCCACAGCACATCCAAGTTGAGATTCCGGTGGTCGAGGTCTTCGACCACGAGGGTCTGGACCAGCTTCTTCAGAGATTTGAGATCCATCACGTACCCGGTTTCCGGGTCCACCTCGCCTTCGACCGTCACGTCCAGCTCGTAGTTGTGGCCGTGCCAGTTGGCGTTGGAGCAGTCGCCGAACACCTCTCGGTTGCGCTGCTCGCTCCAATCCGGCCGAGCCAGCCGATGGGCCGCCGAGAAGTGCATCCGCCGAGTCACTCGCACACGTGGCATGGACCTTCCCTCTCCGAAGGTTCCGAGCTTCAGTGCGGCTCCGATTCCGGTCGGTGTGCTACACCGGGCCGCCACAGAAAAAAGGCCGGCATCCTAAGGATGCCGGCCCCGGAGATCGTACCGAAGGAGTGATATTGAAGCCCGGGTTGTATTGATGGTGACCTCCCCGCGATTTCCGAAGTCCCCCGGAGGGGCTGGTCGTCCACTGCGGGAGTCAGTCCCGGCTTCACTCGTGTTGGCTCAATTATCTAGCCCTTCGGCACGTCCGGATGACCAATATATCCCGGGGATGGCGAACAAGTAAAGGATCAGGGTACCCGACCGGACCCGAGCTCTGCCCGAAACCCCCGCAACCGGGCCAAATTCCTACGATCCATCGTCACCAGATCGTCGCCCTTCGGGGTCTCGAGAAGCTTTGGAATCCGAAGGAATCGGTCATCGGTCATGATCCGGCGGAAGGGCTCTTCTCCCAGGGTGCCTTCTCCAATGTGCTCGTGGCGATCCTTTCTCGAGCCCAGCGGGTGCTTGGAGTCATTGAGGTGGAAAAGCTCGAGGCGCTCGAGTCCGAGAAGGGCATCGAAGTGCGACCAGACTCCGTCGTAGTCGTCCACGAGATCGTACCCGGCGGCGTAAGCGTGGCAGGTGTCGAAACAAATGCCAAGTCGCTCGCGCTGCCCGCTCGAGACTCGCCCCAGGATGGCCGCGAGGGCTTCGAAGCTGCCTCCGACCGAGCTTCCTGACCCGGCGGTGAGCTCCAGAAGGACACGGGTCCGCCCCGGGACCTGCTCGAGCGCCCGCGTCAGGGCATCCGCGTTCCGGCCATATCCCGCATCCAGATCACCGTCCGTGGCGTTGCCGGGATGGGTGACCAGGAAATCGAGATCGAGTGCCACGCACCGCTCCAGCTCTCTACAGAAGGAGTTCAAACTCCGCTCGTGGAGCTCCGGGCGCGGGCTCGCCAGATTGATCAGATAGGAGTCGTGAGATCCCGCGACCCGGAGGCCGCACTCGCTCCGGCGACCTCGAAAGCGATCGGCCTGGTCGGGAGAGATTTCAGGTTCAGCCCATCGGTTGGGTTGCTTCGTGAAGAGCTGGAGGTTCACCGACCCGATGTCCCTGGCCCGTTCAGGAGCCCGCTCCACCCCACCGGCGACGGAGACGTGGGCCCCGAGCTCGTCTTCAACCCACTCCGGCATCGATCAGCCCCTGTCTTTATCGGCCTCACCGGGAAAGCCCGGCTCGGTCATGTCGCGGACCTCGAGCGCCTCAGCGAGCACCTCCGGATCGAGGATCCCCATCTCCACCACCACATCCCGCACGGACCTCCCCTCGGAGGCCGCCCGCTTGGCGATCTCGGAGGCGCGATCGTACCCTATGTAGAGGTTCAACGCGGTGGCGATCGAGGGGTTCAGCTCGAGGAGCTCACGCGCCCGCTCCTCGTTGGCCCGGATCCCCCGGACGCACTTGTCGTTGAACGCCCTCGAACCCTTCGCCAGCAAGGTGGAGGATTCGAGAAAGGCCTGAGCCATCACAGGCATCATCACGTTCAGCTCCAGATTCCCCCGCCCACCAGCCACAGTGATCGTCGTGTGATTCCCTGCGACCCGTGCGGCGACCATCATCAGCGCCTCCGAGAGGACCGGGTTCACCTTCCCCGGCATGATCGAGCTTCCTGGCTGGATGGCGGGGAGAAGTATCTCGGAGATTCCCGAGGTCGGGCCGGAGGCCAACCAGCGAATGTCGTCCGCAATCTTCATCAGGCTGGCCGCCACCGTGTTCAGGGCGCCGTGCGCCTGCACGAGGGCATCCCTCGCCCCCTGCGCCTCGAAGTGATCCTCCGCCTCCCGGAACGCAAGCCCCGATTCGCCGGAGATTCGCTGGATCGCCTTGGCAGCGAACTCGGGATGCGTGTTGATCCCCGTTCCGGTGGCCGTTCCTCCAAGGGCCAACTCGGCAAGCTCCTCCGATCCCTCGAGCACCCTCCGGACTCCCCGCTCCACCTGGGTCGCATACCCCCCGAACTCCTGACCCAGCCGCACCGGAGTGGCATCCATCAAATGAGTCCGGCCCGATTTCACCACATGGTCGAACTCGGCGGACTTCTCACGAAGCACGTCGCGCAACTCCTCGAGCGCGGGAACGAGATCCCGCTCCAGCGTGAGCCGTGCCGCGACATGGATCGCGCTCGGAATCACATCGTTCGAGGACTGACCGAAGTTCACATGGTCGTTCGCATGGACCCGCGTGTCCGACTCCCCCAGGTACCGGTTGGCGAGCCGGGCGATGACCTCGTTGGCGTTCATGTTGGAGGAGGTGCCGGACCCCGTCTGGTAGACGTCGACGACGAACTCTTCGTCCCACTTCCCCTCCGAGACTTCGCGTGCGGCGCGAGCGATCGCTCCGGCTTCGGCCTCGGCCAGGCGCCCCAGCTCGTGGTTCGCATCGGCAGCGGCCCACTTTACCAGCCCCAGCGCCTGGATCATCCGGCGTCCGAAGCGCTGACCACTGATGGGAAAGTTGTCCACGGCTCTCTGGGTCTGGGCTCCGTACAGAGCCGCCGCCGGAACCCTCACCTCACCCAGGGAGTCCTTCTCACTGCGATAGTTCTCAGCCATCTCCTCTGTCGCCTCCATGCTCCGGGTCTGCGCTATCCTCGGGTCTGTCACTCCGATCCTGCGGGTCTATTGCCATCCGTCAGGGCCTTGTTGGGCTGCATCCTATGCTCCAACCCTTGTCCTCTCTAGCCCTTCTCCGGAGGCCGGCTGGGCCGGATCTCCACCCGGCTCGGAAGCGCCCGCTCAGGGTAGGCGAGGAGGTCGAGGACCGTCCGTGCGATGTCCTCACCCGTGAGCTTCCAGTCGTCCTCGGGATGCGGGCCCCCTTCGAAGAAATGGGTGTTCACGCTCCCTGGCATGATGCACGAAACCCGGATCCCCTCGTGGCGGAGGTCCAGCATCATGGCCTCTGTCATCCCCAGAAGCCCAAACTTGGTAGCGTTGTAGGCGACGCCCCCGGAGAAGCTGTTTCGGCTCGCGAGAGAGCCGAGGTTCAGGATCCAGCCGCTCCCTCGACGGATCATGTGGGGTATGGCGGCTTTCGAACAGTAGAAGACCCCGTCCAGGTTCGTCCGCACCTGTCGATCCCAATCGTCCGGATCCATCTCCTGGATCCTGGCGAACCGTCCCAGGCCGGCATTGTTGACCAGGACATCCACTCCGCCGAACGTCTCCGCGGCCTCGTCGATGAGCCTCCGACACTGGTCGGGATCCTGAACGTCGGAGGTGACGCCGTGGACCCTCCCCGGGCCAAGCTCCGCGAGCTCCGCGACGACCTGTGCGACATCGGATGCCGTCCGACTGGAGACGACGACGTCGTCTCCTTCCTGGACGAGCGCCTCCGCCACGGCTCGTCCGATCCCCTTCGTGCTCCCAGTGATTACTGTCACCCTCGCTCCACCCTCGGACACGGACTCCTCCTCCTGTCGGACAGTTCTCGGTTTCGATCGATCCGGAGCGCAAGTGGCGCGCCCTGTACTTCTCGGGGCCGGTTGCTTAGGATCGCGCAATCCGAGCGGCGACCCACCCTCCAATCACGGAGGAAAACACACGGATGTCCAGAGTTGCTCTGATCACCGGCGGTGCGATCCGGGTGGGCCGAGCGATCACCCTCGGGCTGGCTGAAGCCGGCTACGATGTGATCGTCAACTTTCACACCTCCAAGTCCGAAGCGCGAAGCGTAGCGAGTCGGGTCGAAGAGCTTGGACGTCGGGCCCTCATAGCTCCTGGGGACGTCTCATCCGCCGATGACGTGCTCCGGATCGCAGATGAGGTTCGTCGCACCTACGGAAGGCTGGACCTCCTCGTCAACAACGCGTCACTCTTCCCCAGCACACCGCTCCTCGAGATGGAAGAGGGAGAGTGGGATCGGGTCATGGCCGTAAACCTGAAGGGCCCCTTCCTGATGGTGAAGGCTACAGCAGAGATGCTCACTGCGGCCCAGGGCCAGGTGGTCAACCTCGTCGATCTCTCCGCCCTCCAGCCCTGGGTCGAGCACCCACACCACTCGGTCTCGAAGGCTGGCCTCCTGCACCTCACCCGTATCATGGCTCGGGCCCTGGCTCCGCGCGTCCGAGTGAACGCGATCGCTCCGGGTGCCGTCCTCCTCCCCGACGACTACGACGAGGAGGCCCGCCGACGCTCCCGAGAACGGTCGGCTCTCGGCACCCTCGGCTCCCCTGAGGACGTGGTCCAGACGGTGCTCTTTCTCGAACGTTCTCCTTTCATCACGGGCGAGGTGATTGTCGTCGACGGGGGCCGTCTCCTGGGAGGATGAATCCCAAGCGCGCCTTCACCGTCCCTTGCCGGCGGACTCCGCGACCGCCGGCTCGGAAGTGGAGGCTTCAACTTCCATGCCCCTTTCCCCACCACCGTGAGCCAGCCAACGCTCGGCCTCCAACGCCGCCATGCATCCGGTACCCGCAGCGGTGACGGCCTGCCGGTAGTAGGAGTCCATCACGTCCCCGGCTGCGAAGATCCCGGGGATACTGGTTTCAGTCCGCCAGGGCTGCCGGGTGAGAAGATAGCCCTCTTCGTCCATCGCAAGACGCCCCTCCAGGAACCCGGTGTTCGGGGTGTGGCCGATGGCCATGAAGAGCCCACCCACTTCCAGGACCCGCTCATCCCCGGTGCTCACGTCCCTGAGACGGACCCCCGTGATGAAGTCGTCCCCGAGCACCTCGGTGACGACCGTGTTCCACTCCACCCGAACCTTCTCATTTTCGAGTACCCTCTCAGCCATGATCGGCGACGCGCGAAAGGTGTCCCTGCGGTGGATGATCACGACCTCCTTGGCGAACTTCGTGAGGTAGGTGGCCTCTTCCATCGCGCTGTCCCCTCCCCCGACCACCCCCACGACCTGGTCGCGGAAGGCGGGAAGGGCGCCGTCGCAGACAGCGCATGCCGACACCCCTCCACCCGACTGGGCGAGCCGCTCCTCGTTCTCGAGCCCGAGCCAGTTCGCGCGAGCCCCGGTCGCGATGATCACCGTGTGCGACGAGACTTCCTTTCCCTCTGCCGACCTCAGGAGAAAGGGGCGCCGATCCGTGTCGACCTCCACGATGTCGTCGGTGATGATCCTGGTATCGAAGCGCTCGGCCTGACCCTTCATCTGCATCATCAAGGTCTGGCCGTCCACCCCTTCGGCGAAGCCGGGATAGTTCTCGACCTCCGTCGTGAACATCAACTGGCCTCCGGGGATCATCTCGCGGGACGGTGCTCCCTCGAAGACGAGGGGATCGAGCCGGGCCCGGGCCGCGTAAATTGCCGCTGTCCAGGCTGCAGGGCCGGATCCCACGATGACGACTTTCTCAATTGGGTTCTCAGACATGTCGGGGTCGGTTCTGGGGTCGTTGGCCGGCGAGATGCCGGATCGGGTGGCGTGCCCGTCGAATCACTTGTCCTGAAAGACCTTCATGCTGGTGGAATGCCCAGGATTCACCCGCGCCGTGGGATCCACGACATGGACCGCATTGTTTACGGCGATCGCGGCTTCGGAAAACCCGGAGGCGATGAGGTCCAGCTTTCCTTCGTAGTCGACGATGTCCCCTGCGGCGTACACGCCGGTGAGGTTCGTCTCCATCCGAGAGTTTACGAGAATCCGGTTCCGACGGAGGTCGAGCCCCCACCCTAGAATGGGACCCAGATCGGGCTTGAAGCCCAAGAAGGTGAGGACGGCATCCACGTCGAGGGTGGTCCGGGCGTCTGTCCGGTTGTCGAAGACGACCGCCGACTCCACTCTTCCATTGCCCCGGATCTCCTGCACTTCATGGAAGAGACGGAGCTCGACCTCCCCGTCGCGCTCCGCCTGCAGGATCCGCTCCACCGAGCTCTCGTGCGCCCTGAACCGGTCCCGCCGGTGGACGAGGATCAACCGAGCCGCCTTCTCCTTCAAGGCCAATGCCCAATCCAGGGCCGAGTCACCTCCGCCGACGAGGAGCACCTTCCGATCTCGGTACGACTCCGGATCCATCACAGCGTAGTGCACCCCGTGCCCGAGAAGTTCGTCGTACCCCGGAACATCGAGCTTTCTCGGCTCGAAGGCACCCTTCCCCCCCGCGATGACGAGGGTCCGAGTCCGGTAGTTTCCCCTCCCCCCCTCGAGGCGAAGCACCTCGTCCCGCTCCCGAACGACCTCGCGAATCTCCTCGTCCAGAATCACCTCGGGATCGAACTGCATCGCCTGCTCGATCAGCGCGTGGGAGAGGTCTTTCGCCGACACCTTCGGAAAGCCGCCCACGTCAAAGATGTACTTCTCCGGATAGAGCGCCATGAGCTGGCCACCAAGCTCGGGAAGGGAGTCCACGATTCGGGCAGAAACCCCACGCATGCCGGCATAGAAGGCCCCGAACAAACCGGTAGGCCCCCCTCCGATGATGGTGACGTCTCTCACGTCGTCGGTCATGGCGTTCTCCGGCGTGTCCTCGAGACCCTTCTGGAACCCGAACTAGGATACATGCCACACCACGCGGGAAGAACCCCTTCCCCACCTCTCCCCCGTTGGAAGACCAAGGCTACTCCTCACGCCAGATCGGTCCATCCCCCGTCACCGTCGGGTGTAATCGGGCAACGGCCCGACGGAGAATCTCCCGCGCATTGGCATACGCCACCATCCGGAGAGCCTCGCCCGTCGACATCCACCGGCATTCGGTGATGCCTTCGGAGACTTCGGGTCGAGGAGTTCCGTCGGCGGATCCCATGAGATAGAAGCGGCAGAACTTGTGGATCAAGCGACCGTCCAGGCGAAACACCCAGTCGATCTCACCGAGATCCGGCCCGAGGAGGAGCCGTTGCAGCCCAGTTTCCTCTCGAACCTCTCGAAGAGCCGCCTCTTCCGGGCCCTCTTCCCCCTCGAGGTGTCCCTTGGGAAGTCCCCACTTCCGGTAGGGGTCCCGGATGAGGAGGACTCTGGGATCTTCGCCCATCACTCGGACCACCACGCCGCCAGCGCTCCTCTCCACTCTCGGGGCGGAAAAGGAGGTGCCCGGGGTACCGACAGGGTCCGGTCTGGAGGACGGATGGCGGGAACTCACGCTGGCTGCTCGACTTCCTCGGAGGATCTAAAGGCGTTGTGGGTCAGAAGATGGAGAGGCGAACGTATCGTCGAGGGTTCTCTCGAATATCCGCGAGGAGGAGCTGAAGCTCGGTGACTGCGCCCTCCATCTCCTCGGCCATCCCAGGATCGTGTAGGAGGCGCCCGAGAGAACCGTCCCCCGCCTCGACGACCTCGAGCATCCCCTCCACCTTGGCGAAGGTGGACTCCACCTGTGCGGCCAGTTCCCGAAATTCCCGGTTCGTGCCGTCCATCTCGGCGGACAGGCCACGGAGGTTGGCAGTGAGGCCGGCCAGATCCTGGAGCGTGGACTCCACCTCGTCGCGGGCGAGGAGGCCATCCACCCGCTCCAGGGTCACTCTGGCCTGGTTCGCGGCGGATCCGATGCCCTGCGTCGCTTGTCGCAAGTCATCCGTGACCTCGGTGAACGAAGCGGCTTGTTGCTCCACGAGGGTCGCCAGCTGCGTCGTAACGTCCTCGATGTTGTCGATAAGCGAAGCGATGTTTTCTGCGGTGTCCTCCGAAAAGGCGATGCCGACCCGTTCCGTCAGGACGAGCATCGTCTCCGAAATCTCATCGGCCGCCGCGGTCAGTTGTGAAATGTCAGGAAGAGCATGCCCCGGCAGGACGTCCGCTTCGCGCGGCTCGGGGAACCTGACCCGGGGAAATCTCGTCCGCGGATGAATCTCCGCCTGCCAGTCACCGAAAAGACTCTCGGGTGACAGGACGACCACCGGCTGGTCCGGGAGGGTGACCCCCTCGTCGATCCGGAAGCGTACCCGGACCAGGTCCCCGGCCGGGTCCACGGTGATCTCCCGCACCCGACCCACCTGAACTCCCCGGAGCTTCACGGCGTTCCCGGAGCGGACGAGGCCAACCTCGTCGAAGACCGCCTCCATCTCTACCTGTGGCCGGCCCCAGGTGGCGCCCTGAAGCCAGAGGACACCGACCGCGGTCACCACCGCTGCAACCACGATCACCAGACCGACCAGGGCTTCTCTGGTTCTATTCACGAGGCATTCTCCAGAAGCTCGGGTCTTCCCTCGACGAATCCCTTGACCACCCCATCCGTCGTGGACCGAAGCTCGTCAGGCGTGCCGAGAAAGCGACGACGGCCACCATAGAGCATTGCGATACGATCCCCCACCCGGTAAGCACTCTCCATGTCGTGGGTGATGACCACACCTGTCACGCCCAACTCCCGGTTCATGCGGAGGATCAGGCGATCGATGACCGCCTTCGTGAGCGGGTCCAACCCGGTGGTGGGCTCATCGTAGAGGAGGTATTTCGGTCGAATCGCAATTGCCCTGGCGATCCCGGCCCTCTTCTTCTGACCACCGGACAGCTCGGCGGGGAAACGGTCACTGAGGCCCTCGAGGCCGACGAGGGTCAGACACTCCTCCACGCGGTCTCGGATCTCTTCACGTGAGAACTCCTTCATGCGCTCCAGCCCCATTCCGACGTTCTCCGCTACGCTCATCGAGTCGAACAGTGCGGCGAACTGGAACACGTATCCCACCTTGCGTCGGAGGAGATAGAGCTCCTTGGTGGGCAGGTTGGATATCTGCTGCCCGTCAACCCAGACGTTTCCCTTGTCCGGAAGGAGGAGCCCTACGATGTGCTTCAGCATCACGGACTTCCCCGACCCTGACCGTCCCAGGACGACCAGAGTCTCCCCCTCTTCCACCTCCAGCGAGAAACCCTCGAGGACCCGGACATCCCCGAATGCCTTGTACACCTCGTTCATCTGGATGCTCATTCCACTCCCAGCCTGCTGCGGCTCATAGAAGGGTCACAGCCCAGAATGCGTCGAGGACTAGGATCGACATCGAACTCACGACCACCGCCTGCGTGGTGCTGGTGCCCACGCCCTCGGCGCCTCCGCGGGTGTGAAACCCGAACAGGCACCCGATCGTGGTTACGACGAAGCCGAAGCTCGTGGCCTTGATGAACGCGAAGGTCACATCGAAGGGCTCGAAGAAAAGGGTGAGACCCCGCACGAATTCCGGAGTGCTCATGTCCAGAAGCTGGAGGGCGGTGAGCCAACCCGAACCGATCCCGACCGCGATCGCCAAAGCGGTAACCACGGGAAACATGATGATACCCGCGAGCACCCGCGGAAGTACCAGATAGGCCACAGGAGGATACGCCATCGTCTCGAGAGCGTCGATCTGCTCGGTCACCCTCATCGTCCCGATCTCCGCGGCGATGTTGGCACCCACTCGGCCGGAGAGCGCCAATCCCGTCAGCACCGGACCGAGCTCCAACATCATCGTCTTCCCCACCAGGACGCCGACGAAATACAGGGGTACGGCCCCGGTGAAGGTATACGAGGCTTGAAGCGAGAGAACGATACCGGTGAAGATCGCGATGAAGACCGCGATCGGCACGGAATCGAGCCCGATCTTCGCCATCTGTTGCAGCAACAAGCGCCCCCAGACATCGACGTGCCGCAGCGAGCGGAAGGTCTCGGCCGTGAGCATTCCCCAGCGTCCGATCCCGGCGGCCAACGCCACGGCCCGCCGCCCGATCGTGCTGAAGGGTGCCAGGATTCGTTCCGTCATGAACGCTCATCGTCGAGGAGCGCTTCCGAAACTGGCGGAAGCAGGGCGGAAAGGATGGAGGAGAAAGGATAATCGAACGCGGGAGTCCTTCGCTACCGGTCACCTTCCCCCACCTTCGCGGGAGGAGCCCTCAGAAGCCCGATCCAGGAGCCGAGGGAAGGTTGTTTTCGAGGGTGAAGGTGATCTCGTCCGTGCCAGTCCCCTCCTCGGCAGGAACACGACAGGTGACCGTGCACCGAGACACCCTCGCCTGGTCTCCCCGGACCGTCACCTCCAGATCCACCTCCTGCTCGGGGCAGGTAATGCGAGTGCGGACCTGGCTTCCAGGGGCACGCTCCTGGAACTCCGCCGGATTTCGGAAGAGAGTCATGGTGGACTGTCTCCCGGATGGGAGCCGGCGTGTCACCTTCACATGGCGGAGCCAATCGGGTTGATAGCTCACCCGATACTCGAAACCCTCCTGATCTGACCCGATTCCCTCCCGATTGTGTCTCGCCACTGATCCTCCCGAACCGGAGCCATCCCCAGGGCCCACAAAGCTCCTCGGGCAACTCCCCCTCTGTCAAGGTCCGCGGGGCCCGCCGCTTCCGCCTGGAACGGGGCCAAAGATGGGGACCTGGAGAGGGCTTGACCACCCCAACGGCGCTCGTTACTATGCCGAAAACCCCTCAACGATCAATTCTTTTCTTTTTGACCACACTGCCGGGGGCCGGATCTCCCCTGGTCATGTCTGTACCGGATTCCTCAAGCCAACCCGCCCCGTGCTCGGCGACCAGTCGTGCTCCGAGGCGCGAACCCCGGGCCCGTAGCCTTTGAGCGACGTCCCATTTCCTTCCAGAGCATCCCGTCGGAACCGTCCCTTTTGGAGATTCCTGTGGATATCGCTGAACTCAAGAGAAAGAACGTCCAGGAGTTGCACGACCTGGCCGAAGAACTCAACCTCCAGAACTACTCGGGGCTGAGAAAGCAGGACCTCATCTTCCGGATCGAGCAGAATCTTCTGGATACCGATGTCGTGCTCCGTGGCGAAGGAGTCCTCGAGGTCCTTCCGGAGGGGTACGGATTTCTCCGTTCACCCGACTGGAATTACCTCTACGGTCCCGACGACATCTACGTCTCTCCCTCTCAGATCAAGCGCTTCGACCTCCGTACAGGGGACACCGTCCTCGGGCAGGTGCGCCCCCCGAAGGATGGGGAGCGCTACCTGGCACTCCTCAAGGTGGAGGAGGTGAACCTGGGAGATCCGGAGAAGGCGAAGCATCGGATAGCCTTCGACAATCTTCGCCCAAGGTATCCGGAGAACCGCCTCAGGCTGGAAAACAGCGAGGGGGATATCTCGATGCGGGTCATGGACCTGATCGCTCCGATCGGGATGGGACAGAGGGGCCTGATCGTCTCCCCTCCGAAGGCCGGAAAGACGATGCTCCTGCAGAAGGTCGCCAACGCGATTCGGGAAAACCAACCGGAGGTCTACCTCATCGTCCTCCTGATCGACGAGCGGCCCGAGGAAGTCACCGACATGGAAGAGCATGTGGACGCCGAGGTGATCTCCTCCACCTTCGATGAGCCGGCGGAGCGGCACACGCAAGTCGCGGAGATGGTCCTCGACAAGGCCAAGCGGCTCGTCGAACATGGGAAGGATGTCGTCATCCTCCTCGACTCGATCACCCGACTCGCCCGAGCGTACAACGTCACCGTGCCCCACTCCGGGAAGATCCTCTCCGGAGGCGTGGACGCCAACGCCCTCCACAAACCCAAGCGCTTCTTCGGGGCGGCCCGGAACATCGATGACGGGGGCTCCTTGACGATCATCGCCACGGCCCTGGTGGAGACCGGGAGCCGGATGGACGAGGTGATCTTCGAAGAGTTCAAGGGAACGGGAAACATGGAGCTGATCCTCGACCGGCACATCGCGGACAAGCGAATCTTTCCTGCCATCGACATCAACCGTTCCGGAACCCGGAAGGAGGAGCTTCTCCTGACCGACACGGAGCTCAACCGGGTCTATTTGTTGAGGAACTTCCTCTCGGACATGCCCTCCGCCGAGGCCATCGAGTTTCTCATGGAACGGATGAAACGCACCGAGACGAATCAGGAGTTCCTGGACTCCATGCAGGGCGGCTGACCCCACGGAGAACCTGACGTGATCGGGATCGTGGGTGGGGGGATCTCCGGGCTCTTCCTCCTCCACCTCCTCCGCGAGCAAGGCGTGGACGCCGTCCTCTTCGAGGCGTCCGAGAACCCGGGGGGGGTGATGCGAAGCCTCACCCTCGACGGTCCGGACGGACCGGTAACCGTGGATCTGGGACCCCAGCGGGTCAGGCTCACACGGGGACTCGGTGAACTGGTCTCGGAGCTGGACCTCGCTTCCTCCCTCGTCCACGCGAAGACCGGCGTCGCCTTCACCATGTACCGGAAGGGTCGCCTCTATCCGGCTCCCCTCAGCTTAACCGACGCGCTCGCCACCCCGCTCATCTCGTGGCCGGGGAAGCTGCGAGCTCTGGCCGATCTGGTGACCGCCCCCCCGGCCCCCACCGAATCGGTCGCCGACGCTCTCCGCCGGAAACTCGGACCGGAGATCTACGAACGGTTGGCGGGTCCCCTGCTGGGGGGTCTCTACGCCTCCAGCCCGGAGGAGATGGAAGCTCGCCACACCTTGCTTCCCGCGCTGGGGCGCACCGGAGCAAATCGAAGCCTCCTCCTTGCGCTCCTGAGGACGCGGAAGTGGGACCGGCTTCCAGTCGTGTCCTTCGAGGGCGGGATGGGCATGCTCCCGGAGGCGCTCGTGGCCCGCCATCGCTCATCCATCCGGTTGGGTACGCCGGTCGCCACTCTCGTGAAGTCCGGTGGAAAGGGATTCGCCCTCGAGGTGCCAGGGGACAGGATACCGGTGCGGGCCGTGGTCCTGACCATGCCCGCGCCGGAAGCCGCCCGGATCCTGCACACGGTCGATCCGACGCTCGCCGAGCTCCTCGGTGGCCTCCGCTACAACCCCCTGGGGGTCGTGCCCCTGGTCGTCCCCGGGACGACCAAGCCTCCTTCGGTGGGCTCCGGCTTCAAAATGACGCTGGACGAGCCCGCGGCGACCCGGGGCGTGACCGCGCACACCACGCTCTTCGGTCGGCCGGGGCTGTTCACCGCCTTCCTGGGTGGGATGGGAGGAGAGGAGGTGCTCGACCGCCCCGACGAGGCGATCATGAAGACCGCCGAGGACGACTTCCGGGCCGTCACGGGAGCCGATGCCGAGGCTCTCATGGTCCACCGCACCCGCATGCCCGCGTGGGACCGGAGTTGGCGCGCCCTGGACCTGGTGGAGCTCCCGCACGGCCTCCATCTCTGTACCGCGTTCACGAGTCGTCCCGGGATCCCAGGGCGGCTGGAGGAGGCGCGAAGGGTGGCCGACCGCCTCACGGGCTGAGCGGCAGGCATCGCCTCAATCGTCGATCACCCCCTCGTAGCGGGGGTTCACCACCCAGTCCTCTCCGTCGAAGATCTTCCGGTCCCAGGGGAACACGACCGTCGAGTCCGTCTCGAGAGCCAGAAAATCCGGCTGGTAGCCACGGGGACGGACGAAGACCGATCCGGTCCGGATCTCGGCGCAGCCCACATCCCGAAGCGCGGCGAGACCCAGCCGAAACGTCTCCCCCGACGTCGTGACTTCGTCCACCAGAATGACCCGCTTTCCCTCCGCCTGGGAGGGCGCCGCGGAAAGGATGGCGGGGCGTTCTCGAACCAGGTCCGCTCCGTCCCGGCGCGAAATCTTCATTGAGTGGAAGTCCACGCGGAGGATTGACGCCAGGATCGCCCCCGGGATCACTCCCGCTCGCGCGATGCCGACCACCATCTCCGGCTGATACTCCCGGCCCACTCGCATCGCGAGGGCTCGGCAGAGCTCCCCGAACATCTCCCAAGAGAGATCCAGGAACTCATCGTCTCGGATGAGCGGATCGGACGAGGAACCTCCAAAGGATGTATCCACCACAGCCTCCCGGTCGTGCAGGTATGAACGCGCGCCTCCGATCTATGCCCCGCTACACCCGAACCGGCTCGGGGAGCCCCACCGGAGCTCGAGAGCTCCTTCGGAGTTCGAAAGCTCGGCGGGCCCCGAAGCTCTGGGGAGAAGGCTCCACCGAGATGAACCCGGGTGGCGGTGTTGACCCCGCAGCCCGCGACCGTCATCCTTTCCAAAACCCAAACGGACGAGGAGGCGGATTGGACCCCCAGCTTCGGGCACGGGCCGATGCCCGATTCGAACGATTGGTGGAAGAGACGGGCGCACGAGATCCGCGGGAGTTCTACCGTGGGATGCTCCGGGAGTTGCGCGCGCTGGACGAGGAGCGATACGAGACTGCGGTAGCGGATTTCCGTGATCGGGTGCTCCGTGCGATCGCGGAGAACTCCGGAGATCCGCTCCAAAGCTGGCTGCAGTTCGGACTTCGTCTTGCGGAGAGCCTCCACCCGGGCCGCGCCGTCATCGTCGACGAGCTAGGCCGCTCGAGGGCGTACACTCCACCGCCGTCCTGGAAAGACCTCATCCTCCATCTCCCCGACGAGGGCCGCGTTCGGGCCCTTCCGGTCGGCCTACCTCCGGA
>SLFU01000232.1 GCA_007124095.1 Gemmatimonadota bacterium
ATCGCGCTCGTTCCGAAGACGTGGAACCGATGAAAGGTCTTCAGGTCGGCCTGAATTACGGCGCCCCCGCCGCTATCACTGCCGGCGACGGTCAGGGCGATGGGAAGGGATGTCGCGTTCATCGCGAGTCTGTCTCCTGGTTCGGCGTTGAGCATCGCGCCTGGTGGGGCACGGCGAACGGTCAGGCGCGCTGGAGCGTCCGCTTCGCGTGCGCACATCAAGTATATCGGACCACGGGAGCGTCATGGAGAGCTCGAATGAGGAGATGGGGAGCTTGGGTCGAGGACGACGTGCCCTGCTTAGGAATCTCGATTCCCGAAAGCGGAGCCGGGAGGGTCGGGTCCTGGTGGAAGGGGGTCGGACCATCCGCGAGGCGCTTGCGGCCGGACTCCCGATCGACTTCGGCGTCGTGGACACGCACTACCTCCACCGGCCCGAAGGCTCCGAGCTGTCGAACCGGCTCGCAGCGAGGGGCGTCGAGGTGCTCGAAGCGGGTGACGTGGAGTACAGGGAGGTGGCCGCGACCGAGGAGCCGCAAGGGGCACTGATCGTCTGCGTCGAACCGACACCGGCGTTGGCGGATCTCGCTCCTCGCGCGGAGGCGGGCATCCTCGTCCTCGACGGTGTGCAAGACCCAGGCAATGTGGGGACGCTCGTCCGGTCGGCCTGGGCGCTGGGTGCCGGAGGCGTGATCGCGCTGCAAGGCACGGCCGACCCGTGGCGGCCGAAGGCGGTGCGCGCCTCGGCGGGTGGATGCTTCCACCTGCCCCTGGTTCGCTCTTCCGAGGAGGCGTTCCTGGCCTGGGTCAAGGAGGTGGGCCTCCAGCTGCTCGTGGCGTCTGCCGACGGAGATTCGCCGGACTCGGAGCAGGTCCGTGGCGGCTGGGCCCTGGTGGTGGGAAACGAGGCTGCCGGGGTGAGAGGTGCGGTTGTCGAGTCCGCGGAGCGCCGGGTCGGGGTGCCCATGCCGGGGGGGGCCGAATCGCTGAACGCGGCCGTCGCGGGCTCGATCCTCCTCTACGCGATCCGACGTGGAGGAGGTCGATGACCCTCGCGCCCTGCGAGGCACGGGACGGAGCAGGCCACAGGCAATGACAGGGCCGTGGATGGAGGTGGTCTCTGCAGGGATGGGGGGGCTTCTGTTCGGGTCGTTTCTGAACGTGTGTGCGCTCCGTTGGCCGCAGGATGCATCGGTGGTCGCACCCCGTTCCCGATGTCCCGGATGCGGGGCGACGGTCGCCTGGTACGACAACGTTCCTGTCGTGAGCTGGCTCCTCTTGAGGGGCTCCTGCCGCGCCTGCGATCAGGGGATCTCGATCCAGTACCCCGTCGTCGAGTTGGCGGTAGGACTCCTTTGGGCAGGCATGGCCTTCCAGCACGGCTTTTCGATCGAAGCAATACGAGGAGGACTCTTCCTCACGATCCTGCTCGGCATCGCCCTCTCCGATGCACGCTTCTACATCATCCCGGACCAGTTCTCGCTCGGCGGGGCCGTTCTGGGGCTGGCTCTCGCCCCTTTCGCTCCCGCGATCGCCTTCGTGGAGGCTCTCACCGGTGCCGTCGTGGGATTCGTCCTTCTCTGGGTGGTGGGGTGGCTCGGGCGGAAGGCCTTCAAGAAGGAGGCCATGGGTGGGGGGGACATCAAGATGATGGCGATGGTCGGCGCCTTCCTCGGAACACAGGGGGTCTTTCTCACCGTGTTCCTGGGTTCGCTCGTGGGGACGATCGTCTTCGGGCCGATCTCCTACCGGACGGGGAGACTCGTGCCGTTCGGGATCTTCCTGGCCGCGGGCGCCGCCGTCACCTATGCGTGGGGCGACCCTCTCGTGGGGTGGTATCTGTACTGGGCGCTGGGAGCTTCCTGACCGGCGGGCGTGAAGAGGAGGTCGGCACGAGCGCCGGCCTCCGCGCTCAGGGCGCGGAGTGACCCTCATCCATCCAACGTCACTGCTCGGCCGCGGACGCTCGGTCCAGACCCTGGGCGAGGTACTCTCGGGAGAGTTCCACGTAGTGCTCTCCGCTCCGGCTGAGCCAATCCGCGGCCGACCCTTCGAGCGTCTTTCGTACCTTGCCGGGCACCCCGGCGACCACGCTCCGATCCGCGATGCGAGCGCCTTCGAGGACGACGCAGCAGGCGGCGATCAGGCATTGCCGTCCGATGATTGCTTCCTGGAGGACGACGGAGTTCATTCCGATCAGAGAACCCTCTCCGATCTCACAGCTCTCCATCGTCGCTCCGTGTCCGATCGTTGCGCCAGGGCCGATCACGGTCGGTCCCCACCGGCCCACGTGGAGGACGGCATTGTCTTGAACGTTCGCGCCTTCGCTCACCACGATGGGATGATCCGGGTCGTCGCCTCGAAGGACCGCGCCGAACCAGACGCTCGCGCCGGCCTCGACTCGGACGTCCCCAATCAGAACCGCGTTGGGCGCGAGGAAGGCGTCGTCGGCCACCCGGGGACGTTTTCCTCGGAAGGGAAGGAGAAGGGCCATCTCACGACGCTCCTTCGACGCCTGTCGTCTGGGTTCTCCGAATTCGTGCCCTCACGACCTGGGTCTCCGTGGCATCCATCACCTCGATCGCCAGGCCGGGGGTTTCGACCCGCTCACCGGATCTCGGCACCCGTCCCAACTCCTCCAGGATGAAGCCGTTGAGGGATCGATGCTCGAGGTGGGGAAGGGAGACGTTCAGGGCGGCGTTCACTTCGCGGAGATCGACGCCTCCATCCACGACGGCTTCGGACTCCGAGATCCGGATCAACGGCTGATCCGATACGTCCGTCTCGTCCTCGATGTCTCCGACGAGCTCTTCGAGCACATCTTCGAGCGTCACGAGACCATCGGTGCCGCCGAACTCGTCGGCAACGATGCCCATATGGGTTCGGCGTGCCTGGAATTCCTTGAGGAGCCCGGTCAGAGAGAGCGAGCCGGGAACGAACATTGGCGCCTGCGCGATCTCCCTCAACGGCGCCTCCCCCTTTCCGGAGACGTAGTGTGCGTATGCCTCACGCACGTAGAGGATTCCCGTGATGTCATCGACGCTCGTTCCATAGACGGGGACCCGGGAATAGGGCACCTCGGCCAAGTCGTCGATGACCTCGCGGAGAGCCAGCGACTCCTTCAAGGCGAAGATATCGACTCGCGGAGTCATGACGTTCCACGCGACGAGCTCGTCCAGCCGAAAGGCTCGCTCCACCAACAAGTGCTCCTCCTCCCCGACGACCCCTTCGCGCCGACCGATCTCGGTCAGCTCCCTCACCTCCCGCTCGACCGGGCTCTCGCCTTCGTCCCCGTTTCTCCGGTCGAGAAAGTCCTCGAGGTGAACGAGTGGAGACAACAGCGCGCTCACGAGCTCGTGCACGCGGAGGAGGAGCGGGGCGGAAAGCAGAGCGAACCGGATGGGCCTTCTGCCCGACAGGCTCCGCGGAATGATTTCCGAGACGAGGATCACGAGAACGGCCGCCATCGGAAGGCCTGCCCAGAAAGCGCCGGGACCCCACTCGAGGGCCATCCCGCCGATGATCGCGCCGGCAGCGAGGACGTTCAGCACCAGGATCACGAGGAAGAGGGAGGAGCGGATCCCGGGACTGTCCCACCGTGCCTGGCTCAGCCGCTCGGCTCCTCGGAACCCTTCCTCCCGCAAGGTTCGAAGCCGCGACTCACGGATCGTGAACACGGCTGTCTCCCCTGCGGAGAGGAAGGCGGAAAGCAGGACGAAAAAAGCCGCCATCCCCGCTGCGACGCTCATCATCGAGTCCCCTCCCGATCCGAACTGGGGAGGGGGTCTCTACTCGGAGGGATCTCGTCCCCTCCCTGGGTACTTCGGCTCAGCTCCATTCTCGACTCATTCCGAGGAGTTCCTGGATCACATCGCGAGGCGTTCGGCCGTCTGCTTCCGCCTGAAAGTTCAGGATCACGCGATGGGCCAGAACCGCCGGCGCCACCGCGCGGACGTCCTCATAAGAGGGAATCGCCTCGCCCCTGGCTGCCGCCCGTGCCTTCGCCCCGAGTACGAGAAACTGCGATGCCCGAGGCCCGGCGCCCCAGCTCACGTAGTTCCTCGTCAACTCGGGTGCCTCGCCGTCTACGGGTCGGGTGGCACGAGCCAAACGCACGGCGAATGCGACGAGCGATGGAGCTGCAGGGATCCGGCGGACGAGGCGTTGGAGCTCGATCAGCTCCGGCCCTTCGATGACCGGACGGACCTCCGGAAGGACGTCTCCGGTGGTGATCATCGCGACCTCTTCCTCCTCCTCGCGATCCGGGTACCCGATCCGCAGCTCCAGCATGAACCGGTCGAGCTGCGCCTCCGGTAGTGGGTACGTGCCCTCCTGCTCGATCGGGTTCTGGGTGGCGAGAACGAAGAACGGGGGCGGCAACTCGTACGTGTGGCCCGCTGCAGTCACGGCCCGCTCCTGCATCGCCTGGAGGAGCGCGGCCTGCGTCTTCGGGGGGGTCCGGTTGATCTG
>SLFU01000168.1 GCA_007124095.1 Gemmatimonadota bacterium
CGATCATGATCGGCTCCATGGCCGCCAGGAGCGCGCTCACCGCCGAGTCCACCTCGTCGTCGTAGAAGTCCGCGATCTTACCCAGCATCTCGTCGAGCCCCCCGGTCTGTTCCCCCACGTTGATCATCTGCACCACCATCGGCGGGAAGGCCCCCGACGCCTTGAGCGGTCCCGAGATCGTCTCCCCACCCGCGATCGAGGCCCTCGACCCCATCACCGCGTCGTGGATCACGCGGTTCCCCGCCGTCTTCGCCGTGATCTCGAGGCCCTCCAGGATCGAGACTCCCGAGGAAACCAGCGTTCCCAGCGTGCGGGTGAATCGCGCCACTGCAGCCTTCCGTTGGAGATCGCCCAGGAGAGGGAGGTTCAAGAGAAAGCGGTCGATGACCAATTGTCCCTGGTCCGTCTTATAGTACTGCCGAATCGCAACGCCCAGCCCGATCATCCCCAGTCCGATCCCCCACCAGTAGGCCTGCAGGATCTGCGAGAGGGCGATCACGATCTGGGTCGGCAGGGGCAGAGGCACCCCCGCCGAAGCGAACATGTTCTCGAAAGTCGGAATCACGAAGATGAGGAGAATCACCACCGCAATCACGGCCACCGAAATGATCACCCCGGGGTAGATCATCGCGCCCTTGATCTTCCGGATCAGGGCATCGTTCTTCTCCAGGAAGGTGGCCAGCCGCAGGAGGATCGTGTCCAGGATACCTCCCGCTTCCCCCGCCGCCACCATGTTCACGTACAGCTTGGTGAAGATCTTGGGGTGCTTGTCCAGGGCGTCGGCCAGCGTGTTCCCGGACTCGACGTCGTAGACCACCTCGCGAACTACCTTCCGGAGCCGCTCGTTCTCGGTCTGGACCGCCAGGATGTCGAGGCTCTGAACGAGGGGGAGGCCGGAGTTGATCATCGTGGCAAACTGGCGCGTGAAGATGACGATGTCTCTCATCGTCACACCGGTGCCGAACTGGATGTTGAACTCCCTCTCCTTCTCGCGCACGGCCACGGGGATCAGCTTCTGCTTGTGGAGGTGAGCGATCACCTCGTCCTTGGATCCGAGCTCGATCTCGCCCGTGCGGATGTCCCCGCCGGAGGCCGGCCGTGCGCTGTAGGTGAAGGTGGGCATCGCTCATCAATCCTGGAGGGGAGTGTTGGGTCGAGGGGGCGCCGCCGCTCAGCCGCCCGGCATGGGCTCACCCACCTGGCGCAGGAACTCCACCGGGTCAGCGGTCCGCTTCACGGCCTCGTCGAGGGAAATCACCTTCTGCATGTAGAGCTGCTGCAGGGCGTCGTTCATCGTCTGCATCCCATGCTTCTTTCCCGCCTGCATGAGCGAGTATATCTGATGGATTTTCTGGTCGCGGATCAGCGCCCGGATGGCGGGGGTGCAAATCATCACCTCGGCCGCACAGACCCGCCCGCTTCCCCGAAGCTTCGGGATCAGCGTCTGCGTGACGACCCCCTCGAGCACGAAGGCGAGCTGGGCTCGAATCTGGGACTGCTGGTGAGAGGGAAATGCGTCAATGATCCGGTTGATCGCCTCGGCCGCGGAGTTGGTGTGGAGTGTAGCGAATACGAGGTGACCGGTCTCGGCGATCGTGAGCGCGGCATGGATCGTCTCCAGGTCGCGCATCTCACCGATCAGGATCACGTCCGGGTCCTGCCTCAGCGCGTACTTGAGCGCCTGGGCAAAGCTCTTGGTGTCGGCTCCCACCTCCCTCTGGTTCACCGTGGACTGCTTGTGCCGATGGATGAACTCGATCGGGTCCTCGATCGTGATGATGTGGGACTGGCGCTCCGAGTTCACCTTGTCCAACATCGCGGCCAACGTTGTGGACTTTCCCGATCCGGTCGGTCCGGTCACCAACACGAGCCCCCTGGGGCGCTCGGCCAACTTCTTGATCGTGCCCGGAAGCCCCAGTTCGTCCAGGGAGTTGATCTCGTAGGGGATCTGCCGGAGCGCCATGGCAATGCACCCCCTTTGCTTGAAGCAGTTTCCCCGGAACCGGGAGAGGTTCTGGACTCCGAAGGAAAAGTCCAGCTCGTCGTCGGTCTCGAACCGCTTCTTCTGCTGCTCAGTCAGGATCGAGTAAGCGAGGGTGAGCGTGTCCTTGGGTTTGAGAATCCTGGTGACCGAGGAATTAACGAGAGATCCGTCAATCCGGATCTTCGGGCACTCGCCCACGGTGATGTGCAGATCGGAGGCCCCTTTCTGAATCATCTCCTGGAGGAGATTGCGAACGTTCAGGTCGCTGCCGTCCGACGTCTTTTGCGCTTCGTCCACGATTTCCGCTCCGCCGGCGACACCCGCGCCGCTTCCGGCCCGGAATCACCGTTCAGCGTTCAAGTGACGGTGGCCGTCTCCCGAACCACCTCCTCCAGAGTGGTGATACCCCTCTCCACCTTCTTGAGCCCATCCTCCCGCAGGGTGAGCATCCCCTCGTCGATGGCGGCGTCCCGAAGCTCGTCGGTGGAGACTTCCGCCATGATCAGCTTCCGAATCCGCGAAGTCATGTCCATCACCTCGTAGATGCCCTGTCGGCCTTTGTAGCCCGACTCGTTACACTCGTCGCACCCCTTGCCGCGATAAAACGTCGTCCTCTCCACGAGGTCCATGGGGATGTGAGCGGAATGGAGATACTCCTCCGAGTAAGTCGCCTCCTCTTTGCAATTCTTGCAAATCCGTCGGAGGAGTCGCTGCGCCGAGACGAGATTCAGAGCGGAAGCCACGTTGAAGGGCTCCAGTCCCATGTCCATGAGGCGGGTGACGGTGGAGGGCGCGTCGTTCGTGTGGAGGGTCGAGAGGACCAGGTGGCCGGTGAGCGCGGCCTTGATCGCGATGCCCCCGGTCTCGAGATCCCGGATCTCCCCCAGCATGATGATGTTGGGATCCTGGCGGAGGAAGGCCCGAAGCGCGGCGGCGAAGGTCAATCCGATCTGGGGCCGCACGAGCACCTGGTTGATCCCGTGGAGATTGTACTCCACCGGATCCTCGGCGGTCATGATGTTCACCTCCTCGGTGTTCACCTTGGAGAGCGCCGAGTAGAGGGTGGTCGTTTTCCCGGATCCCGTGGGGCCAGTGACGAGCACCATCCCATAGGGCTTGGCGATCGCCTGCATGAAGCTCTTCTGAGCACTCGGCTCGAATCCGAAATCCGCCAAGTCGAAGGTGAGGTTCCCCTGATCGAGGATCCGGAGCACGATCTTTTCCCCGAAGATGACGGGGAGGGTGGAGACCCGGAAATCCACAACCCGCTTCCTTAGCTTCAGCTTGATCCGCCCGTCCTGCGGCACGCGGCGCTCCGCGATGTTCAGGTCGGCCAGAATCTTGATCCGCGAGGTGAGCGCCGCCTTCAGCTTCATGGGTGGCTTCATGATTTCCTGAAGGGCCCCGTCTACCCGGTAGCGAACCCGCACTTCCTTCTCGTAAGGCTCGATGTGGATGTCCGACACTCCCTTCATGACGGCGTCGGTGAGAAGCCCGTTGATGAACTTGACCACCGGAGCAGCGTCGACCTGCTCCTGAAGCGCCGCGACGGAGACCTCCTCCTCCTCCTCGTCCACGTACTCGAGGTCGTCGTCATCGATGAACTCCGTCAGCATCTGGGCCAGCTTCTCGTCTTCCGTGTCGTAATACCTCTCCAAATGTCTGCGGAGCGTGTACTCGCCGACGATGACCGGCTCGATGTCGTAGCGGGTGATGAACTTCAGGTCGTCGATGGCGCCCATGTCCGTTGGGTTCGCCATCGCCACGGTCAGCGTGCGGCCGACCCGGCGGAGGGGGAGGACCAGGTGGCGGAAGGCGATGTTCCCCGGAACGGTCTTGATGACACGGGGGTCCACCGTGACCTTGGCCAGGTCCACGGCCGGTACCCGGTACTGCCTTGCGAGCATCCGGGTGAGCTCGTCCTCGTCCACGAAGCCGAGCTTCACGAGCGCGTAGCCCAGGCGGGTGCCCGCGGACCTCGCCTCGGCCAGCGCCTCCCGGAGCTGCTTCTCGGTGATCAGCCCTTCGCGGACGAAGAGGTCGCCGATACGGTCCTGTGCGACTTTGGTGGTCATTCCTGGAATCGGAATCCTGGGGTGACGAAGGGAGGCGTGACGGCGGGCGCGGATCCCGACCGCTCGCGGAAAAGTATGTTTCCGCACGCCGGACGGTCAAGCAAGCGCTCAAGTCGGACCCCACGATCACGGTCCGATCCGCACAAGGGGCCGGAGCCGCTCGAGCGTCGCCGGACCGATCCCCGGTACATCCAGGAGCTCCTCGACAACCCCGAATCCCCCTGCCCGATCCCGGTGTTCGAGAATCCGTCCCGCGATCGCGGGCCCCACCCCGGGCAGCTCCTCCAACGCCTCCCGTCCCACCGCGTTGAGGTCGACGGTTTCGGGACTGGAGAGCGACGACGTGGGACGGGGCGTCAGTCCGGAAGGGGCGGGTGGGGCGGCCGA
>SLFU01000094.1 GCA_007124095.1 Gemmatimonadota bacterium
AGGCGATCGAGGAGCACGACATCGTCATAGGGATCGGTCCGGCGGGCACGGGGAAGACCTATCTGGCCGTGGCGGCGGCCGTCGACGCGCTCTACCGAAAGAGGGTCAAGAGGATCATTCTTGCCAGACCGGCGGTCGAGGCGGGTGAGAACCTGGGCTTTCTTCCGGGGGATCTCCAGGAAAAGGTGGACCCCTACCTCCGCCCCCTCTATGACGCCCTCGAAGACATGATGCCCCAGGACCGGATCCAGAGGGCCATAGAGGATCGGACCATCGAAATCGCACCGCTCGCGTACATGCGGGGTAGAACTCTCGCAGACGCCTTCGTGATCCTCGACGAGGCCCAGAACTCGACCGAGGCGCAAATGAAGATGTTCCTGACTCGCCTCGGACTGAACTCGAAGGTGGTCATTACGGGAGACAAGACCCAGGTCGATCTCCCGAGAGCCGTGAACTCCGGACTCCTCCAGGTGGAGCGTATCCTCTCCGGGATCGAGGGCATTTCCCTCATCTACCTGGATGGGACCGATGTCATACGACACCGGTTGGTCAAGGATATCATCCGGGCCTATTCCGATGCGCAGGAGGAGGCGGAGGAATCCGCGTGACTCGCTCGTCTTCATCCGATCGGCGACGTGGGCGGGAGACCCCACTGGCCCGTCTCTCGCGGCCGCCCGAAAAGGGGTGGCCGGACGGCGTGCTCCATCATGGAGCGCGGGTCCTGCTCCTTTTGGTCATCGCCCTCACGGTCACCCTCTTCTTTCCCCCGACCCCCGCCCCCCAGGTGGCGGGCTACCAGGTCGGGATGGTTGCGGAGGAGGACATCATCGCCTCGCTGGCTTTCGGGGTCCCGAAGGACCCGGATGAGCTCGAGCGGGAGCGAGAGTCGGCGGCCTCTGCGGTCCCGCCGACCTTCCGCTTCGATCCCGAAGCCGCGCTGTCGATGGAGGAGGCGCTGGACGGATTTTTCGCGGACGTTGCCTCGAGCGTCGAGGAGGAGGATCCGGACGCGGCTCTCCGGCGAGTCCTCTCGGATCTGGGACTGGTGGTCACCGAAGCCCAGCGGGAGGCGTTGCGGAATCCCCAGTCCAGAGACTTGTTGGAGAGTTCCTCGCTCAGGGCAGTCAGGGAGATTCTCCCCGAGGGAGTCCTCGACGAGGCGGCTCGGCTCGATCCGATCACTCCGAGCAGGATTCTCGTGGTGGATCCCGATGGGGGGGAGCGCTATCTCGAGCGCGATTCCGTCCTGACCTCGAGGGAGTTCTACCAAGAGGCGACCGCCCTTCTCCTCCCCGATGCTGGGTCGGAGCTGAACGAACTCGTCCGGCTCGCCCTCATCCGCTTCATGACCCCGACCCTCCGGTTTGATGCATTGGCGACCGAAATGGACCGGGAAGCGGCTCGCCGGGCGGTCCCCACTACCCGAGCGACGATCCTCCCGGGGGAGGCGATCGTTCGGGCGAATCAGCAGGTAGGCGAGGCAGAAGTGGATCGCCTCCGCGCGTATGAAGAAGCGCTGCGGGTGGAGGGCGGGATCGAGGATGATGGGGTCCACCCTCTGTCCTTCGCGGGCAGCGTGGTCTTGAACCTTCTGATCCTCGGGATTTTCGGCTTCCTCCTCTTCTTCTTTCAGGCGGACATCTACGGCAACTTCCGATGGCTTCTCCTCCAGGGAGTTCTCGTGCTTGCCTTTGCGGGAGCCGCAGGGATCGTGGCCAGGAATGAGCTTCCTCCCGAGCTCCTCCCGATCGCGTTCGTTTCCCTGGCGGTAGCCGTCTTGTGGGATGGCCGGGTGGCGCTCACCCTCGCGATCACGCTCGCAGTGCTGGCCGGGGCCCAGGTGCCCTTCCAGAGCGTGCATGCCTGGCTTCCAGTGTTCATTGCAGGCTCTGCGGCTGCGCTCTCGGTCCGGGCGGTCCGGAGGCGGGCCCAGACCTGGATCTTCATCGCGATCATCGCGGCAGCCTACCTCGTGGCACTGGGCACACTCGGCCTCCTCTTCGGCCGGGAGCCCTCGGCGGTCGCGACGTCTTTCGGCTGGGCCGGAGCCAACGCTGTGGTGAGCGCAATCCTCGCGATGGGGTTCCTCCCGGTCTTCGAGTGGTTCACCCGGATCACCACCGACCAGACGCTTCTTGAATGGGCGGACCCGAATCGGCCCCTGCTCAAGCGCCTCTCGATGGAAGCGCCGGGGACTTACGCGCACACCATCCATGTGGCGAACCTCTCGGAAGCGGCGGCGAACGCGATCGGGGCCAACGGGCTTCTGTGCCGCGTGGGCGTCTACTACCACGATGTGGGGAAGATGCTCAAGCCGCAGTATTTCATCGAGAACCAACCGATCGGACGCAATCCCCACGACAAGTTGAAGCCGGCCACCTCGGCGACCGTGGTCCGGGAACACGTGACCGAAGGGATCCGAATGGCGAGGGAAGCGAATCTACCCGATGCACTCGTGGACTTTATTCCGGAGCATCACGGAACGCAGGAGATCTCGTTCTTCTTCGAGCGCGCCAAGGAGGAATCGGATGAAGAGGCGCCGGATGCCGAGCGTTACCGGTATCCGGGTCCGAAGCCCCAGAGCCGGGAGACCGCGATCGTGATGCTCGCGGATTCGGTGGAATCCGCCACCCGGTCCCTCCAGGGCCCTACCCCCGAGCGCGTCCGCGATCTGATCGAGTCGATTGTTTCCGGCAAGATCCAGCAGGGGCAACTGGACGAGGCGCCCCTCACGCTGCGCGAGATCGGTATCGTGAAGGAGCAGTTCCGGAAGGTTTTGTCCGGGACCTATCATCAGCGCATCGATTATCCCGCGACCCGTCACCTGACCGAAACCCCGACCGCCATGCCGGATCAGCCCGGGGAGGAGGTCGATCCGGCCCCGACCGGCGACGGATCGACTAGCGACGGATCGAGGGGCATCCGTGACGCCTCCACGAGGCACGAAGGCGAGGGGGACGAGGGCGAGGCCGCGCAGCTCCGGGAGGACCCTCCCGCATTCCTCCCGACAGACGAGGGGGCCCGGGGCTCTCGGTCGCTGGACGGTGAGGAGCGGGCTCGCAAGAACCTCGGATCGGAGGGGAGTTGAGATCTTGCCGTCGGTTTCCGTCCATCTGAATGTACCTCGCGGGCACGATCTCCCCGAGGCCCTCCTCGAGGGGGCAGCCCGCACGACGCTGGCCGCGGAAGGGATCGATCGAGGTGAGCTCTCGGTGACCTTCCTTCCCGACGACTCGATTCGGGAGATGAACCGACGCTGGTTGGGCCGTGACCGGCCGACCGATGTCCTGGCTTTCGCTCTCCACGATCCGTCGGATCCACCGCTGGGCGACGTCTATGTAGGAATGGAACAGGCCGAGCGGCAGGCGCAGGAGCTCGGGGCTCCATTCGACGAGGAGTTGGCTCGCCTGGTGATTCATGGGACTCTCCATGTGTTGGGGTACAACCACCCGGAGGGGGAGTCCCGTGGCAGCAGCGACTTCTACCGCAGGCAGGAGGCTCTCCTGGACACGCTCTTCTCCTCGAGGAATGCTCCCTCGACCCGATTGGACGAGGAGGGGTAGGGCGTGCGGCGCCTCGGTCGTGGAGGACGAATCTTGCTGCGCCTCCTACCCTTCCTTTTCGCGTTCCTCCGGGACCGGAAGCGGTTCGTGCTTCTGGGCCGGCCGGCGCCGAGGACGGAGGAGCATCATCGGCGCCGAGCTGAAGGCCTGGCGGAAGCCATTGCCTCGCTCGGGCCCACCTTTATCAAGCTGGCGCAGATCTTCAGCGCCCGGGCGGATCTTTTCCCCGAGCCCTACCTGACCGCGATCGGGACCCTTCAGGATCAGGTGCCTCCGGTCTCTCTTGCCGAGGTCCGGCGGGTAATTGAAGGGGAGCTGGGTCTCCCTCTCGACGACGTCTTTCAATCGTTCGAAGGTGAACCGCTTGCAGCCGCCTCTCTGGGCCAGGTCCACAGGGCCCAACTGGCCGACCGGGAGGTGGCGGTAAAGGTGCTACGTCCCGGGGTCGAGGAAATGGTGGCGCTCGACCTGGACCTCTCCTTCGGTCTCCTCTATTGGCTCAACATCCTCTTTCCGACCCACCACGTCCGGGGGATCACGAACGTGGTGCGTGAGTTTTCGGTCCGGGTGCGGGAGGAGATGGACTTTCTGGCGGAGGCCGAGAACATGGTGCGTTTCCATCGGCTCTTCGAGGGAGTCGAGGACGTACGCGCTCCCGCGGTTGTGGGTGACCTCACTACCAGGAGGGTCCTGGTGATGGAGTACCTCAGGGGGACGAAGGTAGATCGCCTGCACGATCGCTTCGCCTCCGGGGAACTGGATTTCGACCAGATCATGGAGCGGCTCACCGGCCTCTATCTCCGCATGATGCTCCGGGACGGGTTCCTCCACGCGGACCCGCATCCGGGAAACCTCCTTGTCGCGGAGGACGGGGCAATCATCGTGCTCGACTGGGGGATGGTCCTCGAGGTCCCTCGCTGGACACGTGACGCGATCCTTTCGATCGCCCTCGCCGTCGAACGGGAGGATCTCGACGGGATCATCAACGGCATGTATCGGCTGGGGATGATTTCGCCCGAGGTCTCGCGTGGGGAGATCCGGGAAGCCGCCACCGAGATCATGAGAATTCTCGAGCGAGCTCGGACCTCCACACGGGAGAGGGTCGAGGAGATCGTGCATGAGCTCTGGGACACCTTCTACACCTGGCCGGTCCTCCTCCCCCAGGAGCTCGTCTATTTCTTTCGCACTTCGGTTCTCCTCGAGGGCGTGGGGTTCCACTACGACCCGGAGTTCAACGGCCTGCACCTGATTCGCCGGGTCGTGCGAAAGCACCGGGGCGAACTCCTTCGAGAGACGGCACGGGAACCATTCACGCTCGCTCGGGACTTGATTGCGGAGTTGATCCAGGTGGCCCGGTCCGTCCGGGACATCGTCCAACGGACCGAGCGCGACGAGATCCGGGTGAGGATTCACCCCCGGGACACCCAGGCCCAGGAGCGCTTCCTCCACCTGCAGGCTCGCCGCTTCCTCCTGGCCGCTTTCGCGACCACTACAGCGGTCATCTCGGCAGTGGTCTTCG
The DNA here is from genome assembly GCA_007124095.1 of Gemmatimonadota bacterium. Lineage (GTDB taxonomy): Bacteria > Gemmatimonadota > Gemmatimonadetes > Longimicrobiales > Gaopeijiaceae > SLCK01. Next base: position 5,083 of record SLFU01000094.1, read on the forward strand.
TAGCGATCCAGAGTGTCTGGCTCCTTGTCATCGGGCTCGGGGCCGCACTCGTGATGTTCGTTCTGACCCTTTTCATTCCGACGCATCTTCTAGAGAATCCATTGCGTCACGCCCGGGGGATCCGGCCGCCATGACGAGGGCGCCCGCATTATCCGCAGCTGCCTCCGGAACCCTTTTTGCCGCCCAGCCTCGGGATACCCGACCGATGTATACTCGGAAGCTCCGCGCTTGCAGCATCCAAGTCCTGGTGGCACTCACTGCGGTCTGCCTGCTTCCCGCCCTCCCGATCCCCGCAGGAGTCTTCCAGGGCTGGGAGGTGAAAGGTCAGGATCGCCCAATCGAGCTGGACACCCTTCCCGTGCTGGGATCGCGCGTCTCCGCTGAGCTTCCCCTTCGGACCCGGGCGGTGCAGATCCTGGATCGAGCCGCACTGGACGATCTTCCCGCCCGAAATGTCGCCGACGCCCTTCAGTGGGCGGTGGGAGTGGAATTGGGGGAGCGGTCCCCGGCCCAGTCCGATCTCTCGATTCGGGGGGCCGGATTCGAACAGGTCCTGGTGCTGGTGAACGGGGTCCGGATGACCGATCCACAGACCGGTCATTTCAACTTGAACCTCACGGTTCCCCTCGATCGGGTGGAGCGCATAGAGATCCTGCGGGGGCCTGCCTCCGCCTTGTACGGAGGTGACGCCGTCGGGGGGGTCGTGAACGTTGTGACCAGTGAGACTCCTTCCTGGTCCGCCTCGCTCGAAGGGGGGTCATTCGGGACGATCTCCGGGAGGGCCGATGGAGGAAGCGAATTCGCCGACGGTCTGCGTCTTCAAGGGGGAGGGGAGTGGACTCGTTCCGACGGGCACCGGGAGGGGACCGATTACGAGATCCGGCAGGGGGGGGTGGAGCTTCGGGCACCATTCGCCGGAGGTCGCCTGAGCGCCGAAGCGGGCGGGGCAAGGCGGGCCTTCGGGGCGCAGGACTTCTACGCCCCGATTCCGGCCTTTGAGACGAGCGATAGTGGGACCCTTTCCGTGGGATGGCGACCGGCGCCGGAAGCGCGAGTGAGGGTGGAGCCTCGGGTTTCATGGCGAACCCACGACGACGACTTCATCTTCTTCCGGGATGATCCGAGCCGAGGCCGAAACGAGCACCGCTCGACCCAGTGGAGCGCCGAGGTCGTGACGCGAATTCAGCCGGCGTCGAGAGTCTCTCTCGCGGGAGGAGGTGAGGTGGGACTGGACGAGCTCGAGAGTACGAACCTGGGTGACCGGGACGAGGCGAGGGGGGCGCTTTTCGTGGAGGGAGTCTACGCAGGGTCCGGCGCGCTCACGATGGGGACTGGGATCCGGTTGGATAGCCATGAGACCTGGGGGTCCGTCCTCTCCCCCTCCGCGTCGGCCTCCTACGAGCTCACTCCGAGCGTCCGCGTCCAGGCTTCGGCCGGACGCGCCTTCCGGGGAGCGACCTGGACGGAGCGGTACTATGCGGATCCCCACCACGAGGCTCAGCCGGATCTCGAGCCCGAGAGGTCCACCTCCGCGGAAGCCGGTCTGGAATGGTCTCTCCGACCGGGGGTAGAGGGCCGCGTGACCGGGTTTCGGAGGGTAAGCCGGGACCTGATCGACTGGGCGCGGCCGGCCGGATCAATCGATGACGAGGTGTTGTGGGAGAGCAGGAACGTCAACCGCGCCCGCTTTCGGGGTTTGGAGGTCGAAGGGTCGGTGACGCCCCGGGAAGGTACAGGCGTGAGCCTCGCCGGATCGTTCCTTTCGCTCACCTCCGACTCCGACGCCGCGGAGGGGCTCGAGTCCAAGACGGCCCTCCGTCCGTTGGCGGATCGGCTGGTCCTGGAGGTGCGTCAACGGATCCCGGCCGGAGCCGGCGTATCGATCCGGGCCGTACAGGGCCGGCGTATAGGGGACGCGACCTTTCGCCAGGTGGACATGCGGGTCACCTTACCATTCATGAACGGGACGCTCCATCTGGATGGGGTGAACCTTGGAGACTCCAGCCATCCGGATATCGGCGGGCAGCCGGTTGCGGGACGCTCGTTCTATCTCGGGTATCGGATGCGGGGGGCTCGCTGACCTCGGTTTCAGAGGATCACCCCGGCGTCCGTGCCGGGGTGGTGACCTCGTGTCGGGAGATGATGCATTGAAGTGGAGGCTTTGCGACGGATGAACCTGTTCGTTTTCCTGGATCGGAACCGGAAGGCGGAGCGCTATCCCTGGCTCCAATGGAAGATTCGCTTCTTCATAGTGGGCTCGGCCCTGGCGGTCGTGGGGATGGCCCGCGGATGGGATTGGCTCCTCGTAGTTGGGGTCGTAGTACTCTTCGTCGGCTTCCTCCTTCGCTTTCTGCCTTCAGGCAAAGGGGAGGATCCCGAGGAGATGGAATCGGCTCCGCGGTGAGGGCTCCCTCAGACGTTGTGCCGTCCGAGCCCAGTGTGGTGAGTCAGAGATTCGCCGGCATTCGTGACCCGGCGCGCCGAGCCCCTCGGTCCCTCGCCGAATCTCTGACTCACCACACTGGGGATTGACCAGTCGTGTCCCGTCCGACTTTCCCGGAGCTCGTCGAAGCGCTTTCGCGTCCCGGGGCGGCACCCTCCTTCCCGGGGTCGCTGGAGTGCATCCAGACCCATATCTCTGCGGTGTTCCTGGCTGATGACAGGGTCTATAAGCTCAAGAAACCCAAGGACTTCGGCTTCCTGGACTTTACCACTCTGGAGAAGCGGTGGCACTTCTGTCATGAAGAGGTCCGCCTCAATCGACGCCTCGCGCCCCGGGTCTACGAAGGTGTGGTCCCGGTGGTTCGAGGGGTGGATGGGGGCCTTCGGTTCTCCGATGTCGTCTCGGACGACCCGCTGCAGCCTCCGCCTCCGGAGGCGGAGGTCGTTGAGTGGGCCGTCCTGATGGTCCGCCTCCCGGAGGAGAGGACCCTGAAGGCGCTCCTTCGGAATGGGCGGCTCACCTCGGAAGTGCTGGAAGGGGTGGCTGCCCGGGTGGCCCGGTTCCACCGAGAGGCGGAAAGGGGGGACGAGATATCGCGGTTCGGCGACTGGCCCACCGTTTTCGAGAACGACCGGGAGAACTTCCGACAGATCGAGCCGTTTGTTGGCCGCACGGTCAGCCGTCCCACCTTCGACCGTCTCGAGGCACTCGCGGAAGAAGCGCTTCGAAGCCATCGCGGGCTCATCGAGGATAGGGCCCGCAGCGGGATGCCCAGAGACACCCACGGCGACCTGCGGCTGGAGCACCTCTACCTTCTTCCCACGCCGACGCCCTCGCCTCAGGCTGGGGAGCAGCCGGGCGGGCGGCCCCTGTCCGAACGGGTGGGCCGCGGCGAGGAGGTCGTGGCGATCGACTGTGTGGAGTTCAACGAGCGTTTCCGGTGGGCGGACCCCGTGGCGGACGTCGCCTTCCCGGTGATGGAGCTCGAGTTCGAGGATCACCCACATCTCGCTGCCGTCCTCTCCTCCCGATACTTCGAGATTTCCGGGGATCACCAGGGGGAGGCCCTCCTTCCCTACTACACGACCTACCGGGATATCGTGCGTGGGAAGGTGCGGAGCCTGCAGGGAGCGGATGCGGGACTGGGGGAGGAGGCGAGGGAAGCTGCAGCGAGGAAGGCTACCCGACACTTCCTCCGCGCACTTTCGCGGCTCTCCGATCCCGGGGATCGTCCCCTGTTGCTCGTCGTGCACGGTCTCCCAGGGGTCGGGAAGAGCACCTTCGCCCGGGCGCTGTCCGCTTCCGAGGGTTTCGAGTGGATCGACACGGACCGCGTTCGAAAGGAGTTGGCGGGCCGCGAGAGAAACGGCGCTGGAGAGGCGTTCGAGAAGGGGATCTATACCGCGGAATGGACGGAGCGGACGTATGCGGAGTGCCGGCGTCGGGCGCGGGAAGCGATCTTCGGCGGGAGGCGGGTGCTGGTAGAGGGATCCTTCGGGAGGGACGCCTCTCGTAGGGGGTTTGCAGCGATGGCCTCAGAGCTCGGGGTCCCCGCCCTGTTCATCCATTGCTTTGTGAGCGAAGAGGAGGCTCAGCGAAGGCTGAAGACGAGATCCACCGGGCCCTCCGATGCGGACTGGAGGGTTCACCGTGAGATGGCGGCCCGCTGGGAGCCGGCTTCCAGCGAGATCGTGGGTGCCACCCACCGAATCTCGCTCGAAGAGTCTGAAGAGGTGGATGCCGTCGACCGAGTGCGGGGAATCCTGGCCCGGATCGGGCTTTCCAGAAAGGAGGTCCCGGAGGAGTAGGCGGAAGCAGTCCTCAGGTGAATAGGTTCACCGCTGGGATCAGGACGAGAAGGAAGAGGAACGTGAGGGCGCCCCCGGCCTTCAGGAAATCTCGCACGCGGTAGCCGCCCGGGCCCATGAGGAGCGCGTTGACCTGATGGGTAGGCAGAAGGAAGGCGTTCGAGACGGCGATCGCTACGATGAGTCCGAATTGCGCCGGGTCCGCCCCGATCCCCACGGCGACGTTGACCGCGAGCGGAACCAGGAGGACGGTGGCCCCGACATTCGAAATGATCAGGGTGAATGCCGTGGCGAGCACTGCGATCACGAGCTGCATCCCCCAGCTCGGGAGCCCCCCCGCGACCGAGATCACTCCCTCGGCGATCCAAGCGGCCGTACCACTTTCCTCCACTGCCTGGCCCAGGGGGATCAGGGCGGCGAGCAGGAATACCGTCTTCCAGGAAATCGCACGGTAGGCCTCATCGGGGGTGAGCGTGCCCGTCGCGAGAATCCCGGCTGCGCCGGCCATCAGGGCGAGCGAGAGCTGGAGCTCGGTGGTCAAGACCAGGATGAGGGAGAGAGCGAAGAAGCCTAACGCGAAGGGGACCTTCTTCCATCGAGGGGGGCTCCTGGGGTGATCGCTCACGACCACGAACGAGGAATCGGCATCCAGTTCCGCGAGCCGGTCCCAGGTCGAGAAGAGGACGAGAACGTCACCGGAGGCGAGCTCGACCTCTCGAAGAACCCCCGTTAGCACTTCGCCTCCCCGGTGAATCGCGAGCACGTTCAGTCCGAGGCGCTTTCGGAGTCGCAGCTCCCGCAGTTTTCGGCCCACCGCGGGGGAGCCGGGACGGACCACTACCTCTGCCAGCCCCGCCCGGGTCTCGTCTCCGAGGGCAGAGAGGGGGCCCGGATCCGTGGGTTCGAGGTCGTGCTCGCGGATGAAGTTCCCGACTTCCGCATCTCCACCGCCGAGCGCGAGCACGATCTCCGCCGCGATCCGGACCTCTCGAGGGGGAGCGACACGAAGGCCGTCTTCGTCCACCATTGCGGTCAACTTGACGCCCCTCCACTCCGCTTCCACGGATTCGACGTCCCGCCCTATGAGCGGGCTTCCGTGGGGCACCCGGACGGGGCGGACCCGATGCGCGAGGCCATAGCTCTCCGCGAGATGAGCCCTCACATCGGTACCTGCCCGAGGCGTCTCCCCACGCGGGATGAGCTTTTGGCCCACCGTGGCGAAAAATGCCAGTCCGGTCAGGAGCAGCACAAGCCCGATGGGGGTGGGGGCAAACAGCCCGTAGGGTGTGATCTCGATTCCGAGGTTCCCGGCGGACCCGGCGAGGAGGTCGTTCAGGAGGATCAGAGGGCCGGAAGCGACCAGGGTCAGGGTTCCGCCCAGTATGGCCGCGAAACCCATCGGCATGAGGAGTCTGGAAGCCGAGAGCCCCGTGCGCTCGGACACTCGATCGGTAATCGGCAGGAAGAGCGCGGCGGCACCGATGTTCTGCATGAAGCCACTGATCCCTCCGGCTCCGAGGGAGATCAAGGCTCCGATCCTGCGCTCCGTCACCCCGCCCACGCGGAGGATCATCTCGGCCACGATCCTCATGACACCTGTACGATCGAGCGCACCGGCCAGAATCATGATCGCGATAATCGAGATCACCGCGTTGCTCGCGAATCCCGCGAAGAGGTCCGGAGTCGGAACGAGGCCGGTGAGTCCGAGGACGACCATCACTATGATGGCCGCCACGTCGACACGGACGAGCTCGGTGACGAAGAGCGCGACCGTACCCGCCAGGATCGCGAGGACCAGAAGCATCTCCGGGCTGAGCGCGGCCATTACGATGCCTGGTCCTTCAACCTTCTCCCCCCAAGAGCGATTCTCGGGCTCGGATCTCCTCCTCCAGGCGGTCGCAGATGATGTCGCAAAGCTCGAAGACCTCGTTTCCGGCGAGCCGATAGTAAACGTAGAGCCCTTCCCTTCGGCGGGTCACGAAGCCCGTGACATGCAGGATCTGAAGGTGCTTGGAGACGTTGGCCTGACCGAGCCCGGTGGAGTCCACGAGCTTCGAAACGGTGCTCTCCCCATCTCTCAGGGTGCTCAGGATCTGAAGCCGGGTCGGCTCCGAGAGTACCTTGAAGCGCTCGGCGACGGCTGCGAGCAGCTCAGGGGTCAGCTGCACCTCAGCCACGCGCTTCCCCTCCGGAGACCGCCCGGGTGGCCTCGTCGCTCCCCGTCCCGGAGACGACCGGGAGCCCCTCACCGGTCCAGGCGCCAAGGTCTCCCTCCAGGTGGAGGACGGGGTCTCGGCCGTAGGCTCGCAGGGCGCCCAGCCCTACCAGCGCTCTCGCCCCGGTTCCGCAATAGACGACCAGGGGCAGGTCCCCCGGGAGGTCGGGCAGTCGCTCCGGGAGCCGGCCAAGGGGGAGGTTCAGGCTTCCGGGGATGTGTTTCGCCTCCCACTCGGAGGAGTTCCGGATATCCACGACCCTGGCCTCTCCGCGTTGCAGCTGCTCTTCGAGTTGCTTCGGGGGAACGTTCTGCACGACTTCGAGATTCTTCCCCTTCGCCGTCCACCACTCCAGGGCTTCGGGACCCACGACTCCTTCGAGGTGATCGAGCCCGACGACCTCGAGATGTCGGGCGGCCCGGCGGGATCGCTCGGGGTCCGTGTCCGGGAGGACAAGCGCGATCGGTTTATCGAATGGGAGGACCGATCCGGCCCATGTCGCAAAGGAGCCGTCGAGGGGGATCGTGAAGGAGCCGGGGATGTGGCCCCGCTCGAAGTCGGCCCTGGGACGGGCGTCGACCAGGATTCCTCCGGAGGCCCGGAGGTCTTCCAACGCAGAAGCCGTGAGGGTCCGGGGAGGGACCGGATCGCCCAGGATCGGCGGACCGTCGCGGTTCATCCTCTTCATCTCGGCGAAATACATCGGGGGCTCCGGTTGTCCCTCGAGGATTCCGGAGACGAAGGCGTCTTCATCCTCGTATTGGAGTGCCCAGTTGAAGCGCTTTTCGTAGCCAAGGGTGGAGGTGGGGACGGCTCCGAGGCTCTTGCCGCATGCGGATCCGGCCCCGTGCCCGGGCCAGATCTGGAGGTGGTCGGAAAGCTTCTTGAAGGCCTCGAGCGAGTGGAAGAGCTGGCGGGCTCCTGCCACCATGGTATCCGTGAGGTGCGCCGCCTTCTCGAGAAGGTCGGGCCGGCCGGCGTCGCCCACGAAGAGGAAGTCGCCCGTGAAGGCGCCCATCGGCTCATCGGCAGCCACGGTGTCCGTCACGAGGAAGACCAGATGCTCCGGCGTATGCCCCGGCGTGTGGAGGGCCTCGATCCGAACGTTCCCGACTTCGAAGGAATCCCCGTCGTAAAGCAAAACCGCATCGGCCTCTTCTGCGAAGGCGTACTGCCAATCCGGTCCCCCCTCCCCCGAAAGGTAGAGGCGGGCCCCCGTCCTCGCTACGAGCTCGCGGGCCCCTGAGACGTAGTCGGCGTGGATGTGGGTTTCTGTGACGTGGGTCAGCTCGAAGCCTTCCCGGCGGGCGATTTCGAGGTACGGCTCGATGTCCCGTATCGGGTCGACTACCACCGCCTCCCCGCTGGCACCGCACCCTACCACATAGCTCGCCTGGGCCAGGCCGCGATCGTAGACTCTCTCGATATACATGGGCGCCTCCCGGTTCCACGTGTAGTTTTTCCCTGACTGCCGATCAGGAATCACTGATCAGCGATATGGTAATATATCTGGGGAATACTGTGGGTCAACCCTCTTCGCGCGGCTGGACCGGAGCCGTCCCGTTGAGCCATGGCACGGATCCCGTCAGCGAGATCAGACTTCGAGCATGAGCTGCCATCTCTCCTCCGGGCCGGATCCCCGGGCAGTCCTGCTCGATCACTTCGGGCACCCGTCCTTCCGTCCCGGACAGCGTGAACTGGTCGACACCGCGCTCACCGGCCGCGATGCGCTCGGAGTACTTCCGACCGGAGGGGGAAAGAGCCTCTGCTACCAGGTCCCGGCCCTGATTTTGGAAGACCTCACGGTAGTCGTCAGCCCACTCGTCTCCCTGATGGGAGACCAGGTGCGCCGGGCGGAGGAGGTGGGTCTTCCCGCGGCCGCGCTTCACTCGGCCCTCCCTCCGAGGGCCCGGCGGGAGGTGGAGCACAGGCTGGCGGCTGGAGCCCTCCAGCTCCTCCTCGTCGCTCCCGAGCGCTTCGGAAGCCCCGCGTTTTGCCAGATCCTGCCCCGCCTCGACGTGTCGCTCTTCGTGGTCGACGAGGCACATTGCATCTCCAGTTGGGGGCACGACTTTCGCCCGGCGTACCGAAAGCTGGGGGAGGCACGTCGGCGGTTTTCCGCTCCGGTCATGGCCCTCACAGCGACGGCCACGCCCATGGTCCGGCGTGACATTCGAAAGTCGCTGCGGATGTCCGATCCCCTCGAGCTGGTAAACAGCTTCGATCGAGAGAACCTCTTCTGGTCGGTGGTCCCGGCCAGCGGCCGCTCGGCCAAGGATCGCATCCTCGGCTCCCTGGCGCGTTCAGGTCGAGGAGCCCGGCTGATCTATGCGGCCACCCGTCGCCGGGTGGAGCGTATCCGAAATGGCCTCGCTCGACTCGGACTCCGCGCCGAGGCCTATCACGCGGGGCTTCCAGCGTCGGAGAGGGACCGGGTGCAAGGCTACTTCATGGGGGCGGAGCGGCCCCTTGTCGTGGCGACCAATGCGTTCGGGATGGGGATCGATCGATCCGACGTCCGGCTGGTGGTCCACGACCAGCTCCCGGGCTCGCTCGAGGCCTACTATCAGGAGGCCGGGCGGAGCGGTCGGGACGGGGAGCTGGCCCGTTGCGTGGCGCTCTTCAGCCGACGAGACCGGTTTGTGCACAGGGCCTTCCTGGATCGATCCCACCCACCCATCCACACCCCCTGGCGCTGTTGGAGGGCCTGGAAAGAGGGGGGCCTCGTGCAACGGCTCCATCGGAGGCGAGTGGAGAAGCGAAAGCACCGGGCGGTGAACGAGTATGCTCGAACCTCTCGCTGCCGCAGAAAGGCCTTGCTCGGGTGGTTCGGCGAGCTTCCTCCGACCAGTAAGTGTAACGCCTGCGATCGCTGTGTGGCCTTTTGAATTAAGTGGTTCGGCGGTACCTTGGCGGTAGCGCATCTCCTGCGCATCCGGTCCACGAGGACGCGTCATGACGCGAGGGTGGGCAAGATTGGTGAAGCAACGAGGGAGACCCTCTGAACTCTCATCGGGCGCCGGCTCGTCGGTGCGGCGTCCGAATTCCTGTAAGCTTCCTTTCGATCCCTCCGGGGTCCGAAAGGTATTCGGACGATCTTCGAGTCTGGCTGGATCTCTTCCAAGCTCTGTCGGGCCCGTCGCTCGCCTGCCCCGAGGAACCGTCGGGCAGCGGATGCGGGGTTCGGAGCATCATGGAAAGGAGGTTACGCCAGACCCGGGAGGTCCGGGGAGCTCTGTCACAGTTGAAACGAGAAATTCTGATCAGTGCCAGCCCGCAGGAATGCTGGGTGGCATTGATGGAGGACGACCGTCTGGTCGAGCTCATGTTGGATCGGCCGGATCACGGTCGGACCGTGGGCGACATCTACCTGGGAAGGGTTGAGGCGGTCCTTCCGGGCATTCAGGCCGCGTTCGTCGACATCGGCACCGAAAAGGCCGGCTTCCTGCATGTCTCGGACCTTGTCCACCCCGAGGAAGACGAGGATGGCGACGAGGATGACGAACCGAACGGGGATGGCAGCAACGGCAATGGGGGGCGCCGATCCCGTCAGTACCCTCCGATCCAGACCCGGCTCCGGCAGGGCGATACGATTCTGGTCCAACTGACCAAGGAACCAATCGGGACGAAAGGGCCTCGTCTCACCGCGCAGGTGTCCCTTCCGGGGCGTTTTCTGGTCTACATGCCCTTCTCCTCCCATGTCGGAGTGAGTCGGAAGATCGAGCAGAGGGAGGAACGGGCGCGGCTTCGTAAGCTCGCCCGGGAGATCCGGCCGGAAGATTCGGGAGGATTGATCATCCGGACGGTCGGCGAGGAGTTGAGTCGTGAGAAGTTCCAGGCTGAATTCGATCGGCTTCATTCGACCTGGCAGAAGATCACGAAGCGGGCGGCCTCCTCTGGGGCGCCCGCTCTTGTCCACAGCGAGGCGACCCTCGTTTCCGGAGTCCTGCGCGACCTCTTCTCGGACAAGCTGGACGGGCTCAAGGTGGACAGCCAGGAGGTCCACCGGGAGATCGTCCAATACGTAAAGAGCGTGGACCCTGAGCTTCTGGACCGGGTGAAGCTCTACCAGGACTCTGTGCCTCTCTTCGACCGCTACGACATCGAGGAGGAGATCGGGGAGGCGTTCGAGCGGAAGGTGATGCTACCGTCCGGCGGTTACATCATCGTGGAGCCGACGGAGGCCCTCGTCTCGATCGACGTGAACACCGGTCGGTTCACAGGGAAGGGGAGGAAGGATCCGGAAGAGACGATCCTCCAGACGAATTTGGATGCGGCCCGAGAGATTGCCCGGCAACTGCGGCTGCGGGATATCGGCGGAATCATCGTGGTCGACTTCATCGACATGAAGTCCCAGGAGAACCGGGACCGGGTCCTCCACGAGATGCGGTCCCACCTGGGGAGGGATCGCGCCCGCACCAAGGCGTTTTCGGTTTCGGATCTGGGGCTGGTGGAGATGACGCGCCAGCGGGTTCGTCCGTCTCTCTTTCAGTCGCTGACGCGGGTCTGCGAGCACTGCCAGGGGGCCGGCCGGGTTTTCACGCCCCCCACAGTCGTGCGCCGCGTGGAGAGAAGCCTCAAGCGAGCCGTGGCATCGGGCAACGAGCAACTCATCTTGATCCGGGTCCACCCCGAGGTTGCCCTCCACGTGATGGAGGAGGAGCCCGATTTCCTTCACCGGCTTCGCAGGCGGATGCCGATCAAGCTGGACCTCCGTGACGATCCACTCCTGAGAGAGGACGAGTTCCGACTCCTCTCGGGGCCCGCGGAGACCGACGTGACGGAACGATACGTCACTGGGCAGCCAGGTTGACTAGGGGAGGGGGGGAGCTTGACCTCGGGCCGCAAAGACGTGAGTTTGTGAGGCTAGGGGGTCGAGTCTTGGAGGGGCATTTGCTCCGGGGGTCGTCCTGCAACGAGAGGTGTACCAAGGAACCGGATCGAGGTCCACGATGTATGCGGTCTTCAAAGCGGGTGGAAAGCAGTTCCGGGCCAAGCCCGGCGAGCAGCTCCGAATTCCGTCGTTGTCGGTCGACGCGGGAGAGGTCGTGGAGTTCGACGAAGTGCTGTTGACGGCCGATGGTGACTCGATTCAGGTCGGGACCCCCACGGTCGACGGGGCGCGGGTGAAGGCCGAGGTCGTGGGTCATGGCCGGTCCAAGAAGGTCGTGGTCTTCAAGAGGAAGCGCCGCAAAGGCTACCGCCGGAAGCAGGGCCACCGGCAGGACTATACCGAAATCCGGGTGGACGAGATCCTCGGCTGAGGAGACTCGGCCCAGGGGATCAGCGTACAGAGGGGGGTTCTCCCATGGCACACAAGAAAGGTGTCGGTTCGAGCCGAAACGGACGGGACAGCAACGCGAAGCGGCTGGGAGTCAAGCGCTTCGGAGGCGAGGCCGTGCGTGCCGGAGGGATTGTGGTCCGCCAGAGGGGCACCCGGTTCCACCCGGGCCGAAATGTGAAGCGAGGAGGGGACGATACCCTCTTCGCCGTAGTCGACGGCGTGGTCCGGTTCGAGAAGGTCCGGCGTCGTCCAACCGTCTCGGTCTACCCGGCGGACTGAGACGGCCCATCCCTACGGAGAGATCCGTCCCCGAAGTGGGGAGCGGACCCTCTTCGATCATCTTATTGTATCAACGACGATTTCCCGGCTCGTGGGTTCTTCGCCGTCCAGGCGGAGGAGCGCGTTCGCTCTCCAGATCCAGTGATTGGAATGGAGTGCGAATTTGTTTTCAGGTGCAATGGCGCTTGGCAGTGGCAGGCAGTGGGCCGAGAGACCGATATAGATTTGAGGAGTGCAGTTTATGACCCCTGAACCTCAGGAAACCCGTCCTCGAAGTATCCGCGCCACCGATGCCGAGCCCTCGCCGGTGTCCGGTGGACTGTTTGGACTTCCCCTCCCAGTGCCTGCGAAGGGCATTCTCCGCCACGCTCCGGTGTGGTGTATCCGCTCCCTGCTCATGGGAGCGGGTCTGATCGCGGCCATTCTGATCCCGGACGGGGAGACCCGGAGCGACGCCGACCAGGCCGACCAGGATGAGAGCCTCAGGTTCGAAGTCTCGGGCCAGGCGCAGGCCCTGATGGAGGCCCGTTTGCCGATGGAGGTGAACGAAGAGGTGGAGGGATGGATCCATCGCTTCCTCTACCGGGACCGGAGGGGCTTCGAGGGGTACCTCGTGCGTGAAGGGCTCTATGGCGAAATGATTCGGGACCGACTCCGAATACGAGGAATGCCGGAGGAGCTCCTCTACCTGGCGATGATCGAGTCCGGCTTCTCGGCGACGGCGCTCTCTCCGATGATGGCATCGGGGGTTTGGCAGTTCATGGGCCCGACGGCTCGAGCGTATGGGCTCACCGTGGATGGGTGGGTCGATGAGCGACGTGACCCGGTGAGGGCCACTGAGGCGGCACTGGACTACCTCGAAGAGCTCTATGGCATCTTCGGCACCTGGTATCTGGCGGCTGCGGCATATAACGCCGGACCGGCCAGGGTGGCCACCGCTCTCCGGTACCACGGGGCGGCCAAGGGCCAGGGGGAGGCCCTCTACTGGGAGATCCGGCGCTATCTTCCCGAGGAAACCCGGCAGTATGTGCCGAAGATGCTCGCAGCTACCCTGCTCGCCGAGCAGGCCGAGCACTTCGGGTTCGAGGTGGAGCGCTCGCTCCCTTACCTCTTCGATCGGGTCCTGGTCCCGGGTGGGACGCCGCTGAGGGAGTTGGCGGAGGCGCTCGACCTGGCTCCGTCGCTCATGCGAGACCTCAACCCGCATCTGATTCGCGAGCGGACGCCCCCGGGACGGTCGTCTCTAGTGCGGGTTCCGCAGGGGGAATCGCACCGCTTGGTGGCTTCGCTGGGCGGTGCCCACACGCGCGGGATGGCCGACTAGGAGAAGCCTTCCGCAGGACCGGACGGCATCTAGCGGCCGGACGGCATTTAGCGGCTAGGGTCTTCCTGGGTGGCTCGAGCGAATGCGATGATTCGCCAAATGACGTCCCGGATCATCTCTTCGTCCACCCCGAGCTCCCGGGCCCGGGCCGCGGCCCTTCTCACCACCTTGGCTTCTCTGCCCGGGTCCATGACGGGGAGATTCAGCGATTGCTTCAGTCGACCGATCGCGAGAACCAGGTCGCGCCGTTCTCCGATGATCCGGATAAGTTGATCATCGACGTCGGTGATCCGCTCCCTGAGGAGTTCCAGCTCCCTCCGGGCCTCGTGTGACGACGACTCATCGTCCCCGAGGATGGGGCCGTGGCACGGGTTCATACCTGACTCGGGCTCCTTGGCTGAGCGGTTGTGGGCGACGGCCACCGTTCGGGTCGAGCTTCGTCCTTCGCTGTCCGGAACCGAGTGTGTACTCCATCGGCTCGGTCCGCGAAGCTATAGGCGCTTCTCCGGCCAGGTCAAGTCGGTCGACGCTGCCCGGGCGATCGGGTTGCCCTTCGGCCTGGACCCGCCGCATCCGACGTGGGTAGTGAAGTGCGTGAAGAACGTCCTGTTCACCTCTTTCGGGAGGCGTCCGATCCATCGTTCCGCCCCGGACCAGCACCCGAACCGTGAGGTGGTCTGAGCTATGGTGCCCCGCTCGACTTTGATCCTGCTCGCAGGTTTCATCCCTGCGTTTTCCCTTTTTGGGCTCTTGGAGGGAACAGCGGCTCAGGAGGCCGATCTCCAGGCGACAGATCCGGAGGCTGCGGCGACGCCTTCTGAAGTCGAGCCTCGAAGCGGTCCCGTGTTCCGCGTTCCCATCCAGGGCGTCATCGAGTTGGGGCTCGCCCCGTTCGTGGAGCGGAGTCTCCGGGAGGCCGCCGAGGAAGGGGCGTCGGTAGTGATCCTGGACATGGACACACCGGGGGGACGGGTGGACGCTGCGGAACGGATTGCCGACGCGGTGAGCGACTCCGAGATCGAAGTCTACACCTACATCAATCGGCGAGCCCTCTCCGCCGGAGCGCTGATCGCGCTCTCCTCGCATCGAATCTACATGCGACCCGGATCGATAATGGGCGCCGCCACTCCGGTCACCGGAGACGGTCAGGTGGCTCCAGAGAAGATCGTTTCTGCGATGCGAAGCTCCATGCGCTCCCTCGCGGAGGCGCGTGGCCTCGATCCCGCCATAGCCGAAGCGATGGTCGACCCGGAGATCGAGGTCCCCGGAGTGAGTGCGGCTGGAAGTCTCCTCACTCTGACGATGGAAGAGGCGGTCGAGGTAGACTACGCTCTTTCCGTCTCGCAGTGGGAAGACCTCATGGCCCAGATCGGGACGGACGGCAACCAGGTTGTCGACCAGGAGGTGAACTGGGCCGAGCGAGTCGTCCGGTTTCTCACACACCCGGTGGTCTCGCCCTTTCTCCTCTCGCTCGGATTCCTGGGCCTTCTCGTCGAAGTGAGGACACCTGGCGTCGGTCTCGGGGGCCTCGTGGGCGTCGTGGCCCTCGGCCTCTTCTTTGGATCCCACTTCATCATCGGGTTGGCGGGGATGGAGGGAATCGTCATCTTCGTGTTGGGGGCGACCCTCGTTCTGGTTGAGGTCTTCCTCCTTCCCGGGATGGGTGTGTTCGGGATCCTCGGAGCGATGGGGATGCTTGCCGGCGCGTACATGTCCTTGCTGGGCGGTCTGCCCACCACAGGGGACTTTGCGCGGGCCGGTGGAGTGCTGTCGGCGGCCCTCGTCATGGTCCTCTTGAGCTCGTGGTTCCTTCTCACGCGCTTGCCGGCGAGTCGACGACTCACCAATCTCGGCATCTTCCTGAGCCAGGAAACGGGGCGAGAGACCGGGTACACGTCGTCCCTGCGCCGAGACGAGCTGATCGGTCGGGACGGGATCGCGCTCACGGACCTGAGACCGGCGGGGACGGGGGAGTTCAACGAAGAGCGGGTCGATGTGGTCTCGGAATCCGAATGGATTGAGAAGGGGAGCCCGATTCGGATCGTGGCCTCCGAAGGGTACCGTCATGTCGTCCGGCTCATCCGGGCTCCCGGAGGCGAGAGGAGCGAAATGATGGAGCACGAGGAAGTCTGAAGTCCGACGCGGGGTTGAGAGTCAATCGGCTGGCGAGAAAACCTGCACAGTGAAAGGGAAGCATTTACATGGAAGATTTGGTCTTCGGAACCACGACGTTCATTCTGATCGGGATTGTGCTCCTGGTCATCCTCCTCTTCTGGGCGGTTCCGATCCGTCTCTGGGTCGAGGCGATCTCCGCCGGTACGAGGGTGGGGATCGGCTATCTGATTGGAATGCGGCTGAGGAAGGTGAATCCCCCCGCTGTGGTTCGGCCCCTGATCTGGGCCACGAAGGCGGGGCTGGACATCGAGGTTGGCGATCTGGAGGCCCACTATCTTGCGGGAGGGCAGGTCGATCGGGTCGTGAGAGCGCTGATTTCGGCCGACAAGGCGAACATCGACCTTAGCTTTCAACAGGCGGCCGCGATCGATCTCGCGGGAAGGAACGTCTTCGAAGCCGTTCAGGTCTCCGTCAACCCGAAGGTTATCACCACTCCGAGGGTGGCGGCGATGGCCCGGGACGGCATTCAGCTCGTCGCGATGGCCCGGGTGACGGTTCGGGCCAACATCAACCGGTTGGTCGGGGGTGCCGGGGAGGAGACCATCCTGGCGAGGGTAGGGGAGGGGATCGTTTCCTCCATCGGCTCGGCCGACTCCCACAAGGCCGTGCTCGAAAACCCGGACTCCATCTCGAAGACGGTCCTCTCCCGAGGACTGGATTCCGGCACCGCCTTCGAGATTCTCTCCATCGACATCGCCGATGTCGATGTGGGCAAGAACATCGGCGCCGAGCTCCAGACGGATCAGGCCGAGGCGGACAAGCGGGTCGCTCAGGCTCGGGCCGAGGAACGGCGTGCTATGGCGGTCGCGCTCGAGCAGGAGATGCGCGCCAAGGTCCAGGAGATGCGCGCTCGTGTGGTGGAGGCGGAGGCCGAAGTGCCCAAGGCGATGGCTGCGGCCTTCCGAGACGGTAATCTCGGGGTCATGGATTACATGCGCTACCGGAACATCGAGTCCGACACTTCGATGCGGTCCTCGATTGCCGGAGAGGACGAACCGCTCGAGCCGCCCCGATCCGGCGATTCATGATCGACGGACTTTTCGAGCTCGTCTTCATCCTTCTCATCGTCGTCGCCTCGATCGTCGATGCGGTGAGCCGCAGTCGGAAGAAACGTCAGCGCATGGAGGAGATGGAGCAGGAGGATCAGGGCGGCTCCACCGCCGCTGCGGAGTCGGAGGAGGCGCCCTATCGAGAACCCGAGCCCGTATCTTCCTCCCCGGAGCCGGCAACCGCTACCTCCGATTCGGCCGCAGGTGGGGAAGAGGAGGGTGAGCGAGAGACCGCAGACCGGATGGTGCCCGAAGACTTCTGGGCGATCCTTACCGGCCAGGCTCCTCCGGATGGACCGACGGAAGGGGAGGCCGGGCAACCGGAAGGGACTTTGGCCGGAGGGGCGGGGGAGAG
The DNA here is from genome assembly GCA_007124095.1 of Gemmatimonadota bacterium. Lineage (GTDB taxonomy): Bacteria > Gemmatimonadota > Gemmatimonadetes > Longimicrobiales > Gaopeijiaceae > SLCK01. Next base: position 22,016 of record SLFU01000094.1, read on the forward strand.
AGATGCGGGCGGACGGACCGGACGCGACCCGACACGTGCGACCGAGCGTGAGCTTCCCGAGCAGCCGGTTCGCCGCTCGGACCCGGATCCTTCGGGCAGTCCACACATTCCAGTCCCCGTCCCCCAGGACCGCTACCGGAGCGAACCCGAACGGCCCTGGGAGACCGAAACGGGCTCGCCAGGTGGGAGCTTCCCGCATCGCGGACTGTCCCGACGCGCAGAGCGTGAGCGGGATGCGCGTCGGGAGGCGCGAAGGATGCCGGCCTTGCAACCAAGGCGCTCGCGTTCCACGCGTTACACCGAGCTCCTGAAGTCCGGCGATGTGGAGGAGCTGCGATCGGCGATCGTACTCCGGGAGGTGCTCGGTCCCCCCGCGGCGCTCCGTCCCCCGGCCGATGCGTGGAGCGACCAGGGGACCAAGCGCGGGCCGGATCGGTGAACCGTCCCGCGGGTCCTATATACGACTTATAAGACTTATAAGTCTTCCCTACATTTCTCCCTTGGCGATCCTCCGCAGGACCGTGTGCAGGATGCCTCCGTTCCGGTAGTAGTCGACGTCCACGGACGAGTCGAGCCGGACCTCTGCCTCGAACTCCACGATCGAGTCATCCGAGCGGCGCGCTACTACTGAGACCCGGGACCCCGGAGCCAGCCCCTCCTCAATGCCGTGAATATCGAAGGCCTCCGTCCCGTCCAGTCCGAGATCGGCGGCGGACTGGCCCTCGGGGAACTGGAGGGGGAGGACTCCCATCCCGACCAGATTCGAGCGGTGGATCCGCTCGTAGCTGCTCGCGATGACTGCACGCACTCCGAGCAATGCCGTGCCCTTGGCGGCCCAGTCCCTCGACGATCCCGCCCCGTACTCGGCGCCCGCCAGCACGACGAGGGGGACGCCCTCGGCCTGGTACTTCATCGAAGCGTCATAGATCGGCATGACCTCGCCATCCGGGAAGTGCTTCGTGTGCCCTCCCTCCTTGCCGTCCAGGAGGAGGTTCCGGATGCGCACGTTCCCGAAGGTTCCTCTCAGCATGACTTCGTGGTTGCCCCGTCTCGAGCCGAAGGTGTTGAACTCCCACGGCTTGACCCCGTGCTCCTGGAGATACCGTCCCGCGGGCTCGTCCTTGGGAATCGCTCCGGCCGGCGAGATGTGGTCGGTCGTGACGCTGTCTCCCAGAAGCGCCAGCACCCGTGCGCCTTCGATGTCCTTGAGCGCAGGCTCATCCTTGCCCATCCCGTCGAAGAAAGGCGGGTTCTGGATGTAGGTGGAGTCTGCGTCCCACTCGTAGAGAGCGGAGTCGCCTTCTGGGAGGGGGAGCGCCTTCCAGAGGTCGTCCCCCTCGAAGACTTCACTGTAGCGCTCTCTGTACATGTCAGGTTTGAGCGATGCCCGGATCGTGTCCCGGATTTCCTTCTGGGTCGGCCAGATGTCTCGGAGGTACACGCGTTCCCCATTCGAGCCCACGCCCAGGGGGTCGTTGTGCAGGTCGACGTCGATGCGCCCGGTGAGCGCGAAGGCCACCACGAGCATCGGTGACGCCAGGTAATTCGCGCGGACGAGGGGATGGATTCGGGCTTCGAAGTTCCGGTTCCCAGAGAGGATGGAGGAGACCACCAGCCCCTTGGTCATCACCGCTTCGGCGATCGGCTCGGGAAGCGGGCCGGAGTTGCCGATGCAGGTGGTGCAGCCGTATCCGACCACGTCGAAGTGCAGCTTCTCCAGGTACTGGAGCACCCCGGAGGTCTCGAGGTAATCGGTGACCACTTTGGAGCCCGGAGCCATCGAAGTCTTGACCCACGGCTGTACGTCGAGCCCGCGCTCTACCGCATTCTTGGCCAGGAGACCGGCCCCTACCATCACCGACGGGTTGGACGTGTTCGTGCAGGAGGTGATCGCCGCGATCACGATACTTCCGTCCGTGAGCCGCACTTTCTGTCCATCGAGCTCGACCGTGGCGACGCGCGGGTGGTCGGGGTCGGTCGGTGAGACGGCGACCGCAGAGTGCCGGGCTCCGCCGGTCGCCGAGGATGGCTCCACGGAATCCCCTCCTTCCTCGGTCATTCCCCAGGAGCCTCCGCCTTCTCCGCTCCAACTTTCCGAAGTGCGGGGCTCCGGGCCGTCCGGAAGCTCGTGTCCCTCGGGGAGGAGACCGGGCAGGGAGGTACTGAACCCGCTCCGCAGGTCCGAGAGAGCGATCCGGTCCTGAGGCCGTCGAGGTCCAGCGACCGAGGGTACTACGGTGCCCAGGTCCAACTCCAGGGAGGAGGTGTACTCGGGATCCGGAGTGTCATCGGTCCGGAAAAGGCCCATCTCCCTCGAGACCCGCTCGACCCTCTCCACGAGATTCGGGTCACGCCCGGTTCCCTCCAGGTATTTCAGAGCCTCTTGGTCCACGGGGAAAAAGCCGACCGTGGCTCCGTATTCCGGGGACATGTTCGCGATGGTCGCCCGATCGGGCAGAGTCAGCGATGACAGGCCCTTTCCATAGAACTCGACGAACCGGCCCACGACCCCGTGGTTTCGGAGGAGCTCCGTGACCCGGAGAACCAGGTCCGTGGCGGTCGCCCCCTCGGAGAGGGAACCCGAGATCTTCACCCCGACCACTTCCGGCAGGAGCATGTAGTAGGGTTGGCCCAGGAGAACGGCCTCGGCCTCGATGCCGCCCACACCCCACCCCAGGACCCCCAGCCCGTTGATCATGGTGGTGTGGGAGTCTGTGCCTACGAGGGTGTCCGGGACCGCAATCGCCGTTCCCTCTTCTTCCCGCCGATGAACCACCGAAGCAAGGTATTCCAGGTTCACTTGATGGACGATTCCGGTGCCGGGCGGAACCACCTGGAAGTTCTCGAAAGCGTGCTGGCCCCATCGCAGGAGGGCGTACCGCTCCCCGTTTCGCTCAAACTCCCGTTCGACGTTCTTGCGATAGGCGTCCTGGCTACCGAAGAAGTCGACCTGAACAGAGTGATCGATTACCAGGTCAGCGGGAACCTGCGGGTTGATCCGCTTGGGCTGTCCACCCATCCGAGCCAGCCCCTCCCTCATCGCGGCCAGATCCACGACGGTCGGTACGCCGGTGAAGTCCTGGAGCACGACGCGCGACGGCATGAAGGGGATGTTCGTGCCGGAGTTCGTGGGGCTCCACTCAGCCACCGTGCGCACGTCATTCTCCGAGACGTATCCCTTCCCGGCGTGGCGGAGGACGTTCTCCAGGAGGAGTCGGATCGAGAAGGGGAGCCGGTCTACCTCGGCGATCCCTTCTTCCTCCAGCTTCCCGATACGGTAGAGGGAGATGGCTCCTTCGGAGAGGTCAACGGAAGTCAAAGCGCCGAACGGGTCTTTCAAATGGGCTCCCACGGTGACTCCTTTGTCTTTCCGGTCCTGGTTGGTCCGGTCGGTCTGCGATTCGGCTGCCGAAGCCGCGGAGCGCGGGGCGCCCCCATCGGACTCCGACGGAACTCCCCAGTGGGGAGACCCTAACAGTATGAAAATCCCGTCTCGAACGACAGGGATCGGGAGGCGGCTACCACTACGGCCGCGACCGCTGACTCGGCGCCCTCTCGATCGTCCATCGTCGTGCATTCGGGAGGAGCCGGGCGTCCCCGGTACCGACGATCAGGAGGTATAACGGACCATGACTCGATTTTCAGCCCGGACCTGCTTGTGGATGATCTGCGTTCTCGTGCTCCCTCATCCTGGAGCGGCCCAGCTCGAGGGGCCGCTCCAGGCGGGACTGGAGGTGACGGCGCTGTTCGCGGAGCCGGAGAGGCTACACCTGCGGGTCGGTGAGTCCGCAACATTCCGGGTGTGGGGCGTCGACGGGAATGGTGAGCCGGTAGCGGCCATCATCCAGGCCTCCGCACCCCGCGACGCTTTGGAGATATCTCCTGAAGGGGTCACCGGGCGTGCGGTCGGAGAGCACAGAATCACCGCCTCGGTGACGCTCCCGCCGGGATCTGACCGGGAGCCCGTTACCCTCGAGATTCCGGTGGTCGTCGAGTGGCCCTCGGTCGCCGAGGTCGAGGTGGTAGGTGAGTGCGCAGGCCTCTTGCCGGGTGAGCGGATCGAACTGAGTGCCGTGGCCCGGCATCTTGACGGCACGGAGCGGCCGCGAGCCGGCTTTGCTTGGACCGCCTTCGACGATTCGATCGCCTCGGTGGACTCCACGGGTGTGGTGTCGGCGCATGGGAGGGGGGTGGTAACGATTCACGCGGAGAAGGACGGAGTACGAGGGAGTGTCACCTGCGAGGTTGATCGGGGTCCGTAGCCCTTGCTCTCCGTGCGTGGCCTCAGAAGGCCGGCATGAGGAGGAGCGCGTTTGTGTAAAGGAGATAGCCGGAGTACCAGAAGCCCCGAAAGAGGGGATCGTCGGCGAAGAGGATGACCTGCCCCGACCCCAGCCTTCGATGGGCGAGCCAGGCGCTGCGGTCAAGGCGCTCGAGATTGTCCTCTGAGATCACACCGCTGATGCGGTTCACCCCTTCGGGAAAGAAGGCGACCGATTCGAAGCTCTCCGCGGGCTCGAATCCCACTCCCGAGGAGAGAACGAAGAGGCGATCGTCTGCCTGGGCGGCTCCGGCGCCGAACACGATCGGGTGGCGAGGATCCACCGAAACCTGGAGGATCGTGCCGGGAATCCGGTCCCTCCACTGTTGAATCTCTCGCTCTTCACGGGTCATGAGAGCCCGTGCGAGTCGCTCGTCACGGTCCGGGTCGTCCTCCTCCAGGCGGACGCGCTCTTCCACTCCGGCGATGGGCTGGGCGAGGCTGCGTGCCGCTCCCGCGATGGCTACGAGGGTGCCGCCACCCCGGACCCACGCCTCCAGCGCCGATAGGCCGGGTTGGCCGAGCTCGCCCTGGGGGCTCCCGGAGGGGACGATGATGACGTCGTAGACGGAGAGGTCGAGAGACAGGACATCGGAGAGGTTCACCACGTCGAAGGGAACATCCAGGACCTTCTCCAAGAAGTGCCAGTGGGTTCCGAATCCGGTGGCCGAGGTGCCCTCACCACCGAGGAGAGCGATTCTCGGGAGTCGCAGGGAGGCCGCATCACCGGTGCCCAGATCGGGGCCGGTCGCGGTCAACCCCGTGGCGATTGGGGTCACGAGGCCGGCCAGCCCCGAGCCTTCCAGGCGTGCGTCCAGCTCCTCGTTTCGACCCCGGGGAAAGAAGACCGTCCCCCGAGGGTAGAGGATTCCATCGATGGAGAAGGTGTCGGCCATTACGATGGCGCGGCCCTCCCCTTCCATAAACCGGACCAATCCAGGGGCGCTCGAGAAGGATGGCGGGAGGAGGTATCCGTAGCTTCCCCGTGCCGAAAGTGGCGCTTCAAGGGGCGACGGGGCCTCCGTGACCGAGCTCCATGCGCCGCTCACGTCACCCGTCGCGGAGTGGGCTTCCACGCCATAGACGAAGGGCAGCGCCCAAGCGGTGATATCGTACGAAAACGTGGCGTCGAGGAGGTTGTCGGGTCGCAGAAGAGCTCCCGCCAGGCGGCCCCGTGGCTGCCGAGCCCTCACCCGGTGCGTTCCGGCGGGGAAGGTCGAGCGGGATTCGAAGCCTGGGTGCGGAACGGCGTCCACCTCGGTCTCCGCATCGGCGCGTTCCACCTCGATCTGGTGCGTCCTGAGAAAGGCAACCAGCGATTCGAGCCGTGAATCGTCCCGACCCGGCACGAGATAGATGTCCTCCAGGCCGTCGTCGATGTTTCGATGGAACTCCGCGAAGCCCAGGAGGAGGTCCGTCTTCCCCTCGGCGGCCGTCCGGATCGTTGCATTCCCGGTCGTCCGGTGGCCGAACGCCCTGTCCCGGAGGGTGAGGAGGGTCCCGTCCGGCCTTTCGATCTGGAGCCCCCCGAACCCGCCGCCCCCCTGCTCATAGGTCATTCCCACCGCTCCCAGGAGACCGGGCCACGAGTCCCCATAGCCGGGATAGAAGAGGTCGAACTCCTGGCCCGTATAGTAGAGTAGGCCTTCCCGGTCCATCGCCTCGGCGTTCCCCCGACCGAATCGGAGCCCCCAGTCCAGGATGTGATCGGTGAATATGGGGTTTACCGGGTCCGAGGGAGGGAAGAAGAAGTAGGTGGACGTATGTCCCATCTCGTGGAAGTCCACGTGCACCTGCGGATTCCAGTGATGGTATCGGACCAGTCGATCCCGAGTCTCACTCTGACTCAGCCATGCCCAGTCCCGGTTGAGGTCGAAGAGGTAGTGGTTGAACCGTCCACCCGGCCAGGGCTCCCGTCTCTCGCGGAGTTCGGGGTTGGGGTTCGCACGGGCGACGGAGGCCTGTCGGAAGAAGTTGACGTAACGATCCCGGCCGTCCGGGTTCGCGGCTGGATCCATCACGATGATGACCGAATCGAGGACCGTGCGAACCGACTCGTGGTTGGAGGCGAGGTCGTGCGCCGTCCACATCGCGGATTCAGGGGAAGCGCTCTCGTTCCCGTGGATCCCGTACGTAAAGTAGAGGATCGCCGGGTTCGACTCGGCGATCACGCGCGCGCGCTCTCCGGGGGTGTCGGGGTCGATGAGCTCCCGGTTGAGCTGGATGATCTCGTCGATTCGTGTGCGGTGCTCCGGGCTCGCGATTACCACCTGCAGCAGGGGACGACCCTCGGGGGTCACACCGTAGCTGTCCAGCGAGACCAGGTCGGAGGCTTCCGAAAGGGCCCGCATGTAGCGTTCCACTCCCGCGACATCCGTGAAACGCTCCCCGATCTCGTAGCCCAACACCTCCTCCGGTGAGGGTGCCGTTGCGGAGCCGGTGGTCTGCGAGAGAAGTCCGAGGGGCAGGAGGCTCAGGACCAGAGCGGAGGCCACCGCCCTGAGAGGTGGTCTGTCGGGGATCATGGCTTCCGAGGTGTCGGTCCTGGGCGAGAGCTCACGGAAGACCCGGGCCGGCGCCCCGAGCTACCGAACTGAACCGCAAGGTATTTCCGTGGTACGAGGTGTGGCAACCGGCGGCATGCGAGGGCGCGATCCTTCTCCGGAACGAGCCGTGGACGGGGGGAGCGTCAGTGACCGGGCACATCCACGATTGCCACGGTGGAAGGGGGGACGACGAATGCGCAGGTCGGCGGACGGGCTGCGGGCAGCGGTCGTGACTTGCTCGCAAGTCCGGAAGCTCGACTCGGACGGAGAGGCGGTCATGGACGCGCTCCGATCCGTCGGGTTGAGTCCGGAGGCTGTTGTATGGGACGAGCCGGGGGTGGACTGGGCTGGGTTTCGCGTGGTCCTCCTCCGCTCGACGTGGGACTACCCGGAACGGTTCGAGGAATTCCTCTCCTGGGCTCGCCGCGTCGACCGGGTGACCCGGCTCCTCAACTCCTTTCCGGTTGTGCGGTGGAATGCCGACAAGCGGTACCTCTCCGATCTCGAGTCTGAAGGGCTACCGGTCGTTCCAACTCGCTTCATCTCTCCCGGGACTCCGCCCGCTCTTCCGGCTTCCCTCGACGAGTACGTGGTCAAGCCGGCGATCTCGGCCGGGTCCAGGAACACGGCGCGCTACGGGATCGGTGACGAGGAGGCAGCCCTCGCCCACGTCGAAAGGCTCCTCCATGAGGGACGGACGGTAATGGTGCAACCGTACCTGGGAAAGGTCGACAGCGAGGGGGAAAGCGCCCTGGTCTATCTGGATGGTCGGTACCGCCACGCTGCCCGCAAGGGGCCAATTCTGGAGCGCGGATCCGGCCTCATCGAGGGGCTTTTCGCGCCGGAGAAGATCACTCCGAAGGTCCCGTCCCGGGAGGAGCGCGAGGTGGCCGACCGGGTGATCTCTTCAGTGCGGGAGCGGTTCGGCCCACCGGCCTATGCTAGGGTGGACTTCGTCCCGGGGCCCGAAGGGGCGCCCCTCCTCCTCGAACTCGAGCTGATCGAGCCGTCCCTCTTTTTCGAGGCTGCCGATGGAGACGCGGGGCCCCTCGCCGCCAGAGTCGCTGCCGACGCAGTTTGGTAATAGCGTGGTGACCCACCGCCCTCGAGCTTCGCCCTACAGCCGGCCCGCACACCACCTGGAGAGGGCGGAGCCTCGTTTTGGAGCGGGCGGAGCCTGGCCGGGGTGCGCGGGGGCGATATTTATGTTGCAGTTTTCCTCGCTCGACCGGAGCTTGGGTCCATGCTGCTTGCCATCGTGATTCTGACTCATCTGCTGGGCGCGGGAAGTGCGCTTTCGGCCATCTTCACGGCCCGAACCCCGCAGGGTGCCGTCGCCTGGTCGTTGGCCCTACTTTTCATTCCCTACCTGGCTGTCCCCGCTTACTGGCTTCTGGGTGCGTCCCGCTTCGAGGGATACGTGAAGGCGCGACGCCACGGCACCTCTGCATTGAACAACAGGATGGCTCCCATCCTGGGCAAGATCCGGGCGTGCCGGGCGGGTGGTTACTTGGAGGACGGAGATGCCATCCTCGCGGCCGAGCGGCTCGCTCGGCTCCCGATACTCGGCGGAAACGCTACTCAACTCCTGGTGGACGGTGAGGCGACCTTCGAGAGCCTCTTCACCGGAATCGAGGAGGCGAAGCGCTCGGTGGTGGTCCAGTTCTACATCATCCGGGATGACAACCTGGGCAGAGAGCTCCAACGGCGGCTGATCGAGAAGGCGCGGGCCGGGATCGCGGTCCATGTCCTTTTCGACAAGATCGGGAGCCACGGCCTTCCGAGGAGGTACCTGCGGGAGCTCGAGTCCGCCGGTGTCGATGTGCACCCCTTTCGGTCCACTCGGGTGGGACGCCCCACCCGATTTCAGATCAACTTCCGAAACCACCGGAAGGTGGTGGTCGTGGACGGCCGAGTGGGATGGGTGGGGGGGCTCAATGTCGGAGACGAGTATCTCGGCCGCGACCCGGACGTGGGAGCCTGGCGAGACACCCACTTGCGAGTCGAGGGGCCGGCGGCCCTGGCTCTCCAGCTCGCCTTTGTGGAGGACTGGTACTGGGCGACGGAGACGGTCCCGGAGCTTTCTTGGGAGCCACGCAAGGCGGGAGGCGAGGGAGTCCTCATCCTCCCCTCCGGACCGGCGGATGAGGTGGCCACGGCCGGCCTCTTGATGCAAGTTGCCTTTCACAGCGCCACACGACGCATCTGGTTGGCGAGCCCCTACCTCGTCCCCGATGACGCGGTCGTGGAAGCTCTCAAGTTGGCTGCCTTCCGGGGCGTGGAGGTCCGGATTCTGACCCCCCATCACTCGGACTCCCGACTGGTGGATCTGGCTCGCTACCCCGTCATGGAACGGCTCGTGAGCCATGGGGTTCGGGTGCACTTCTACACGGAAGGCTTCCTCCACGCCAAGGTCGTCCTCGTGGACGACCGGGTCGCCGGCGTGGGCACGGTGAACCTCGACCACAGGTCGTTTCGGTTGAATTTCGAGATCACGGCCCTCCTCTTCGATCCGGGGGCCGTGGGGAGCGTGGCCTCATCCTTCGAGAGGGACTTCCTTCGGTCGCGGGAGGTCTCCCGCGAGGAGCTCGAGGCCCGGAGTTTTCCACTTCGAGCGGTGTCACGCGCTGCACACCTCTTCGCTCCCATGCTCTGACCCGCACTTCGGTCCATATAGAGGTGGATTCCGGTCGCCGGGCCGACCGAAAAGACCCCGCCTTACTGGGCGACGGAATGCCATGTGGAAGCTGCGGGCAGCTCAATCCGCACGGTGTTTTCTCCCGACGCCTCGGCGGTGAGCTCAATCTTCCCCCCGTGGCGCTTCACGATCTCGTGGGCTTCCGAGAGGCCCAGGCCCCTTCCGAGCTCACTGAACGAGGGCTCGAAGATCCTGGCAGCCACCGCGGGAATGATCCTCCCTCCGGTGTCCGAAACCTCCATCCTGATCCATGGATCGATCCCTGCGCCGAAAGGGCTTCGCACCTCGATCCGGTCGACCCCGATGCGGATGACTCCACGTCCCCCGACTCCCTCCCGAGCGTTGAGGACCAGGTCCACGATCAGCTCCCTCAGCCGGTTCGGGCTCATCTTCACGGGGCAGGGGAGCAAAGGGCAGTCTGTGCAGATCGCCACGCCGGAGGGAAGCAGGCGGCTCAGCCGCATCTGGGTCAGCACGGTGCGGAGGTCCACTATCCGGATCGATTCATCATCGACAGGCTCGCCCTCCAGGTCGTAGGAGACCCGGCTCGCCGGGCGCCCGCCCATGGGCGGGCCGGGGCCTGAATAGCGCTTGAGCTGTCCGTCCATTGCGGGTTCCTCCTTCGCCGCGGACCGAGGTTGCACGTTCGGATCGGATGCCCGTTGGAGAAGCATGCACCGTGCCAGCCCGCAAGGGCAAGCTCGGAATCGCCAGGTCCAGGACGAAAGAGGTGGAGGAAAAGTCAGGCACTGCAAGCCTTCTCGGCCGGTGGGCTCCCAGTCCGGGGTCGGCCGGGAGCCCTCCCCGGCCCAGCCGAAGGGATTTCCGGAATCATCACCGGAGGAGACGGAAACCGGAAAAAGCTTCCTGCTCACACGGTGGTGTTGCCCCGCTTCATCACTCCGCGGGACCGCCCGTCGTCGAGATCGCGTCGTGCAGTCGTGCGTGCGATGCGGGTGGGCATCCGACTCAGGGGATCGGGTGGTGAGGAGGCGGGGATACGTGGATCCCGCTCTCCGTCACGACCAGATCCATTCGGCGGTCGTGGGGCTGCGGTCGCACGCTCGGGATCCGGGCCTGATCGTAGCCCACGCCGATCACCCGGGGCCTGGTCGAGAACGCCGCGATGGTACGATCGAAGTAGCCCCCGCCGTACCCCAGGCGGTACCCTGCCGGGTCGAAGCCCACGAGGGGCACGAGGAGCACGTCAGGTTTGAGCTCCTCGGCGCTCGCGGGTGGGGCGGGGAGATTCTGAGCGTCGGGTGTGAGCGGCTCGCCGGGCCTCCAGGCGCGGAAAACCAGCGGGTGGTGGGGCCGGACCACGGCGGGAAGGGCGGCCCGCCCTCCCCGAGCGGGGAGGGCCTTCAGGTACTCTCGCAGGTCGGGCTCCCCCTGGACAGGCCAGTAGCCGCTTATGGTAAGTCCCCGGACATCGGCGATGGCGGAGGAGATTCCGGCGAGGATCCGCGCTTCATGCCCATCACGGGTCTCGGGGTCCATCGCAAGACGCTCGGAGATCAACCGTCTCCGTTCCTCCTCGCGCCAGCGGGTTGGGTCTGCGTCCGGATTCCTGTCGATTTCTGATCTCCAGCGCCTCAACCAGGTCGGCGGAGGGACCGCCCGGAAGGCGGTCGCACGACGGTGTCCCGAGGCGGTTCGCCACCTCGGTCGGAAAGGGATGGTAGTAGGGAGTTCCACGCCCACGCAAACCCGGCACGAAGGGCCTCTTCGAGGCTTCGTCGGAAGAATGCGCAGTTGACGGCTATCCGGCCTCGTGGCAGGATCGGGGGACTCAATGAGCCCTTTCTCCCAACCCCTCGATACGGAAGCGGAGGCGCCCGGTCTGGATGGAAATCGGAATCTATAGCTTTGCTGAAACCGGCCTGGATCCGGAGACTGGATCGCAGGTCGGGGCAGGGGATCGGATCCGGCGGCTTCTCGAGGAGATCGAGCTCGCCGATCAGGTGGGGTTGGATGTCTTCGGGGTCGGGGAGCATCATCGGGCCGACTACGCCGTGTCAGCACCCGCGGTGGTGTTGGCAGCAGCCGCGGCGCGCACCGAGCGGATCCGGCTGACGAGTGCCGTTTCGGTGCTGAGCTCCGACGATCCCGTGCGTGTCTTCCAGGGCTTCGCTCACCTCGATCTCATCTCCCGGGGTCGTGCGGAGATCATGGTGGGCCGGGGCTCGTTCGTGGAGTCTTTTCCGCTCTTCGGTCAGGACCTCTCCGACTACGAGGATCTCTTTTCGGAGAAGCTGGAGCTCCTTCTCCAGCTCCGGGCCCGGGAGCGGATCGACTGGTCCGGCCGGCACCGGCCGTCCATCGAGGGGAGGGCCGTCTACCCACGACCGGAGCAGGATCCCCTTCCGGTCTGGGTTGCGGTGGGCGGCTCGCCGGCCTCGGTGGCTCGGGCCGGGCGCCTTGGCCTTCCGATGGCCCTGGCCATCATCGGGGGGGCCCCCGCTCGCTTCAAGCCGATGGTCGAGCTCTACCGCGACTCGGCTGAGCGGGCCGGGCACGATCCTGCGCTCCTGCCCGTCAGCATCAACTCGCATGGATTTCTGGCCGAGGATTCCCGAGAGGCGGCGGATCTCGCCTTCCCTCCCTTTGCCCAGGTAATGAACCGAATCGGAGGCGAGCGAGGGTGGCCCGCGATCACCCGGGCGGGTTTCGATCGCGAAACCGGGCTCGAGGGGGCCCAGGTGGTGGGAGCCCCCGGGCGAGTGATCGAGAAGATCCTCTACCAGCACGAGCTCTTCCGGCACGACCGATTTCTGATCCAGCTCACGGTCGGTCCCATGCCTCACGTGGAGGTGCTGAAGGCGATCGAGCTCCTCGGGACCGAGGTGGCTCCTGCAGTTCGCCGCGAGCTCGGGGGTCGGGCTACTTGAAGAGCCCGGAGGCACGAAGCGCACCAGGATGACCTCCTGGAAGCAGCGGAAGACTGAGAGGCGCAGCACGCCACCTCTTGCTTCAAGTTCACTCGACGTAGACGACGTCCGCCCGATCGAGAAACTCGGCGAGCCGCTCCACCGCGTCACGGGCGGCGTCCCGATCCTGATCGCCTCCGGAAGTCTCGAGTTCGGCACCGATGGTGGTAATCACAGGAAAGCCGAACCCACCGCCCGTTCCCTTGATCGAGTGACCGATCGAGCGGATGGTGGCGAAGTCTCCCTCGCCCACCGCCTTTCTCAGGCGGGAGAGATCGGTTCTTCGGTTCTCCAGATAGCGTGGGATGAGGGGCCGGAGCTCAGCGGATATCTCCACCCGAAGTGGGGTGCCCGGAGGATTGTTCGAGGGTCTCATGTTTCCGAGGATCTCATGTTTCTGAGGGTCTCATGTTGTGGTCCCTGATCGGGCCGCCTGTGGCTCTACCCTTCGATCCAGGACCCGCTCGAGTCGGAGGAGAAGGACCTTCTTGGACACCGGTTTCCGCATGTAGTCAGCTGCACCGAGGGAGAGCACTTTCTCCTCCAGGGTGTCGTCGGCGTCTCCGGTGAGGAAGATGGCCGGGACGTCGAGTCCCTGGCTCGTGATCATCTCCATGAGCTTGACCCCGTCCAGGTTCGGCATGTTGATGTCGGAAATGACGACATCGACCTCGTGGCGTGCCAGCGCCATCAGGCCCTCCATTCCGTCAAACGCCGATACCGTCCGATATCCCGCACCGGTGAGGTAGAGCTCCATCAGGGCATGCAGGTCGGGGTCGTCGTCGACGACGAGAACCGTGGTCGCGGCTGAGCCGGATTGGTCGGCAGAGCCCACCGTCTCGCCCACGTCAGGGGTGGGCTCGTCGGTCCTGGGGCCGGCGGCGCTCAAGGTTTCCGCCTCGTCAGGATCCGAATCGGAAGGGAGACTTGCCTTCCGATCGATTGCCCGTTGAAGCTGGAGCTCCTCGACCAGTACCTGCTCGTAGGCTTCCTGAACCGGAATCGATCGGGACCGGATCCGGTCCAACGCGTGATGCCCGATCAGATAGTGTCCCTCGGCAGCCAGGTAGGCGCGGATCTCGGCGATCGGTGCTCCCCGCTGAACCATTCGAGAGATCGCCGTGTCGAAGCGAATGACCTCGCAGACGGCGAGTCGGCCGGAGTACCCCGTGTCCCTACAGGCCGGGCACCCCACGGCTCGGGCGACCTCCGCCGGAATGTCGTCCGTGAAGGGCTCGAGAAGCTCCCTCTCCTGGGTCGTGATCGGCCCGATCTCGCGGCAGCTGGTGCAGAGCTTCCGGAGGAGCTTCTGGGAGACGACCCCGCTGATCGCCTCGGCCATCGCACTTCTCTCGAGCCCGAGCCGCTCGAGCCGAAAGATTGCGGTGGTGGCGTTCGAAGAGTGGAGGCTAGAGATCGTGAGGTGGCCCGAGCTTGCGAAATCCAGCAGCGCCTGAGCGGAAAAGCGGTCTCGAACCTCTCCCAGAAAGAGGATGTCCGGATCCTGCCGCATGGCAGAGCGGAGAAGCGACTCAAACGTCACCCCCGCCCGTTCTCGAACCTGCTGCTGGTTGGCGTAGGGGATCCGGTACTCGACCGGGTCCTCCACCGACATGATGCTACGGCTCTCTCCGTCCACGGTGCTCAGGAGGGTGAAAATCGTGGTCGACTTCCCGCACCCGGTGGGACCGACCACCAGGATCATGCCTTGTTGCTGTGCCGCCAAAGCGCGGAGCTCGGTGGCCTGAACCTCGGTGAAGCCGAGGTCTTCCAGGGGGACGGGTTCCAGGTTCGGCTCGAGGATTCGAACCACCAGGGTCTCACCGTCGGACGTGGCGCTGGTCGCCAGGCGCAGCTTGAAGCGCCGGTCGTCGAAGGAGGCTTCCACCGCTCCGTCCTGCGGCTTGCGCCGCTCCGCGATGTCCATCCCAGCCGAGACCTTCAGCCTGGAGACGACCCTGGCCGCCGTGGCACGATCCAGGGTGCGAATGTCGTGCATCTCCCCATCGATCCGGTACCGAATCAGGGTTCCGCGCTCCTTGGGCTCGAAGTGGACGTCGCTGGCTCGTTCCCGGACTGCACCCCGCAGGATCTCGTTTCCCACTGTCGCCGCCGAGCTGCGCTCCAGCTGGTCCTCCAGCTCATCGTCCGGAGCCTCGGGGGACTCGAGGGAGAGGACCCCGGCGGGCCCGGAATCCTTTTGGAGGATGTCCCCGTCGTCGGGGCCGGTTACGGTGCGAATCGTGTCCGGTTCGGCGAGAGCGATGTTCGGCGCTCCCCCTCTCCAGAGGGTACGTTCCAGGGTGTCGATGAGCGGCCAGTCGAACGGGTTCGCGATCACCACTCGACCGTCGACGAGGGGCGCCACGAGGTTCGCGTGGCAGAAGTTTCCCGAGAGGACGCCAGGGAGGACTTGTTCGGCGTGGAGACGCTCGAGAAAGGGCACTTCGAGAAATCGCGCCAGATAACGACACACCTGGTCGTCGGGAAGGTGGAGGACCCGGCCCAGCTCGTAGAGGTCGGTCGGCGACACGGCCGCGACAGCCGACCGAAGCTCGGGATCTGGGGACCGGGGCTCGAGCAGACTCCGCTTGAAGGCGGCAAAGGTTTCCGGGAGGAGCCAGCTCTCACGGCGGGCCGGGCGATCGGTCATCGATCGGCACCTCCGCCTTCCCGGTTTGCACGGTACCGCTCAACGATCGCGACCAGCTCGTCCTTCCGGATCGGCTTGGTCAGGTGGTCGTCGCATCCGGCTGCCCGTGTCGTCTCTCGTTCCTCCTCGAGAGCGTGGGCCGTGAGCGCGAGAATCGGGATCGGCGGGCGCTCCTCTGCCGCTTCGAGCGCACGGATCTCGCGAGTCGCCTGGAGGCCGTCCATCTTGGGCATCTGGATGTCCATGAGGACGAGGTCGAGGTCGTCCGTCCGACGGAAGGCTTCCAGGGCTTCTCGACCATTTTCCGCCATCACGAGTTCCAGAGTCGGGTCCTTCAGGTAGAGCTTGATGAGAAGCCGATTGTCCTCGACGTCTTCGGCGACCAGGATACGAAACGGGCGGGATGCGGGTGGTGTGGGATCCGGTTCGTGGGGTGGGCCCGGCTGCGTCCGGTGGTCCGTAACTTCTGTTGTGGCGGTTTCGGGACGCTCTTCTTTGTTTGCCATATGGAGGCGTGCAAGGGCCTGCGCGAGTGCCTTGCGTTGCACCGGTTTCACCATGTAGCTGCGAACGTTGAGGTCCTTGGATCGGGCGATGTCACCCCGGCGGTCGAGGGAGGTGAGCATGAAGACGGTCGCTCCCATCTTTACGTGGTCGTCTTCGATAACCTGGGCGACCTCGAAGCCGTCCATCCCCGGCATCTGTCCATCGAGGAGGATCAGGTCGAAGGGGCAAGCATCACGCTCCGCGCCCCGGATCAGGGCGAGAGCTTCGGGGCCGCTCGCAGCCTCGACGACCTCACTTCCCCAGCCCATGAGGAACTCGGAGAGGATCAAGCGGTTCACGGAGTGGTCGTCGACCACGAGGCTTCGGATCCCTTCCAGATCGGCGTCCTCGATTCCCCTCAGGTCATGGCGCGCTTGGTCGTGTCCCTCCATCGGGAGGACGAACCGAAAGCGGCTTCCCCCCTGCGCGGGGCTCTCGACCAGCAGTTCCCCCCCCATGAGTCCGACGATTCGGGAAGCGATGGTCAAGCCGAGCCCGGTTCCGCCGTGCTCCCTCGTCGGCGAGCCGTCGGCCTGAGTAAAGGGTTTGAAGAGCTCGGATCGGAAGCTGTCCGGAATCCCGGGTCCGGTGTCAGAGACGATGAACTCGATGAAATGTTGCTTCTGCCTCGGCCTCGCCTTGTGCGACCCTGCCAGTTGAACTTCGACGACCACCTCGCCGCTATCGGTGAATTTCACCGCGTTTCCCACGAGGTTGGTCAGCACCTGACCCAACCTCGTCGCGTCGCCCCGAACTGCGGTCGGGACCTCCGAGTGAATTCGGAACACGAGCTCGAGCTCCTTCTGGTGGGCCTGGACGGCGAAGACCTGGCCAATGTCCTCCAGGAGCTCGTCGAGGTGGAGCGGCTCATCCTCGAGCTCGATCCCGGTGGCCTCGATCTTCGAGAGATCCAGGACGTCGTTGATCAGATCGAGGAGGGTCTGTCCGGCGGACTGGAAGATCTCCACGTATCGCCGCTGCTCTTCGCTCAGGTCGGTCTCGGCCAGGAGGCTCGCCATCCCGATGATGGCGTTCATCGGGGTGCGGATCTCGTGGCTCGTGTTGGCGAGGAACTGGGTCTTGGTGATGTTTGCCGACTCGGCCATTTGCTTGGCCGCGCGGAGGTCTCGCTCCTCTCGCTTCCTCTCTGTGATGTCCCGATAATTGGCGTAGGTCCCCACGCGGTGGCCCTTGAAGCGAATCGGCTGTGCGAGGATCGAGACGTGGACCGGACTGCCATCCGCCCTCATGCGGATGACATCCGCCTGGATTCGATCGTCCGTGTCCTCGCTCAGCCTCTGGGTGAGCTGTCGCGCCTCCTCCTTTTGCTCGGCGGGGACGAGGAGGTCGTCGATATTCCGGTCGACACAGGCGCGCTTAGGGTGCCCGAAGAGCCGTTCGAACTCCCGGTTCACCCGGAGGATTCGGCCGCCCTTTCCCAGCAGGCAAATGGCCTCCGGCACCGTCTCGAAGAGCGCTTCGAAGAAGGCATGCCCGAACTCCGTGTTCCCCTCCAGCCCGGCGGCGGTGCCGGCCTTCGTGAGGGCATCCTGGAGCGAATCCCCGTCCTGCGAGCCCGAGTCGGCACCCCCACTGCCGGGGTGCGGGTCTGGCATTCTGTCTACTCCCAGGTTCGTGGTAGGTGGACGCCAAAGCCCGCCCTGGGCGGGGCATACATCGGGACCATGCCGCTTCGAATGTTCGTGGCCGGAACGATCAAGGTGGCTGAGGAAGAAGCTTCCGGGAACGGTGGGCGCCGCTCGCGGGCGGCCCCTACCGAATGCTTTCCGTCGAAAAGTACATACCTCCGGCGCCGAGCGCTACCGGGTGCCGGCGGAGTTGGCTCTGGCCGATGAGTTACTGGAGACCGTGGAGAGTTCCTCCCGGACCGCGGGACTCCGTGTCGAGGCAATATGAGCCGAAGCCCGCAAATGTCCCTGCTCGTCGTGCCCTTTCTCCGTCGGCATTCGTTCCGGCAAGGCATCTTCCTGCAACCAGATAGCAGTGCCACGCAATGTCTGGCACACGGATTGCATCCCAAAGTGCAGGGGGCGCTCGCAAGAGCGGTTCATTGCACTCAGAGCATTCAGACAGGGAGGATAGCGGTGCCACGGCCGGCCCGAACCGAGAGATCCGGCGGTTTTACGCTGATCGAAGTCCTGGTGAGCCTGGTGATTCTGAGCGTGGGAGTTCTCGCTCTTGGTCAGCTCTTCTGGTTCTCGTCCAGGATGAGCACGGACAGCTATCTGAGAACAATGGCCCACGTGCAGGC
>SLFU01000047.1 GCA_007124095.1 Gemmatimonadota bacterium
AGCCCTCCACACGATCATGGGACTTCGCACCCCCACGGCTGGAGACGTCCGTATCCAGGGCCTCAGCGTGGGCTCTCCACGGATCCACGCGGTCCGCAGAGCGATCGGCTACGTCCCGGAGCTTCCGGTTCTCTATGAGGATTTGACGGGACGCGAATTCCTCCAGTTCGTGGGGCAGCTCCACCGAATCTCGCCCGACCCCGCCGAAAAGATCGACGCTCAACTCGCTCGGTTCCGGATGTGCGACCACGCCGATGCCAGGATCGGGACCTACTCGATGGGGATGAAGAAGCGAATCGCCTTCCTCGCCGCGCTCCTCCCGGGGCCCGAGATCCTGATCCTGGACGAGCCTACGGGCGCGCTCGATGCGATGGGCGCCCGGGAGGTCAAGAAGGTCATGGTCGAGTATCGGGAAAAGGGTCGGCTCGTCCTCTTTACGACCCACATCATGGAGATCGCGGAGCGACTCTCCGACCGGATCGCGATCCTCCACGAAGGAAGCCTCCGATTCGAGGGAGTTCTCGCCCATCTCCGGACTCGCCACGGCCACGCCCCCACGGAGCCGCTCGAGGAGATCTTCGTTCGTCTGACCGAACCCTCCGGCCCCGATGGTCCGGAGCCCATCGATCCCCCACGGACCGTCCCGTAGTCGAGGTCCCCGTGCCATTCACGCGTCACTTCGATCCCGGTCGGTGCCCCGGCGGGACCACCGTATTCACCCTTTTTTCAAAATGGTGGCCGGGCCTCCGCTATCCGGTGGTCCGTCAGTACGAGCAGGCCGACTGCGGTCCGGCGGCCCTCCTTTCCGTCCTCCGCTACTGGGGAGGAGACGCCAGCCTGGTCCATGTGCGGGCGCTCGCCGGGACCGATACCCGCGGCACCACGATGCTGGCGCTCGCCCGGGCGGCCCGGGCGCTCGGGATGGAGGCTCGGGGAGCGCGAGGCACCTACGAAGACCTGAAGCTGGAGGAGTTGCCCTGCATTGCTCACGTCATCGCCGAGGATGGGAGCCCCCACTACCTCGTGGTCTACGTGCTGGACGAGCGAAGCGTGATCGTGGGCGATCCCGCCCACGGGATCACCCGGCTCGCCCGGGAGGCCTTCGAGCGACGTTGGTGCTCCCGGGCGGTCCTTCTGCTTTCCGCCACGGACCAGCTCGTCCGGTCCCCTCCCCCCCATTGGCTCCATTGGATATCCGCCTATTTCGACCGGGAACGGAGTTGGCTGATCCAGTGCCTTTTTCTCGGGGCCTCCGCTTCGATCCTGGGCCTGGCAACCGCAGTCTTCATCCAGTGGCTGATTGACCGGTTCATTCCGGACCGGGACACCACCATGATCCTCCTGACCGGCCTCATACTCCTGGCTCTACTCTTCCTACGAGCCGGCGCCGGTTACCTCCAACGGCGATTCCTGGTCGGGATGAATGAGCGGGTGAGCGTGCACGTGAGCGACGACTTTCTCGCCCATCTCTTTCGGCTTCCACTCCACTTTTTCGAGACGCGACGAACTGGAGACATCACCTCCCGAATCGCCGATGGAATCCGGATCCAGAAAGCGCTCCTGGAGATGATCGGCACCGCGGTCGTCGACGGACTCCTCGTTTTGGGATCCCTTCTCTTCCTCTTCGTCCTCGCACCTCCCCTCGGCCCCGTCGCCCTAGCGACCATCCCCCTCTACGGGATGATCCTCCTCAGGGCCACCCGGTCCCTCGAACGAGGTCAACGGTCGGTCATGGCGTCGTATGCGCATGCAGAATCCTCCTACATCGACAGCTTGGAGGGGATCGAAACCGTCCTGGCTTCAAACGCCTCCAACACGTTCACCCGGCTGAACACATCCCTCAACCGGACATTTCAGGGGCGTAAGAAACGGCTCGAACTCACCGAAGCGGCGATTGGCCTCTTTACCGAGTTGGCAGGGGGAATGCTCATCATGGCCTCCCTGATCTGGGGGTCGTGGCTCGTCATCCAGGACGCCCTTCGGCTCGGACAGTTGGTAGCCGGCTACTCGCTCCTCGCCGGGATGCTCCCGTCGATCCATCGCCTGGTGCGCACGAATGTCGTCTTCCAGGAGGCATCCGTGGCCGCCACTCGCTTTCAGGACCTCCTGCTCGTCCCCCGGGAAGGCGCCGAGGGAAGCCGAACGTTCGCGATGACGCGAGGGCTCCATCTCAGAGACGCTGGGTTCGAATGGCCCTCCGGAGAACCGCTTTTCCGGGAGGTGAACATCACGATCTCGCCCGGACGGCTAACCGGACTCTGGGGCCCGAACGGCGTGGGGAAGAGCACGCTCACGAGAATTCTGAACCGGAGCTATCCGCTCTCGAAAGGGAGCCTCCTTGTGGATCGAACTCCAGCGGCTGAGATCCCCCTGGAGGAGTATCGAAGGCAGGTGGCCCTCGTGCCGGAGGATGTGAAGATCTTCAACGGCACCCTTGCGCACAATGTGCTCCTGGGCCGAGCCGAAACGGGATCGCCCGAGCGGCTCCGTCTGCCCGACGCTTTCGATATGAAGACCATCCACGCAAGGTTTACCAGGGGTTGGAGAACCAGAATAGGAGAGGGGGGGCGGCGAATCTCCACAGGCGAAAGCCAGCTCGTCGGCCTCCTTCGGGCGCTGATCGATCAACCTCGAATCCTCCTGGTCGACGAGGGGCTGCAGTCCGCCGACGTCGAAATCTCTCGGATGATCCTGGATACGCTTCGTGAGTACGCCGAATCACATGCGGTCTTGATCATCTCGCACGATCTCCGAGTGCTCCTCCGCACCGACTACCTGTATCTCCTCGAGGGGGGGACGATCCGGGACCACGCTCCTCCGTCCGAGCTGTTCGACCGGGATCCCGGCTTTCGCGAGCTATGTGCCAGTCAGCTCGTGAGCCCCCCGGGGCTCGAGCAGGATCGATACCATGGTTGAAGGAGCCCAGCCTCATGCCGGATCGAGCACGCCCCGGTGGATCCGAACCTGGCACCTACTCATGGTCCTCGTGTTCGGCAACGTCGCTGTAGCCGCATTCCTGAATCATCGGGTCCTGACCGACGAGGTGTACCTGTCCCTCTTCTCCGTGAATGCCTCGCCTATCCAGGCGGAAGACCACCTCGCTATCACCCGTCGCCTGGAGCGCTGGGGCTACCTACTCGGCCCGGTTGGCCTCCTGGCGAGGGTCGGAGGAACCTCCCTTCTGGTGCAGCTGACCCTCCTTCCCTTCCAGCTGGACCCCGGCTTCGCGAGGGTGCTTCGGGCCTCGGCGTGGGCCTATCTGGTGCTCCTCCTGGGTACGGTGTTCCACGCGGCCTGGCTGTTCTACCTCCCGTCCGCGGCAATCACACCGGACACGCTGGAGGCCATGCCCGGCTCACTTGCCGGGGCCCTATCCGGCTTCCTCGAACCGAGCGCGCTGGAAGACTTCGGTGCGGTAGCGACACTTCTCCGGCAGGTGACTGTCTTCGATCTCGGATGGATCGTCGTGTTCGTCCTGGCTCTCGAGAACCGGCGCGACCTCCCGGCCATCCCGGCCCTCGTCTCCGTCCTCGGTGTATGGGCTGCGCTCACCCTTTCACGTTGGGCCCTCTTTCTGTATCTGGTTCGCGCCGGATAAGCCCCCTCCCTTCCACATCGAGTGTGA
The DNA here is from genome assembly GCA_007124095.1 of Gemmatimonadota bacterium. Classification (GTDB taxonomy): domain Bacteria; phylum Gemmatimonadota; class Gemmatimonadetes; order Longimicrobiales; family Gaopeijiaceae; genus SLCK01. Next base: position 3,626 of record SLFU01000047.1, read on the forward strand.
GCGCTTAACTTCCAGGGTCCGAGACCCACGGCCTCACGCTCCCCGGATGCCACGGGAACGGTCGCCCGAGAACCGAGTCGGGCAGTTCCCCTGATCCCGTCCCTGCGATTCACACGATGATCTCTATCTCGAATTTGAGTATGTCGTATGGCGAGCGGACCCTTTTCCGGAACGCATCCTTCCAACTCAATCCGGGAGAGCGTTACGGCCTGGTAGGTGCCAACGGATCAGGCAAGACGACCCTTCTCAGCATCCTGAGCGGAGACACCGAACCCACGGGTGGCACCATCTCGATGCCGAAACGACTCCGCCTGGGGGTCCTCCGGCAGGACCAGTTTCTCTACGAAGAAGAGACGATCCTGAGCGTGGCGTTGATGGGCAACGCCGCGCTGTGGGAGGCGATCACCGAAAAGGATGCAATCCTGGAGAACGCGGCGGAATCCTTCGATGCGGATCGGTTTTCGGAGTTGGAGGAGATTGTTCAATTGCATGATGGGTACACGGCCGAAGCGCGTGCTGCGTCCGTGCTCGAAGGCCTGGGGATCCCGGCCGAGGTCCACCGAGACCCGCTCAGCTCACTCTCCGGCGGCTTCAAGCTCCGGGTACTTCTGGCGCAGGTTCTCGCCGGAACTCCCGACGCCCTGCTCCTCGACGAGCCCACGAACCACCTCGACATCGTCTCGATCCGGTGGCTCGAGAGCTTTCTCATCGACTTTCCGGGCCCGGTCGTGGTCATCTCCCACGATCAACGCTTCCTCGACAACGTCTCCACGCACGTCCTCGATGTCGACTACGAGACCGTCCTCCTCTATCACGGGAACTACACGGACTTCGTCCGGTCGAAGGCCGAAGAGAGAGAGCGACGGGAGAAGGAGATCGAAGGCCGGGAGAGGGAGATCGCACACCATCAGAAGTTCGTCGACCGATTCAAGGCGAAGGCCAGCAAGGCCCGGCAAGCCCAGAGCAAGGCCAGGATGATAGAGCGGAAGGCCGAGGACATAGAGGAGCTGCCGACCAGCTCTCGACGCTACCCCACCTTCCGGTTCGAACAGCAGCGCCCCTCCGGACGTGACGTTGTGACCGCAGAGGGGATCCGGAAGGCATTCGGCACCAACGAGGTGTTGCACGGCGTGGACCTGCAGGTACACCGGGGCGACCGCCTCGCGATCATCGGTCCCAACGGAATCGGCAAGTCCACTTTCCTCAAGATCCTCACCGGGGTCCTGGAGCCGGACGCGGGTGAGGTGGAGTGGGGTTACGAGACCCACCCGGGTTACTTCGCGCAGGATTACGCAGACCAGTTCGAGGCCCGAACGGACACTGCCCAGGATTGGATCTGGGCAGCCTGTCCGGACAAGGATCTCGGCTTCGTGCGAGGTCAGCTCGGACTCATGCTCTTCTCCGGAGACGAGCCGAAAAAGCGGCTGGACAGTCTCTCAGGTGGGGAGTCCGCCCGTCTCGTATTCACTCGCCTGGCCCTGGACCGTCCCAATGTGTTGGTTCTGGACGAGCCGACCAACCACCTCGATCTCGAGTCGATCGAAGCGCTGGTCGAGGGCCTCGAGCGTTTCGAAGGCACCCTCATCTTCGTCTCTCACGACCGATGGTTCGTCAGCAGACTCGCAACGCGCATCGTGGAGATCGATAGAACGGGAATCACCGATTATCGGGGCACGTACGACGAGTACGTAGAATCCCGAGGAGACGACCATCTGGACGTCGAGCAGGTTCTCGCAAGGGCTCGAGCCCAGCAGAAGGCACAAGCCGGAAGGAGTGAGAAACGGGGAACACCGACGTCCGGGGGGCAGCCTCGTCCGGAGCGGCCTCCGGTCTCCGACCGGAGCTCCACTGGAGACGACGGATCGGGTCGAGGCGAGCCCCTCGGTCACACCCAGAGAAAGCGCCTCGAAGAGCAGACCCGTGAGCTCACGAGCCAGATCCAACGCGCCGAGGCCCGGATCCGAGAAATCGATGCCCTCTTCTGCGAACCGGGATTCTTCGAGCGCAGCGATCCTGAAGAGATCCGCAGCCTTGAGGACGAGCGGGCCGTGATCGAGCGCGAGCTGGAGGAGCTGATGACGAGCTGGGAGGCCACGGAGCGCAAGCTACTTCTCTAAGACGCTCATGTCTAAGGCGCTCATGTGCGTGCGGACCGGCACAGGTGAGTTGGACCGAAGATCTGTTCGTCCCCTGTGCCCCGGCGGTTCGACGTTTCAGATGTCGTGACGCACCAGCTGGAAGCGCCACTCACGCTCGCCCGTCTCCGCGTCCAGGGTGTGGAGACGAAAAGCTCAGGGACTCGCCTCGACTTGTTCACGGACTTGCCGCTTCAGCCGCCCGAGGATGGCACCCATTCCGCGCAGACGAAGCGGTGAGACGACGGAATCCAGCCCCATCTTCGCATAGAAGTCGTCGGGGACAGCGAGAACTTCACTGGAGGACGCCCCCTCCAATCCTTCGCGAAGAATCCCGGCAAATCCACGGACCGTGGGGCTTTCCGGAGGCGCGTCGAAAAAGAGCCGTACAACTCCCCCATCCTCGACCCGTGTGGCAAGGAAGAAGGGCGTCTGGCACTCGTGGACCTGCTCCAGTGCGGATCGGTCGTCCGCGAACTCTTCAGGAAGTGGAGGGACCTTGTTCGCGTAGTGCAGGAGCGCCTGGACCCGGAGGTCCCTGGGCGCGCGCTGGAATCGATCCACAATTGTCTGTAGGGCGTCGGGAAGGCTCATGTCTTTCACCCTACCGCCCCACCCTTCGATCAGTTCCCCACCGCCCTCGCGGGCGCTCACTCGCAAGCGCCGGAGCGGTCGTTCGCGGACAGCCAGAGAGCCCGCCTCGGGCGGATGAACCGAGCGCGGTTCCGTGGGTAGAGATGGGAGACGAATCTCGAGAGGTCGCTGGCCGTCTTTGCCCAACGCTCGGTGTGACCGCACCCCACGAATCGATATCCCGGAGGTCCCATGCCCGTCGCCCCAGAAAAAAACCCCGAATTCGAGCAGTACTCCCGGCCCGAGATGCTGGTCTCCACCGACTGGGTGTCGCAGCACCTCGACCATCCGGATGTGGTCGTCGTAGAATCGGACGAGGATGTCCTCCTCTACGACACGGGCCACATCGCCGGCGCGGTCAAGGTGGACTGGCACATGGACCTGAACGACTCCGTGACGAGAGACTACATCGATGGGGAGGCCTTCGCGAAGCTCATGGCTTCGAAAGGGATCCGTCGGGATACCACCGTGGTCTTCTACGGCGACAACTTCAATTGGTGGGCCACTTATGCGCTATGGGTCTTCAGCCTCTTTGGACACCCGGACCTCCGCCTCATGAACGGTGGGCGGCAGAAGTGGGTCGCGGAAGGTCGCGAGTTGACCACCGAGGTTCCCGACCGAGAGCCGTCCGAGTACCCCGTCGTCGACAGGGACGACACCGGAATCCGCGCGTTCCGGGACCAGGTCCTCACCCATTTGAAGGCGGACGGTCGCCTGGTGGATGTCCGATCCCCCGAGGAGTATCGGGGGGAGTTGCTCCACATGCCCGACTATCCTCAGGAGGGAAGTCTCAGGGGCGGACACATCCCCGGCGCGAAAAGCGTACCATGGAAGCGTGCCGCCCATGACGACGGCACCTTCAAGTCCGCGGCGGAGCTCCGGGACATCTATCTCGAGGAGCAGGGTCTCGCCCCCGAGGATGACGTCGTAACGTACTGCCGGATCGGAGAGCGCTCCAGCCACACTTGGTTCGTGCTTCACCATCTGCTCGGGTTTCCGAAGGTCCGTAACTACGATGGATCGTGGACCGAGTGGGGGAACGTGGTGCGGGCCCCGATCCAGCGAGGTGCCCCGATCCAGTGAGGTGCGTAGGGCGCCACTCACATACGTGTCAGGTGGACCCGACCCCACCTGTACAGTTGTGCCCGTCTTTGTGCCCGTCTCGTGGGGGCGTCCGACGGTCGTAGAAAGGAGCCGCTTGCCTACTCAGGTCACCGAACGTCCGTGGCGCCCCCGTCCAGGAAAGTCGTGATCGCCTGCTCCATCGGGGCCGGAAGGGCGTGGTTGCCGACGGCGAGGAGTTCGATGAGTACCGATCCGTCTTCGCGGTGAACTTCCCGACGCTGGAGAAGGGAGGGCACGTGGTGTTCGGTCATGAAGCGAAGGTAGCGAATCTCCGCCGAGTCCGGTCGGTCCCCGACTGCCCGATCCAGGAGGCGGCGGCTCTCCTGGAGATGGGAGAGCTTGGATCCGGGCCAGCGTGCGTGTCGGCCGCGCAGCGCCTCAAAGGCCCCTTCGTAAGCCAGGAGCTCGGCAGGATCGACCGCGTGCTCCCCACCTCGCAGCCTCTGCAAGGCGACACTTCCCTCGTCAATCCTCTCCGAGTCATGGACGGCCTCGTGATAGACGGCCCTGACCACGGCCAACTCCGAGTCGTCCTCCTGCTCGATGGAGCGGGCCATCGCTTCGAGCCGATCCCGGTCCGGGAGCTCCTGACTCGCCACCAAAGCGAAGGGCGCCAGCGAGGAAGCCCACATGAAGAGGAGAATCACCGAGAGCCGGACCGTGTGGCCGTCTGCGTGCCGGAGGGAGTCGCGTGATCGCACTTGGTCACCCGGCCGGGGGGGCCCCAGGACCCTCCTTGCCGCCCCAATGCGCCTCGCGGCGCTCGGACGCGCCCAGATCACGAAGCGCACCAAGTCCCAGGATACCCTTTCGAATCGTTCCCGTATGGGCACGGCGGCGCAGAGTGTCGTACCCGTTGCGCCGGATCTCCCGGTGAATCCCCTGGTACACCCGAGCCGCGACCGCCATCGCCCGACGGTACCCCGCGGGGAGCCGAGGGAGTGCTTGAGCAGCCGCGCCGTACCCCGCGTCCGCCCACCCCATTAATTCCTCGAGCGCAGCCGCGAAGGCGGGGCTGATCGGCCCGTCCCCTTCGGCCATCCGAACGAGATCGGCCCCGGAGAGTCGGTGGCGTTCCAGGAGTTCTGTGGGAAGATAGATCCTGCCGAGGCCGAGATCCGCACCCACGTCCCTGGCGATGTTGGTGAGCTGCATCGCGTGGCCGAGCTCGTCTGCCAGCTCCAGAGCCCACGGGTCCCGAACGCCGGCCACACCCGCGATCCACAGCCCCACCACTCCAGCTACCCGGTGAGTGTACGTCCTCAGGTCATCCAGGTCTTCGTAGCGTCGGGGCCGCAGATCCATCCGCACACCTTCCATCAGCTCCTCCACCAGTTGGAAGGAGATGCCTGCGGTCCTCATCTCCTCCATCGTGCGGGAAACGAGGTCCTCACCCTTCCCTTCCCTCTTGTAGCCCAGTCGCGCCGCCGCCTCGATTCTCCGGAGAGCTCGCTCCGCCTCTCTCGGCTCGCTCGCCCCATCCACCGCGTCGTCCACCATCCTACAGAACGCGTAGATTCGAGCCGTGGGTTCGCGAACCTCGCTCGGCATCAAGCGTGACGCGAAGTAGAAGGTGCGCCCGTGTTGAGCGAGCACTCGCATGGCCTCCTCGGGTCCCCGGAAAGCCCGGCCTCCGGGGTCGGTCGTGACCTGGCGGGGCAACGAGACCGAGGCATGCTCCGCTATCTCCCGGCGGACAGCCCTCCCTGCGAGCTTCAGCCATCCCTCGATTCCCGACCGAACCTCGCGAGCATGGGGAGCGACGGAATCGAGCCGCCGGAGTACGGCGGCCCCCTCCGACTGGAGATCCCCCAGGGCCTGTAGCGCCGGAACCCCCTCCTCCCCAGGCAAGAACAATGCCTCGGGCCCCGATTCGGCTGCGATGTACCGACGGGGCCAGGTCCAAAGGCCCCCCGATAGGTCCACCAGCGGGGGCTTTCCAGTGCCGGCGCCCGGGCAGAAGTCCAGAAGGTCGTCCACCCTCTGGTAAAGGAGCCCCAGATCTCTCCCCAACTCTCTTAGTCCATCCGCCTCACCCGATTCACTGAGAACCGCCGCGGCCGACAGGGCGGCTCCGAAAAGCTCTCCCGATTTCCGACGGGCGATGTGGCGGGCCGTATCCGGCTCCAGCAAGCGTCCGGCCTCCCTTCCCTGCGCGCGCTCTCCTGCAATGGTCTCGTCCACTGCCCGGGCAAACGACTTTACGAATGGAAGGCTGTCCGTCAGACTCGCGCTCAGGTACGCACGAGCCAGGAGTTGATCCCCCGCAATCAGGGCCGCTCCGACCCCCTGACTTGCCGCGAGGGTCTCCCGGTCCCTACGGGTCCGGGCACCATCGACGATGTCATCGTGAACAAGGGACGCCTCGTGGGCAAGCTCGACCGCGAGCGCGGCCATCCATATCCGATCCCCGAGAGTGTTGATCCCCGACCTGCCCGCAACCGAGATTGCGAATCGGGGGCGAAGGAGTTGTCCCTCGAAAAGCCCCTCTTCCGGCTCCCCTACCTCCAGTCGCTGCCAGATGCGACGAAGCTGAGATCGAACGTGCTCCGTATCGAGCTCTCTGTCGACCATGGGTCGATCAGGCGCCTCCAGCCAGCGGTGCAGCGCGGACTCCATCAGGCCGTCACCGGCTCGGCCAGGAGATCGCGGCAAAGGAGCCATGCGATCCCGACCAAGAGTGCGTAGGCCGCGACGGTAAGGGCGACCGCCCAGAAGAGTCCCGCGGCGAGGGCCATGGCCAGCGGGAGCAGCACATTCACGCCATAGAAGACCAGGACCCACGAGCCCGGAAGGCGGGAGATCCATCCGTCGGATCGGAGGAGGAAGAGGGCGATCATGAGGAGGGTCGAGGTGAAGAGCCACCCGGCCACGTTCACCCAAGGCATCCCGTAATACAGTCCGTCCACCTCCCATCTCCAATAGGTGGTGGCATAACTCATCGCCGGATCGAGCGCGAGATCCCACGCCGTCAAGATGAGTGCACCGAGCGCGATCCGGACGACGGGCCCCCTGTCCGGTGTAATCCGAAGCGCCAGGAAATAGGAGGGAATCGCCATCATGAACCATGAGAGGGGAATCACCACCGGGACCAGGTCAAACCAGCGTGCACCGAGGGTTGGCGTGTAGTGATAGGGCCCGAACGGGAATCCGACCTGCGTTCCCGAGAGCTCGCTAGCGAGGCTGATCACATAGACGGTCAGAAAAGCGGGGATCCAGCGGAAGGACTCTCGCAACAAAAGGAGAACCATCAGGGCGCCGGCCGCCAGGACGATCTGGCCGATCGAGAAGAGCCTGAACGAGAAGGTGAAGAAGGGGATGGACCATGGCACCGCCGCCAGAAGCTCCGGGCGGACTCCGAAGATCGCGAAGCCCAAGGCCGCTGCCGCACTGAACAGGATGACAGCCCAGAGGAGCAGACCCTCCGCGAGGGTCCCGTCGAATCGCAGGGTGGGCCTTAGAGAAACGGTGGCCATCGTGGGTGCCAGGTTGAATGGGAGATCCCGGGATCTTCAACCGTCATGAAGTTGAATCCTAGGGGTGTGTACAAGTTTTGTCAATCTATTACCTTTACACACCCCGAACTCCCCATGGGACAACGAGTCATGACTTCCAGACTTTCCTCCGAACCGTCTTCCGAGGCGCTATTCCCCGTCCGGGTGGTGGTATCTCGAACCGGTGTGCCCGCGCACCTGCTGCGTGCCTGGGAGAGAAGGTACGGGGCGGTTGATCCTCACCGATCGAAGGGCGGACAACGACGATACTCCGAACTCGAGATCACCAGGATTCGCCTTCTCAGGGACGCGGTGGCCGCAGGGCACTCGATCGGCTTAATTGCAGCCTTACCGACCGAAGCCCTCTTCGACTTGCTTCACCCGGAGGAGACCGAACAGGATCGATCCAGAGCTAGGATGGGGGAGACGGATCCCAGCTCCAACCTCCTTCTCCTTGAACGCCGGGATGCAATGTCGGCTGTGGAGGATCGCGACACGGCTGGCCTCCGTCAGGTCCTGGCCAGAGCCGCGCTCCGCTCGCCCGATCTCAGCTTCGTGGAGGAGTTCCTCTGCCCCTTGCTACGGGAGATCGGATCCGCATGGGCTCGGGGGAACCTTGGCATCGCCGAGGAGCACTTGGCCTCCGAGGTGGTCCGTGAAGTGTTGGGTGACCAGATCCAGGCGGCCCAACCTCCAAACCATGCCCCCTCGGTCCTCTGTACCACCGTGTCGGGTCAACGACACGAGTTCGGAGCGCTCCTCGCCGCGCTGACCGCGGCCCTCTCCGGATGGCGACCAGTTTACCCCGGTCCGGACCTGCCCATTGAGGAGATTGCTCGACTCGCCCACGGGAAGGAGGTTCGAGCGGTGGCGCTAAGCATCCTCCGGCCGGAATCCGTCGCGGGGATCGGGGACATGGTCCTCGCCCTCAGGGGGAAGACGCCATCCGCCGTCCATCTCTACCTCGGAGGGCATCCGGATGCAATGCGGGAGGGCGGATCGGTGCCTGGGGCGACAGCCCTGCCGTCCTACTCGGCGTTCCGGAAAGCACTGACAACCACCATCGATCCGTCGAGTGGCCAGCCGTGAGCTCACGAGCCGTGGTCATCGGAGCCGGATTCGGAGGCTTGGCCGCCGCGGTCCGTCTCCGGGCGATGGGGTTTCAGGTTACGATTCTCGAGGCCCTTCCGGACCCGGGAGGTCGGGCACGGGTCTTCCGGCGCGACGGCTTCACTTTCGATGCCGGTCCCACGGTGATCACCGCGCCATACCTGCTCGCTGAACTCTTCGAGCTCGTTGGGAAGGACCCCAATGACTACTACGAGCTGACTCCGGTCGACCCGTTTTACCGGATCCGGTTTCCGGAAGGAGAGACCTTCGATTTTGTGGGAGAAGAGGACCGTCTACTTGCGCAGATCGAGGCCTTCGAGCCCCGGGACGTGGACGGATACCGGCGCCTCGCCCGGCACGCGGAACGCATCTTCGAAGTGGGATACCTCCAGCTGGCGGACAGGCCCTTCCCCCGCTTCTCCGACATGCTCCGGATCGTGCCTCGGATGATCCAGCTCGGAAACCACCGAAGCGTTTACTCCCTGGTGTCCCGCTACCTCCGCGACGAGCGCCTCCGGCAGGTATTCTCCTTCGAGCCACTTCTGGTGGGAGGCGATCCCTTCCGGACCACCTCGATCTACCTCCTGATCCACACGCTCGAGCGGAGATGGGGGGTGCACTTCGCACGGGGTGGAACCGGAGCGATCGTGCAGGCCCTGGTTCGGCTTCTCGAAGAGCTCGACGTGGAGCTTCGCTGCGACGCTCCCGTGGACCAGATCGAAGTCGAAGGAAGGACGGTCCGAGCGGTTCGAACCGAAGGAGGGGATCGGATACCATGTGACGTAGTCGTGGCCAATGCGGATCCTTCGATCGTTTACCCCCGCATGCTCGCTTCTGTCGATCGACGATGGAACACCGACCGGGCGGTGGCCCGCCGACGTTCCTCTATGGGGCTCTTCGTGGGGTACTTCGGCACGAACCGCACGTACCCTGAGCTTGCTCACCACACCATCTTGCTCGGCCCCAGGTACCGCGAGCTCCTACGCGACATCTTTCAGCGAAAGGTCCTGTCCGAGGACTTCTCCCTGTACCTCCACGCTCCCACCCGCACCGACCCCGGGCTGGCCCCCCCGGGACAGGAGGGATTCTACGTCCTTTCCCCGGTACCCAACAACCGGAGTGGAATCGACTGGGAGAACGAGGGTGACGGATACTTCTCCAGGATCCTCGCGGCACTGGAGGACCGCCTCCTTCCGGGTCTGTCGGCTGACCTGGTCACCCGATTCCATGTGACCCCCGACTACTTCGAGCATGATCTCCGCTCGAAGGACGGTTCGGCGTTCGGTCCGGAGCCGCTATTGCGGCAGTCCGCCTACTTTCGCTACCACAACCGCTCGCGAGACGTCGAGGGGCTCTATTTCGTGGGCGCCGGGACTCATCCCGGAGCGGGAGTGCCGGGGGTCCTCTCCTCCGCAAAGGTTCTCGAGCGCGTCGTTCCCCGGCCATGATCAAGGAACTCCCTCCGTCCCAGCTCGACGGCATGGAAGCCACCCCCTGTCTATTGTGCGGGCACGACGCCGCCGTGCCCTACCTGGCCTCGAACGTCCAGCTCGCCCCCGGCGGACGCGAGATTTTCCACTTCGTCCGCTGTTCCCAATGCGACCTCGTCTATCTCAATCCGCGCCCGACGGAGGCGGAAATCGCTCGGTTCTATCCCCCGGAGTATCTCCCCCATCGGGGTCCGGAGGCCTGGGGACGGTGGAGCAGCCTGGTGGAGCGGGCCCAAGCCCGAACGGACCGGAAACGGGTCGGCCTCCTCAGAAAGCACCGGAGGATCGACGAGAACACCCGCATTCTCGATTTCGGTTGCGGACGCCCCACCTTTTTGCGGAAGTTGCATCGGTCGACCGGAGCACACGCGGTGGGAATGGATCTCGGTGCGCGAGGCTGGGCTTCCGAGCCCGAAAGTTGGGGAGGACTTCACCTCCTGGAAGGAGGCCTCCCGGACGGGGAAGCCAGGCTCCGCGAGTTGAGTGGAACGGGCTTTGAGATCATCACGCTGTGGCACGCCCTCGAGCACGACTACCATCCGTCCGAGACCCTGCGCTCCCTGCGACGAGTCGCGGCCTCAGGTGCTCTCCTCGTCGTCGAAGTGCCGGATCTGTCGTCCCTCGGCGCAAGACTCCACGGACCGGACTGGGCCGGGCTTCACACCCCTCGTCACACCACCATGTACACTCGCGACACTCTGCGAGAAATGCTCGTCAGGAGCGGCTGGAGCCCGACGGTCCAGCTCCGCTACGGAACCTTGGACCCCTACATCCTCAGATGGCTCAGCCACGCCATCGGCCAGGGGCGCATTCTGAGCGGCTCCCTCGAGCGCGACTTTCCCCGTTTCTTCATGGGGAAGCTCGCGTGGCTCCCCTTCACCCTTCTTCAGCGTTGGTTGCCCCTGGGCGTACAGACCGTAGTAGCCACAGCGAGGTAGCCGGGACGAAGGTTTTCAGAAGCGTTCCCCCTTCGCCTCGCGAAGGTGGCTTCCAACTGGCCGGATGCGGGTCCACATCGTCCAGAAGTAGAGCCCCAGCCCCATCACCTGGCCCACCCCGCTGAGCACCACCACCCAGCTGAGCAAGGCCCCCCCGTATCCGACCCGGACGATCTCCGCGATGAACCGCCCCCCCGTCGCGACGAGCAGGATCCAGTAAGCGGCAGCGATCTTTTCAGGTGAATAGCGGGTGTCGTCCTTCGCCGCCCTGGGAAACAACCAGATCGCCACCCCGAGGATCAGGAAAACTACGAAGCCGAGTTGGATCGCATGGGTATGCGCCGAGACGAGGTGCGGATGCGGAAACACTCCGAAAATCTCACGCCGAACCAGGATCCACAGTCCAACCGCCATTCCGGCGAAGAGGAAGACTATTCCGGTCTTGATAAACCGACGAACGAGTGTGTACATGAAACGGGTTGCTCCTCTTGACATGGCTGGGACATGGCAGATCCCGGGGCCACTGCCCATACCGGGAACCGGGGATGATTTTTTCGATACCACCCCCTTCCGTCCGCCGTGGTCCACTCGCCCTGCTCCACAGCACCGGCGCGAACCCCACGGGGCACCTGGGGCAGAAGGGGACCGGCCCTTGGGGGGGTGGACAGCCCCCCAAGGGCCGGGTTCTCTTTGAGACTCCTAGCCGCTCGAAGGCCGCTCAAGCCACCTCCCGTTCAGGGACGGTCTGAGGAAATGTCCCCATGAGGATTGCGACCCG
>SLFU01000051.1 GCA_007124095.1 Gemmatimonadota bacterium
AAGGTCTCCGGGGAGCCGACCCAGCCAGCCCGGGGCACCCCACCACACGAGCGCGCCGACCAAGATCAGGACCAGGCCTGCCACCATCAGCCAGGGGCCCATTGGAGAGCCGTCGCTCATCCCCGGCTCGATCGCAATCCGGAGGTCACCCCGACCTCAATTGCCCCAACCTGCCCGCAGTCCGACCTGGAAGGAGCGTCCCGGGCCGGGCTCGTAATACCGGGCACCGAAGGCGTTCGGCACCACCGACGCGGTGTAGTACCGGTCGAGTAGGTTCGTCATCGCCACCCAGGGGGAGACCGTCACGTTCGCGACCGGCAGCGGTTCAGCTGCAAGGCGAAGATCCATCAAGAAGTGCGACGGTGCGTACGCGCTGTTCTGGTCGTTGACCGGGACGCGGTGGATGTAGCTCCCGGTTATCTCGCCGAACCATACTCCGGGAGCCACCCGCAACTTCGCTTGAGCGCGGTGCGGTGCGATCCCGGGGATCCGATTCTCCCCGAACTGCTCCTCGTCCCACTCGAAGTCCCGGAATCTCGCGTTCGTCCAGGTGTAGGTCAGATCCCCTCGAAGGAGCCCATTCTGCGTCAGAGCTGCGAAGGTCGCCTCGACCCCGGTGTGACGAGACTCACCGGCATTTCGGAAGAAGTCTCGATCCGGAAAGGCTTCCACCTGGAAGCGCACGAGCTCATTCTCGAGTTCCGTCCAGTACGTCGTGACCTCGAATATGGCGCGATCCATCCAGTTCCCCCGGATCCCGAGCTCCCCGGACACCCCCGTCTGCGGCTCCAACTCCGGGTTGAATCCAGGTTGGCCCTCCGGATCGTTCCCGAGCTCCGTGGTCGACGGAGTCTCGAAAACCGTTCCGACGTTCCCGAAGACGTTGAAGATCCGCCCCATCGGGAACTGCACTCCGAAGGAGGGACTGATTGCATCCATGTCCCGCTCACCCCCGGCGGAGGGCTCCCCCTCGGGGCGATCGGTGATCTGGTCCCAGATCCGGAAGTCGTGACGATCGTAGCGAACCCCCGCCAAACCCTCCACCCGTCCCGGGAGAGGCAGGTTCGCCTGGAGGAAGACGCCGACCGCTCGGACGCGCTCGCGTTGATTCACCCTCATTTCCCCGGGCTCCCCGGCGTCGTTGGCGAAGTTCAGCCGGTCGTCGAACATGAAGTCGGTCTCGACGCCCAGGTGCCACCGCAAGTCACCCATCCCGGTAGACTCGGTCCGCCCCACCTGAGTCCTGACTCCGACCGCGTCCCGATCCAGCTCGATGATGTCCGAGGGAATCGGGTTCACCATCGACCGTCGGATCCCGAATACGGAGAGGTCGAGGTCCAAGCCGCCGGCGGGGCCGTCCCACCGGAGGCCCATCTGCTGTTGCTGCAAATCCTTCCCCGTCCGCCGAGCCACATTGCTGAACGCCCCCTGGTCGTGCGCCGGACGATCCGTGTCGCCGAGCCGCTCCCGAGCGAGAGAGCCGGGGTTCTCCGAATCGAGATCGACGGCGTTCAGAGTGAGGGCGAGCTCCCCTCTCCTCACCGGCCGAATGACCCTCGCATTAAAGCCGAGCCGGTCCGCCGCCCCGTACGTCGAGCGGTCGAGCGCCTCCCAGGTGTTCGTCCGGTAGCCGTCCCAGCTCTGCGTCGACACGCTGAACAGGTAACCCGTGGCATCGACGGTTCCGGTGGCGGTGGCCTGGGTCCGCAGAAGACCGTGACTACCTCCCACCGACTCCACCTCCACGCCGAACGGAGACGGGCCCGGCTCTCGACTCTGAAAGGCGATCACTCCCCCCGAGGCATTTCCGAAGAGCGCCGAGGCGGGACCACGAACCACCTCGACTCGACCCAGGGACCCGATATCCAGGTGGTCGATCGTGGACTGCCCGTCCGCCAGGGTGGCGGGAATACCATCGACCACCACCCGGATCCCCCGCACGCCGAACTGGGCGCGGCCCCCGAACCCCCGCACCGAAATCCTCTCTCCGACGGCAAAGTTGTGCCGGTTCTGAACCTGCACTCCCGGGAGCCCCTGAAGAGCTTCTTCGAGGAAGGCCCCGCTGCGTCCCCGGCGCAACTCCCTTTGACTCAGGACCCCGACCGCGAGTGAAGCGGCGTCCTGACGAACGGGAGTCCTGAGCACCGTGATCTCCACCGGCGCGAGCTCGATCGGACGCAAGGTGTCACCCGACACCGTGCCCACGTGCAACTCAAGGCCGGCCGGGGAAGGTCGCACCGCCGAGTCCTCCCAGGCCATGAGAGGCGGCGCACCGATGAGGATCGAAAGCGCCAACGCGATCCATGCGGGCCGGAACTTAGCTCGTTTGGTAGACATTGCTCTCCCGTGAGTTCGGGTTCCAGCGAGACCGCCCCACGGCCTCGATCATGCTCAGTCCGAAAATCTGGACGAACGCCCCTGGTTCCGAAAGGCTCCGGTCGTCGAAGCCTTCGCCCCCGAAGGAACCTCCGGCCCCTCCCGGGGAATCCCTGGGCGAAACGTTGCTCCCCCAGCGCAGGAGGCCGGTCCGTTGTCCTCCGATGCATCCATCGTAGTCGGGCTCAACGCCGTCATCGTCGCGGTGACGAAGGAAAGCCCCCGAATCCTGACCATGTCGGGGAACTCGACGGACCCCTTTTTCGGGGATCCCCTCTGGTCGGGGGGAAGTCTCGATCTGCTCCCGTACGGGCCCCTCGATCCTGAGGCGGACCGTACTCTCGAACTGACCTTGAGAGGGTGGGTCCGGGAGCGAACCGGGCTCGAGTTGGGCTACGTGGAGCAGCTCTACACCTTCGGCGACCGCAACCGGGGGCCCCGAAAGCACCCGCAGGAAGTCCCCCGGGTGATCTCTGTGGCGTATCTCGCACTGGTCCGCGAAGGCCCTCCGTCCGGAACCGCTGTCGCACGGTGGCGAGACTGGTACACCTACTTTCCGTGGGAGGACTGGCGGGACGGTCCGCCCCGAGCCATAGCGGAGGGCATCACTTCGGCCATCCAGGATTGGATCGAGAGTGCCGACGGAGATCGACGGAGGGCGGAGCGACGGGAGAGGGCGGGGATCAGCTTCGGGCTGGAAGGATCCGACTGGGACCCCGACCGGGTCTTGGATCGATATGAGATCCTCTACGAGCTGGGCCTCGTGACCGAGGCCAGGAGAGACGCGGATGGCGAGGTGGAGACGGTGGAGGGTTCAGCCGCCTCGGAGCTGGGGCGTCCGATGGACATGGACCACCGCAGGATCCTCGCGACCGGACTCGGACGGATCCGGGGCAAGCTTCGGTATCGGCCGGTGGTCTTCGAGCTCCTCCCGGACACGTTCACCCTTCTTCGGCTGCAAAGAGTCGTTGAAGCGCTGGCCGGGGTCCGCCTGCACAAGCAGAACTTCCGCCGCCTGGTCGAGCGAGGAGGGTTGGTGGAGGGCACGGGCGAACTCGATACCCGGACCGGAGGGAGGCCCGCCGAGCTCTTTCGGTTCCGGAGGGAGGTCCTCCGCGAGCGGCGAGCTCCGGGACTGGGGCTTCCCCCGGGACGTTGACGAAGCCCCCGAATCCGTGTATCATGCACGGTTACACAGTGCTGTTTTTTTTAGCTGTATTATACTCATCGTGAGCACAAGAGGCGCCGAGATGTCCTCACCTTCTGCCCCACACTCTCTGGAGAGCCTGGAATACACCCCGGAGATCGCCCGCGAGACCGCACATATCTTCGAGCGGATGCGTGGCGTCGTGCCGGAAGTAGAATGGCCCGTGCACGCTCCCTACATCCACCGGATCGAGGAGCTGAAGCGGGAACGCAACGCGGTGGTTCTAGCACACAACTACCAGACTCCGGAAATCTTCTACGGAGTCTCGGACTTCAGGGGCGACAGCCTGGGCCTGGCCCAGGAGGGAGCGCGAACGGACGCCGAGGTGATCGTCCTCTGCGGGGTTCACTTCATGGCCGAGACGGCCAAGATCCTGAGCCCGGAGAAGACCGTTCTGATCCCGGACCTCCGAGCGGGTTGCTCCCTCGCCGAGTCGATCACGGGCGACGACGTGCGCCGGCTCAGGGAGCAGTATCCGGACGCTCCGGTGGTGACCTACGTGAACACGTCGGCCGACGTGAAGGCCGAAAGTGACATCTGCTGCACCTCCTCCAACGCGGTCCAGGTCGTGGAGTCTCTCGGCGTCGACCGCGTGATCTTCCTTCCGGACGAATACCTCGCGAAGTACGTTGCGACACAGACCGAGGTGGAGATTATCGAGTGGCAGGGCCGTTGCGAGGTCCATGAACGCTTCACCCCTGAGGAGGTGCGTGGGTACCGGGACGCCGCCCCCGACCTGGTCGTCCTGGCCCACCCGGAATGCCCCCCTGAGGTCCTGGCGGAGGCGGACTACGTGGGCTCCACCTCGGGAATGGCACAGTACGTACAGGAGCGGCAGCCCGCGAATGTGGCGATGATCACCGAGTGTTCGATGAGCGACAACGTCGCCGCGGAAAATCCGGGGGTGAACTTCATCCGCCCCTGTAACCTCTGCCCTCATATGAAGAGGATCACCCTTCCCAGGATCCTCCGGTCGCTCGAACGGCTGGAGCACCCCGTGGAAGTCGACCCGGTGATGGCTGAGCGGGCCCGGAGCGCGGTCGAGAGGATGCTCGCCGTCGGTCGAGGAAGCGGCGGGTGACGACCCACCACGCCGACGTGGTGGTGGTCGGCTCCGGCGTGGCTGGACTCGCAGCGGCGCTCGAGCTGGTCCGGGAAGAGGGGGATCTTCGGGTCCTCGTCCTGACCCGGGGGGCCCTCGGAGGGCAGAGCGCCTCCTCTCTGGCGCAGGGGGGTGTGGCCGCAGCCCTTGGTCCCTCGGACTCACCTGCGCTGCACGCTCGTGACACCGAGCTCGCTGGCAATGGCCTCGCGCGCCCGGATCTGGTCCGCACCCTCACCCACGAAGGCCCCGAGAGAGTCCGGGAACTCATCCGGATGGGCGTTCGATTCGATCGGACCCAATCTGGAGAGATCTCACTCGGATTGGAGGGTGCCCACTCCCGTCACCGCGTCCTCCATGCACGGGGTGACCGCACCGGAGCAGAGGTGACGCGCGCGCTCACAAGCGCGGTCCGGGCCGCGCCCCGAATCCGGGTCTTGGAGCAGATGGAGGCACTCGAGCTCGAGCGGAGAGGGGACGGAGTCCAGGGCCTTCTGGCACGTCACCGCGGCGAGGAAAGCCTCCACCACATCCGAGCTCCGGCGATCCTTTTGGCCACGGGCGGCCCGGGGCGGGCATTTCTGAGGACCACCTCACCTCCTGGATTGGACGGCGATGGATTGGCTATGGCTGCCCGGGCGGGAGCCCGGCTCGCGGACCTCGAGTTCGTCCAGTTTCATCCCACGGCCCTCGACACTCGGGCCGACCCGCTGCCCCTGGTGACCGAGGCGTTGAGGGGGGCAGGAGCCCGCCTGGTGGACGCGGCGGGCCGGAGCGTCGTCGATCCGCACGATGGCGGAGATCTAGCACCCCGCGACCGCGTCGCAAGGAGCCTATGGCTACGGATCCGAGCGGGCACATCGGTCTTCCTGGATGCCCGTGAGGCGCTCGGTGACCGGATCGCAGACGCCTTTCCCGGGGTGTACGCCCTCTGCCGCCGGCACGGGGTGGATCCCCGCTCGCAGCCGATCCCGGTCACCCCGGCCGCCCACTACCACATGGGAGGCATCGAGGTCGACGGGGAGGGCCGCAGCAGGGTACCCGGGCTCTGGGCGGTCGGGGAAGTCGCCGCATCGGGGCTTCACGGAGCCAACCGACTGGCAAGCAACTCTCTCCTGGAGGGCCTCGTTTTCGGTCCCCGCGCCGCCCGGTCGATGTTGGAGGCCTTTGCCACCCTCGCACCCCCTTCCCATTCCCCTCCGGAACGCGTGCGCTCGGACGCACTGCGGGCTGAAGACTTCGCTCGTCCCCTCCCTCCCGACAAGGTACTCCGGATCCGTACACTTCTCTGGGATCGGGTCGGGGTTGTGAGGGAAGAGTCGGGGCTCGTGAGCGCGCTGGAGGAGTTGGACGCGATGGAGGGAGAGTTACCGAAGGCCGTACCCCTGCCCTCGCGAAACCTTCTCCTCGTCGCTCGACTCATCACCCGGGCTGCGCTCCTGCGAGAAGAGAGCCTGGGGAGCCACTTTCGCTCGGACTTCCCCAACCGGCACGCGGGCGTCCCCCGGCGGAGCTTCCAGACGCTGAGCCCCGAGGGGGTTCAGGACGGCTCGGCCTTCCCCTCCACGAGCGCCAGCCCGGCCCTGATCAGCTCCCACTGAAGGTCCATTTGGGTGGGTACGGGCACGGCGCGAAGCCCCTTCTCGACCGCCTCCCGTCGGATGCCGTCGGGATCCATCTCCGCTAGAAGTGCGGTCCGCCACCCGCTGACCCTCTCCTTCCAGCGCTCCGCAAGGGGATCCGGAGGGCCCAGGTCCTCACCCACACCCGGCGTCAGAAACAAGGGGAGCTCGGACACCAGAGTGAGAGGGTCGCCCCCGAGGGACCTGATCGTCTCCATCGAGCTCGGTCGAAAGCGGCCCGCAGTATCCAGGTCACCTAGTGCGGCGAAATGGGACCGCATCGCTCGGGAATCTGGCCTCGTTGCGAAGCCCGGCCCCAACCGGACGAAGCCTTTCTCCCCACGTCGCTCGACATCGTGAAGAGGAAGCCCCACCTCCACAGCCTTCCGTCGTAGGCGTACTTCGAGGGGCCGAATCCGGTCCACCCAGCCGGAGTCGACCAGAAACCAGGCCCCCCCGGCGAAGGCCATCCCGTGCAGACTGGCATGGAGGGAGAAGGGCCCAGGGGCCCTCCCCCACCATCTTCGGATGGCCCGGGGCTCGGGTCGGGCATCGTGGTCATTCGGGCCCCGGGGAAACCCGAACTCCATGTCATCCCCGGGGAGTTCTCGCACCACATGCTCGAGGTACGCCGGGAGATCGTAAAGGTCGGGATCCCCTTTCTGCCAACTCCGGTTTCGGGACTCTCCGTCCGGGTTGGCCTGCGGCACCACCCACCACTCACGCCCCTCCAGGAGCGCATGGTCGGTGGAAAGGCCAGCCAGAAACGCGACGAGGCGACGAAGGAATCGAGGTCCCACCGGCTCGTCCGCGTGACAACCCCCGATGAGGCTGATGCGGGTGCCCCCCGATCCAAACCGATATCCCAGCACCTCCCTGCCTTCACGGGACGATCCAAGCCTCCGGCCAGGGTAGCGGGGCTCCGGCGAGGCGGCGAGGATTTCGTCGATGCCCGGAACCCGATCCCGCTCCGACTTACCCTCCCCCGCGGATCTTCGCGTCGATGGAGTAGCGTCCACCACCTTTCAGCGCGAATGCGACCGCGGTGAAGAAGAAGAAGAGAGCCAGCTCGTAGCCCGCGAAGGGGTCACCGCGAGTGAGAATGTGCATGAAGACGACCGCCACGAACATGTTGGCCGCGACGAGAAGGGCGGCCGGGCGAACGAGGAGCCCCGCAGCCAGGAGGAGTCCCCCGAAGAATTCCGCAATGCCGGACAGCCAGGCGAAGAGCCCTGGAGCCGGGAAGCCCATGTTCCCGATGCCCTCGACGAAGCCCTCGGAAGGTGGGAGCTTCCCCAGGCCGTGTGCCAGCGCGAGCGCGACGCCCGCGAAGACACGGAGGAGGGTCAGCCCGAGCTCCGCGACCGAGGAGCCCGAATCCGTCCCGCTGAAGAGGAAACTGCGGTTCGTGTCAGCCATGGTGGCGCCCTTTCTGCGGATCAACGTGAGGTCGACTACTTGAGGGTCGTCGGTGGGGGATGGAGCATCGACGAACAGCCTGTCGACCTCTCAAACGAGGCCGCGCGATCAGCACGAGTGGCCGTTCCCCTGCGACATTCCGTTCTTCTCCCACCGATAAACTCGCATCGGCGGAATGTTCAGGAGCTCCACCTCCCGCTCTCCGGATCCCATCAGCGGGTCGCAGAGCTCCGCGACCCGACTCCTCGCCTGGTACGCCACGAAGCGACCCTCCGGCGCCAGCACCGCCATCACCGCCTCGAGCACTTGCAGACCGGTTTCCTCCCTCATCGTGGAGAAGGGGATCCCCGAGATTACCACGTCGGGGGGATCGATGGCGTACTCGTCGAGGGTCCGCTCCAGATCCGCGGCGTTCCCGCAATGCGCGATCAACCGGTCATCACTGATGGTGTCGACCAAGGCGTGAAGCTCGGGGTTGAGTTCGATGCTCAGGAGGCACCCATCCTTCGGCATCTCCCCGAGGATCGCCCGGGTGGTTCCCCCGGTACCCGGACCCAACTCGACGATCGTCCTGGACGACTCGACCTTTCCGAGGTTCAGGATCCGGCGCTCGAGGAAGCGGGAACTCGGGATGATCGACCCCACCTCCCGCGGACGCCGGAGGAACTGCCGGAAGAAGGCGCGTCGACCATCGGGACCGATTGAATTGGCGTATCTGGGCACTTGCCTTCCTATGAAGTACGAGGTGGTCTGTGGGCGGCAATCGAACGAAGTTTCGCGATGACCGCAACTCGCCCGCCGCATTTGCACCTTGCAGGGAGGGGAGCGTCGACGGAACTTGGTGCCGAGGCACAACGCTTCCCCTTTCCACTAGTCCAACGGATCACACAGATGCTCTGCGTAGCAAGTCACGGACCCGACAATCCCAATCAGGCAGTCCTCCCCTTCGCTGCCCTCAAGGGCTCCCTGGGGGCGGCCGCCGACGGCACGTTCCCGGAGGAGCGCCCCGAAATGTTCCTGATGCAGGAGGCCGTCTATCTGGCCACCAGGACCATTCCGCTGGAAGAGTTGAAGGCCGTGGGCCTCCCGCCCATCTCCGAGTTCCTGGAGGCCCTCACCGCCAAGGGGTTCAGAATGATCGTCTGTCGCCCTTGCGCGGAGGGCCGCGGCATCAGCGAGGCCGACCTCGCGGCATACGCGGAGATGGGGGAAGGCAAGGACCTCGCGACCCTGACCACACAGCACTCGCAGGTGCTGACCTTCTGACCCCCGATGGAATCCCCTCGACCGACTGGAGGACCACCGGGCCCGGGCCTCTCCGTCCGCACACCCGTGCCGGGGGGGTGACCGCGTGACCGAGTCCCTGTACTACGTCGCCGGTGGGTTGGCACTCCTCAGTGTTGTCTTCCTGATCCTGGGGATTGGAGCCCTCCGGCGGCGGCAGTGGGTCGGCTCCCTCGGAAGCGGCGGAACCGGAGCCCTCCTCCTCTCGCTCGCCGCGCTCTCGGGGACGCTGGGCGTCTCCACCCAGGGCTATCGAGCCCTCACGCTCGAAGAAGTGGCGGCCACTGTCACCACCACGCCCATAGGCGAGCAGCGTTTCCGGGCCTTCGTGGAATTCCCCGACGGACGCAGGGAGAGCTTCGAGGTGGCCGGCGACCAGCTCCTCGTGGACGCCCACATCCTGAAGTGGCACCCCCTCGCCAACCTTCTCGGGGTTCACACGCACTACGAGTTGGACCGGCTGGCGGGGCGCTACCTCGAACTCGACGATGAGCTGACGGCGTCGCGGACCGTCCACTCCCTCAAGACCGAAAAGCCGGCCGATCTCTTCGACCTGGCCCGCCGTTACGCCCTCCTGGCATACCTGGTCGACACCGAGTACGGGTCCGCGACCTATATCGAGGTGGACCGCCCGGCCACTTTCGAGGTCCGGGTTTCCACCACCGGGCTCCTGATCCGGGAAGTCGAAGCAGAGTGACCCGATCGAGGTCGGGAAGGCTCCCACCTCCCGGACCACGATGAGAAGAGGGGCGGGGTCCCGACCAGGACCCCGCCCCTTCTCCAAGAACCTCACTAGGATAGTGAGTCAGAGATCCGCCACCCTAGTACCGGTACTGGTCCGGCTTGTAGGGGCCTTCCTGCGGGATGCCGAGATACTGGGCCTGCTCCGGCGTAAGCTCGGTGAGCCTCACTCCGAGCTTGTCCAGATGGAGACGCGCGACCTTTTCGTCGAGATGCTTCGGCAGAGTGTAGACGGCCACATCGTATTCGTCGGAGCGATTGTGAAGCTCGATCTGCGCCATCACCTGGTTGGTGAAGGAGGCGGACATCACGAAGCTCGGATGACCGGTGGCACATCCGAGGTTCAGGAGGCGTCCCTCGGCCAGCAGAAGGATGCTGTGCCCGTCGGGGAAGATGAACTCGTCCAGTTGCGGCTTGATGTTGTTCCGCTTGACCCCGGGCGCTTTCTTCAGTCCGGCCACGTCGATCTCGTTGTCGAAGTGACCGATGTTTCCGACGATTGCCTTGTCCTTCATCCGGGCCATATGCTCCGCGGTGATCACATCCTTGTTCCCGGTAGCCGTAATGAAGATGTCGGCGGTCTCCACCACATCCTCGAGCTGTACGACCTCGTAGCCCTCCATCGCAGCCTGGAGCGCGCAGATCGGGTCAATCTCGGTGATCAGCACCCGCGCGCCCTGGCCCCGGAAGGCCTGGGCGGATCCCTTCCCCACATCTCCGTATCCCAGCACCACGCAGACCTTGCCGGAAAGCATGACGTCGGTAGCACGAAGAATTCCGTCGGTCAGAGAATGCCGGCATCCGTACAGGTTGTCGAACTTGGACTTGGTAACCGAGTCGTTGACGTTGATCGCGGGAAAGAGGAGCGTGCCCTTCTTCATCATCTCGTAGAGACGGTGGACCCCGGTGGTCGTCTCTTCGGAGACGCCTTCGATCGCCTCCGCGTTTCGTGTCCAGCGGGTCGGATCTTCATCCTGTACGCGACGGAGGAGATCCAGAATCACGCCCCACTCCTCGGGCTCGTTCTCCGCATCGAACTCCGGCACTCGGCCCGCCTTCTCGAACTCCACACCCTTATGGACCAGGAGGGTGGCGTCTCCTCCGTCATCCAGAATGAGGTTCGGCGTGCCTCCATCCGACCAGCGGAAGGCCTGATCGGTGCACCACCAATACTCCTCCAGCGTCTCTCCCTTCCAGGCGAACACCGGAACGCCACGCGGCTCCTCGGGTGTGCCGTCCGGGCCCACCACGACGGCTGCCGCCGCATGGTCCTGGGTCGAGAAGATGTTGCACGAGACCCACCGCACATCGGCTCCAAGGTGCGTCAGCGTCTCGATCAGGACCGCCGTCTGTACGGTCATGTGGAGGGAGCCCATGATTCGTGCTCCGGCGAGTGGGCGCGAGTCACCATACTCTTCCCGGAGCGCCATGAGACCGGGCATCTCGTGTTCGGCAAGGCGTATCTCCTCCCGTCCCAGCTTCCAGAGCCCCAGATCCTTCACCTTGAAATCCGGCTCTCCATCCAACTCTCTCGAGAGGAGAAGGGTCGTCGTGTCTTTGGTCGCGGTCGTCATGATTGATTCCCTGAGTATTGAGGTTCGTGAGTCGAAGTAAGTGCGTCGGGCTCGTCGCCGGCGCGGTCTGCCCGAAGCGAAAAGAGGAGAGGCCCGTCCGCGTCGGAGTCCGGTGGAAGGTCCAGGCGTCGTTGCGAAGCGAAGCCCGCCTTGTCCAGCCAGTCCTCCAGCTCTTCCGGAGAAAAGCCCAGCCAGACGTGCCCCATCTCCTCTCGGAACTCGGCTCGGTCGTGCCGCTGCATGTCGAGGATCAGAATTCTTCCCCGGGGCCGGAGCGTTCGGTGAACTTCCTTCAGCGCTTGGACCGGCTCCAGCACGTAGTGGAGGACGAGGGAGAGGATCGCCACATCGAGCGATCCGTCCGCCACCGGAAGGGATTCCAACTCCCCTCGGCGAAGGTCCACGTTGGGACATTCAGAGAGTCGGACCCGTGCGATCTCGAGCATCTCGTCGGACCGATCGAGCGCGACCACTCGCTTCGCGAACGGCGCCAGGAGCCGAGCCAGATGCCCGGTCCCGCAGCCGAGATCTCCCACCACCTCGGTTTCGTTCACGAAGCCGGCAAGAAGTTGAAGATCGGCCCGCCTCCCGAACAACTCCTCACGGAGGAGATCCCATCGTCCCGCCTCTGACGAGAAGAAGGCCTTCGATCTCTCCGCCCGGGCCTCCAGCACGCTACCGGCTCGTATCCGGTCGGTGCGCGCCGCGGAAGTGGCGGACAGCTCCTCCCGGACCACTCCCCATATTCGACGCGCTCCCGGATCCAATCGGCGGGAAAGCCGGTAGTGCCGGCTGGTTCCCTCGGATCGGACCGAAAGCCATCCGTCCTGGAAGAGGATCCGGAGGTGGCGACTTACCGTCGACTGGGGAAGCTGAATCACCCGACAGAGCTCGGATACAGTCAACTCGCTCCCCTCCAGGAGGAGCAGGATCCGGGTTCGGGTCTCATCGGCCAGCGAGCTGAGCCGATCCAGAACCCCTGCGGCGGCGGTCGTCATGGGCTATTCATCCGTATATCCGCATGAAAGGGAACACACATCCCTTCTGCGGTCAACCCGGGGAGGGGGAGCGCGGTGGACCCGGGGGGAGAGAGCGTGGACGGCCCGTCAGTCGATCTCGTTCTCGATCGGGTCGAGGGAGGAGAGGTAGTCCACGATCGCGGCCAGATCCTCTCCAGTGAGGTAGCTGGTCCCCTCGCTGATGACGTCCGCCATCGAACCACCTGCGAAATCCCCGTCCGGATCCATTCCGAACTCGAGATAGCGCACGAGATGGCGTGCGCTCCAGCCCCCGATACCCGTTTCGTGCGGGGTGATGTTCGGTACTGATCCCCCGTCCGGCCCATCCGAGGTGCCGGCATAGCGCAACCCTTCGTCGATGCCCCCGGAGAGGGTCCGCGGGCTGTGACACTCCGCGCAATGGGTGACTGCGCGGGTCAGGTAGGCGCCCCGGTTCCACTGCTCGTCCCGATCGGGATCGGGCTCGAAGCGACCCTCCTCAAAGTTCATCATCTTCCAGAGGGCGAGGCTTCCTCGGAACCCGGCGTACCAGGGGATGTCATGGGGAATGTTCTCCCGATCGACGCCGGGGACCTCCCGGAGGAAGGCATAGAGGTCGGAGATGTCGGAGTCCGTCATCTTGGTGAAGGCCGCGTAGGGGAAGGACGGGTAGTAGTGGCTTCCATCGGGCGCGCGCCCCTCCCTCATGGCCCGAGCGAAATCCTCCTCCGACCAGTCTCCGATTCCATGCTCCGGATTGGAGGTGATGTTGGTTCCGTAGAAGACGCCGAATGGAGTTTCGATCGGCTTGCCACCTGCCAGGAAGAGCTCCTCCGCGGCATCCTCCTCCGTATGGCAGGTGACGCAGTTCCCGGCCCGCGCAAGATAGGCACCCCGCATCACCGGATCATCAGACTCCGGGTCGCCCCTGAGCTCCACGACCCCGACCAGCGTATCTCCCTGGACCCCGGCAGGCGCGGTCGGAGAATGAGCTCGAGCTACCGAATCGCCCCCCCACGCTGTGATGAGGAGGACCCCGAGTCCAACCACACCACCCACGCAGAGAGGAAAGGTCCGAATGCGCTCGCGCGGGAGTCTTTCCCGACTAGAACCGGAAGCTGTCATGGCAGGCACCACATGAATCCCCGAGAGCAATGAACGCCTGCGTCATCTCCGCCTGGTTGCCTCCCTGGGTGGCCTCTCCGAATGCCGCAGCCCTCTCCATGGTATCCTGCCCACGATCCGTGAAGGTGCCGAAGTCCTCCCAGATTTCCGGACGAGCATCGCTCTCATCGTGCGCACTTCCCTCGGGAAAGAGGTCGGGAATGTCGGTCAGAAGACCCGCCAGCGCGGTCCCGTGCAGGGAGATCCGGTCTTCGAAGGGCGCTCCGTCCAAGAGGATCGCGGCTGACGCTGCCATGTGACCGCTCACGGCTCGCATGACTCCCTGCCGGTGGTCGACGAGTGCCTCCACGTCGAGATTCTGCACCCCCGCAAAGCCGGGGAGACCCACGGGCGATGGATCGTGGGCGGCTCTCGAGTCCACCGCCGTGAAGCCCGCGGCCACTACCAGGAAGACAAGTCCGGCGGCGAGGGTCAAGGAAAGCGGTACTGAGCGCATGATGGAGACTCCGGTGTCTGGATCGTTTCACGTCGGGCCGAGACCCGACCGAGTGGACGCTCCAATATGCGGGACCTGATCGCCCTCACGCAAAGTGGGGGGGATTCCATAGATTCGAGGGTACGCAGCGATCCTGCGACCATCCGGGACACTTTCGACCATCCGGGACACTTCGTAGAGAGGAAAGTCCGATGTCGCCACGCCCTATCGACCCGTCCATCCACTCCCGTGGGGCGGACGATCCCGGCGGGACCGGAGTCCCCCCTCGGCTCTTCAAGGAGGCGCTTTCCCACTGGGCTTCGGGGGTTTCCCTCGTGACCGTGCGAGACGACGACGGTAGCGTGTACGCCACCACGGTCAGCTCCTTCGGAGGGCTGTCCGCCGACCCCCCGCGGGTCCTCTTCTCACTTGGTCCCGGTGCCCAGGTCCTTCCCTTCCTCCACGAAGGGAGCCGCTTCGTGGTGAACGTGCTCGCCGGGTCCCAGCGCCGCCTCGCCGTCATCTACTCCGACCCCTTTCCGGTCGGGCCCTCTCCCTTCCCCGAGAGCGGGCTCCCGATCATTCCCGACTCGCATGCGGCGGTCGTCTGCGAAACGGACCGCGTCGTGCCGGTGGATGACAGCCGTCTCGTCGTGGGGCTCGTGACCGAGGCGGTGCTGGAAGGTGAAGGGGAGCCGCTCATTCACTACCGCCGGGAATACCGGACCTTTGAGTCGTCCGACAAGGCCCGCTGAGGTCTCCCGTCGCTCCTGCTCGCCCGCAGGCGGGACGGGACGTATCTTGGAGCCTTCGCCGATTCTGCGCGGCTCAGAGCAGTATTGGCGCCGGGCGCCGATGTCGACGGAGCGGTTTCCCTCCCCTTATGATGTCGCCTGACGGTACTCCGGCGGACCGACCCTCTGAATCAGGCGGTGAATGCTCCACTCTCTCCTGCTCCTCGCTTCGGTCCAGGCCATCGAGGTTCCACCCCTGACGCCCGAGATCGTCGTGGTCTTCGCGGTCGTCGGCCTTACCCTGGCCCTCTTCGTCACCGAGGTAATCCCCCTCGATGTCACGGCAATTGCGATCCTCGTGCTCATCGTCGCGCTGGAGCCATGGACGGGTGTATCAGCCCACGACGGCCTGTCAGGCTTCGCCAGCCAGGCCACTATCACGGTTCTCGCGATGTTCATCCTGAGCGAGGGCATCCGGAGGACCGGGCTCCTCCAGATGATCGGGGACCGTATCATCCGCCTCGCGAAGGGAAACGCCCGGAAGCAGCTCGGCTGGCTCGTGGCGCTGTCAGGCTCCACGGCGGGAGTCGTGAACAACACTCCCGTGGTCGCCATGATGATCCCCATGGC
>SLFU01000134.1 GCA_007124095.1 Gemmatimonadota bacterium
GATCTTCTGGCGGAGCGCGACCTCCAGCAGGCCATGCTCGCACTCGTCGATAAGGGTCTCCTCAGGTCCGCGCACGACTGTGCGGAGGGAGGACTCGCTTGCGCCCTGGCCGAGTCGGCGATCGGTGCACCCGAAGGCCCCCTGGGGGCCACCGTCGAGCTCTCGGACGGTATCGCCCCGGTGGCCCTCTTCTTCGGCGAAAGCCAGGGGCGAATCGTCATCTCCTGCGCTCCCGAGGATGTAGAGGCGGTGCTCGCGACCGCGCGCGACCACGGAGTCCCAGCCGCCCGGATCGGTTCGGTCGGGGCACGTGGCGGGACCTTCGAGGTCCACAGCCCCCGGGGCCTCCTCCGGGTGGCGGCCGAGGAGATGGCAACGTGCTACAACGAGGCGATCCCCGCCCTCATGGATGTTGACCGCGAGGTAACGGTATGAACGACACTGGGCTGGGCCTGACTGGGCTTGACCGGGCTGGGCTGGACCGGCCCGGAAGAGCCGTCGACATCCCGGCTTCGAGCCTCGAGGAGATGTCCCGGGAAGAGTGCGGTGTCTTCGGGGTCACGGGTATCGAAGGGGCGGCCGAGCTCACCTTTCTGGGGCTCTACGCACTCCAGCATCGGGGGCAGGAGTCGGCCGGGATCTGCACCATCAACGGAGAAGGGACCGCTCGTGTGCGGAAAGGAACGGGCCTGGTCGCGGATGTCTTCTCGGCCGACGACCTGAATGCCCTCCACGGAAAGACCGGAGTCGGTCACGTCCGTTACTCCACGGCCGGGGACGGGAGCGCGCAGAATGCCCAGCCGATCGTGGTGAGATACGCGCAGGGCGACCTCTCGATTGCACACAACGGCAACCTCACGAACGCCCAGCAACTCCGGAACCGTCTGGTGGAGGAGGGAGCACTCTTCCAGACCACTTCGGACTCCGAGGTGATCGTCCACCTCATCTCCCGGTCCAGGCGGGAGACGGTGGAAGCTCAGCTCGACGACGCTCTCGCTCACCTTGAAGGCGCCTTCTCCGTCGTCATCTCGGTTGGGGAAGCTCTCTACGCCGCCGTAGATTCCCGGGGATTCCGGCCCCTGGTCCTCGGGCGGAAGGACGAGGGACACGTCGTGGCGTCGGAGACCTGCGCCCTGGACATCATCGGGGCCGAGTACGTCCGCGACATCCGACCCGGAGAGCTCCTGAAGCTCGAGGGAGCCCACGTGGAAGAGCTTCGCTCCCTCCCTCCGGCACCCGAGGTGGCTCCCTGCGTCTTCGAGTTGGTCTACTTCGCCCGCCCGGATTCAAACATCTGGGGAGTCTCCGTGGACCGGGCACGTCGGGCCTTCGGGCGCCAGCTGGCCAGAGAGCACCCCGTCGATGCGGATTGTGTGATTGCGGTCCCGGACTCGGCGAACTCCTCCGCCCTCGGGTACGCCGAGGAGAGCGGAATCCCCTACGAGCTAGGGCTCCTTCGAAACCACTATGTCGGACGCACCTTCATCCGTCCTTCCCAGGCAGATCGGGACTTCGGAGCACGCATCAAGTACAATCCGGTGAAGGAAGTGGTCGAGGGAAGGCGGGTGATCGTAGTCGATGACTCGCTCGTGCGCGGCACCACCTCCACGTCGCTTGTCAAATTCCTGCGGGAAGCCGGGGCCAAGGAGGTGCACTTCCGGATCGGCAGCCCCCCCGTGAAGTTCCCGTGCTTCTATGGGATCGACATGCCCTCCCGGGATGAGTTGATCGGGGCGTCGCACTCCGTGGAGCAAATCGCCGAGCTTCTTGGCGTCACCTCGCTGGGGTACCTCTCCCTGGAAGGAATGCTCGCGGCCGTGAAAGAGTACGGACCCTTCTGCGACGCCTGCTTCTCCGGCGACTACTCCGCCCCCCTGGTGGACGTCGAGAAGGGACTCGCCACCATGCAGAATCCGCCGGGATGCTGAACGGAGCCGGGCGGCTCACGAGGTGACGGCCCCGGCCCTAGCCCCGGCCCCGGCCCCGGCCCCGGACACCCGCCTAACCTTCCCCTGCGCCCTCCGCAAGGAATTCCTGGGCTTGGGTGACCAGGTCGGCAGACCCGATCAGGAGCGGAGTGCGCTGGTGCAACGACTCGGGCTCGATGTCCAGAATGTCACGGCGACCATCGGTCGCCCGCCCGCCCGCCTGCTCCGCGAGCATCGCGAGCGGTGAAGCTTCGTAGAGGAGGCGCAGCTTCCCTTCGGGGTTCGACCGGTCCCCGGGATACATGAAGATCCCCCCACGAAGAAGGGTTCGATGGAAATCGGAGACGAGGGACCCGATATACCGGGAGGAGAAGCCGCCCGACCCAGAGTCACCGTCCCCCCGCTTCAAGTGGTCGATGAACTTCTGGACGCCGGGTGACCATTTCGGCTCGTAGGCTTCGTTGACCGAATAGATTCTCGAAGGCGGGTCGGGAATCCGGATATCGGGGTGACTCAGGATGAATTCCCCGATCGAGGGATCGAGCGTGAAGCCGTGGACCCCATTCCCCGTGGTGTAGACCAACATCGTGGAGGAACCGTAGACCACGTACCCCGCGGCCAACTGTTTCCGACCCGGCTGGAGGCAGTCCATGAGACTCCCTCGCTCCTCATTGGAAACCTTCCGGAGGATCGCGAAAACGGTCCCGATCGAGACGTTCACATCGATGTTCGACGAACCATCGAGCGGATCGAATACGAGCACGTAATCCCCCGCCGGAAACTTGTCTGGAATCGGGATGATGTCGTCCCACTCCTCCGACACCATGCAACACAGATCCCCCGTGTGGTCCATCGCCCGATAGATCACCTCCTGGGCGAAAACGTCCAGCTTCTGGACGGACTCCCCCTGAACGTTCTCGCCCCCCGTGGCTCCCAGAATGTCCATCAGCCCGGCCATGTTGACCTTGCGTGAGATGACCTTCGCGGCGAGGGCGACGTCGGTCAGGATGTTGCTGAACGCCCCCCGGGCCCCGGGGTGCTTGCGCTCATGCTCGATGATGTGCCGATCGATCGTGATGATGTGCGTTTCAGACATGCCACTCAGGGTCAGGGGAAACGGCAGGTATTCAGGTCCATTGTATCCTCTCCCGGTGTGAAAGAGGAAGGGGCTTTCGACTCAGTGGGCGGCCCGGGCCTCGACCGAGCCGTCGGACCGGATGCGAAACCGGACGTCACCGTCCCGATCGGATCGGAAGACGGACACCCCGGAGCGACTCAAGCGATCGGACACGACCTGATGCGGATGGCCGAACTGGTTACCATCCCCTACGGGAACTACGGCCTTCCGGGGCCGGGTCCTGTCCAGCAGGTCCGTGGAAGTGGACGTTCGGCTCCCGTGATGTCCCACCTTGAGGACGGTGAGGGGAGGAACCTCGTTCAATATCCGCCTCTCCACGGACGCGGGTGCATCCCCCGTGAGGAGGAGGGCAGCCCGGCCCCACCGCACCAAGAGGACGATCGATAGGTCGTTGGGGTCGGTCAGTCCCGGATCGGCGAGGGTTGGAGGGTCAGGGTGCAGGATATCGACCCGCACACCGTCACGTTCGAAGCTGCGCCCCTCCATTCCCCGCCACCACCAGATCTCCCTCTCCGCTGCCTCTTTCATCACCTCCAGGTAGGGCCGCGACCCGATCGGCCGGGACGGATCCAGCACTCCCCGCACACCGAACGAAGAGAAGACCGCCGGCGCCCCACCGATGTGGTCCAGGTGCGGGTGAGTGAGCACGACCGCCTCCAGCGTCCGGACCCCGTGCCTGCGGAGATAGGGAACCACCCTCCGATCACCGGCATCGAACCATGGACTACGAGGCCCCGTGTCGACCAAAATCCAACGCCCGAAGGGAAACCGGAGGGCCACGGCGTCCCCCTGGCCCACGTCGATCACGTGGAGCTCCAACGCTCCTCCTCGAGGCAAGAGGGGAAGCAAGAGCACAAAGGCTCCTGCTCCAGCCACCGCCGCGGCCCGCCGGACCGAGGGTCGGACGCGGCCGGAATGAACCCGGCGGAGGATGAGGAGAATGGCGACACCCACCAGGAGCGAGCCCACCAGTCCAACCCTGGAAACCCAAAACGATGCTCCCGGTAGCCCGGCGCTCCAGAGAACCAGCCGACCAACGGCTTCGAGGAGGAGGCTCGTTCCTCCGGCCAAGAAGTTGCCCCATCCCCCGGGCAGGAGAGAGAGCACCAGGCTTGCGCCGATGCCCGGGATGGCCATCGCCACGACCGGAGCGACGACAAGGGTCAAAGGGATTCCGAGAATGGAAAACCGGTCGAAGTGCCAGGCCAGGAGGGGGAGTGTGGGAAGAGTCGCCGCGATCCCTGCAGCCAGCCCGTCGGTTCCCCCCTTTACAAGGCGGCTCCCCAGCGCATCCCTGGCTTGGCCCGTCGAGAGGGAATCGCCTGCCAGTCGTCTCCAGACTCGATCCAGAGAGCGGGCCACAGGGGCCCGGAGAAAGACAAGCCCCGCGGTTCCCGCAAAGGAGAGCTGGAACCCCACCGAGCCGAGCCAAGCTGGATCTACGGCGAGAAGGATGAGGAATGCGGAGCCGAGAGCGCCTGCGGACACCACCGGCCTCTCCCTCAGACGAGCGCCCATGAGGAGGGTGAGGAGGAGCGCCGCCCGGACTGCGGCGTCCGGGGCCCCGATGCCGAGAACGTAGATCCAACAGCCGACTACCGCACCCACCTCACAGCTTCTTGGCCGTAGTCGCACGAGCCTCAGGATGCCCAGAAAAAGTCCGGCCACAACCCCCACGTGGAATCCCGAAATGGCCAGGAGGTGTGCCGTCCCGGAGAGGGCGAACGCCTCCCTGAGGTCCGGATCGAGGTGCTCCCTTCGAGCGAGCACGATCGC
Source organism: Gemmatimonadota bacterium (assembly GCA_007124095.1). Lineage (GTDB taxonomy): Bacteria > Gemmatimonadota > Gemmatimonadetes > Longimicrobiales > Gaopeijiaceae > SLCK01. The sequence continues at coordinate 4,843 of SLFU01000134.1, forward strand.
CTCGACCATCGGAGCGATGTCCTCTCCCCAGAGTTCGACGACCCGGTCCTGGATCCGCCCGCGCAATGCGAGAGCCGTGCCTGCGACCCCTCCCCCGCCTGCCACATGCCAAGCCCCGGTTACCCGCAACCGCCCGGCCCACTCCCCCCATCCGGGGCGCGGAAAATCCCGCCCCTCCCACCTTACCGGGACCCGGACGCGGGCACCGGCCGGGGGCGGCGAGTCCCCGGGATCCAGGAGCATTCGCATGACCGCGTTGCAGTCCTCCGGGCCCCCGGCTTCTATCCGGAAGGGAAGGCTCGCCCCGTCCGCCGGGCGAGTGAGGAGCCTGCCCTCGACCTCCCCCTCCCAGGTGGCGGGAAGATGGAGCCTGCAGTCCCGACGCTCAGCCCGGTCGAGAGCACTCCCCCCAAGCGCTCCTGCGAGCACGGTCACCGAAAGGATTCCCAGCGGCCAGAACGGGCGGCGAGATAGCAGGAGGACCCCAAGGAGGAGGGAGGGGGCAAGCAGCGTCCAGGGGAGTGGAACGCCAGAGAGGGGGAGGGCGATCCCGGTTGCGTGGGCCAGGGCGACCTTCGCAACCGTGGGAAGCCGGACATTCAGGGGAACGGTCCCCCGTCGGTCCGGACCGGGCTCTTCGTCAGGCTTTCTCCCCCTCCTTTTGCTCCTCTTCCTTCGGAGCGAACAGGTCGTGCTGGTAGCGGTCGATCCGCTCCCTCTCCTCTCGTCCCTCTTCCTCCAGCCGGTCGCGAAGCAGCCTGCGCACCTTCAGATCGGAATGGATGCCGGCGACCAGCATCACTAGCATACCTAGGAAGAGGCTCGCAAAGGCGACATAGGTCAAAGGGACTCGGTAGAACGTGGTGAAGCCGAGATCCACCGTCACACTTTCACCACCGTTCCAGCGCGCGAAAGTCATCACGAGCGCGAGCACCACCAGGACCCCACCCACCCCGGTGAAACGACTCACGCCGAAGCCGCCCCGGCGGTGCATTCCACCAACGCACCCCGGAAGGTGGCTCCAGTGGTCCCGGTCAGCTTGACCACAGCGTACTCCCCGATCCGTCGCCCCTTCCCGGGAAAGGCGACGACCTGATTCCGGCGGGTCCGACCCATGAGATGACCAAGATCCCTGGCCTCTCCCTCGATCAGGACTTCCTCCACGCGCCCCACCTCGGCACGGGCGAGCTCAGCGCGGATCTCCCTGCTTACGCGGATCAACTCCTCGAGCCGAGCCTGAGCTTCGTCGGCGGGGACGAACTGCTCGGCCGGAAGCCGGGTCGCGGGAGTGCCGTCGCGTGGGGAATACTTGTACGTGAATGCCTCGTGGAACCGAACGGTTCGCATGAGGTCGAGAGTTTCCTGGAACTCCGCCTCCGTTTCCCCGGGAAAGGCCACGATGATGTCGGTCGAAAGGGCCACGTCCGGCATCGCGTCCCTGACCATCTCCACCTTCTCGAGAAAGGACTCCGCTGTATAGCGCCGGACCATCCGCCGGAGGACCCTGTCGCTCCCCGACTGTGCAGGGAGGTGAAGTTGCTCACAGACGGATGGCTCGGTCGACATGGTCTCGACCAATTCGGGTGTGACATCGTTGGGGTGCGGCGAGGTAAAGCGGACTCTCCGGATTCCCTCCACGCGGCCGACTTCCTTGAGGAGTCGGGGGAAGGACCACTCCCCGTGCGAGTAGGAGTTGACGGTCTGACCGAGGAGGGTGACCTCGGTGAGACCCCGTTCGGCCAAGCGCCGAACCTCCCCCAGGACCTCATGGGGGCTCCGGTTCTTCTCCCCACCCCTCACATAGGGGACGATGCAGAAGGTGCATCGGTGATCGCATCCCCTCTGGATCGGGATCCACGCCGCCACTCTGGAAGTTCGCCTCTGCTCGAGCCCCTCGTAATTCTCCTCCGAATCCAGGTCCAGGACGGCGAGCTGAATCCGCCGCTTGCCCTTCTGCCCGCCGGGTCCCGCGACCTTCCGCGCGAAGCTTCCGGCACCTGCCGGACGCCTGCGGTCGGGATTCGGTGCCCCGAGTCCCGGGTCCTCTGAGGACACCTTCAGGGCATCTGAGATGTGGCCGCTGCGAATGCGCTCCAACTGATCGGGGAGCGTGCGGTATCCGTCGGGCCCCATGACGAGGTCCACATAAGGTGCCTGGTCCAACAGAGAAGTACCCATCCGCTGTGCCATGCACCCTGTGACCCCGATCACCATCTCGGGGCGGTCCTTCTTGAGCCCGTTGAGCTGGGACACCCGGCCGAGCACCCGGCGCTCCGCGTGCTCCCGGATCGCACAGGTGTTCACGAGAATTACGTCGGCCTCGTCCGGAGCCGAGACGATCCGGTATCCCGCGGAGGCGAGGACGCCCTCCATGAGCTCCCCGTCCGACACGTTCATCTGGCAACCGTAGGTCTCGACGTATGCACGCCGGCCGGCCGAGATGCTCCCGCCCTTTCCTTCCATCTTCTGTTCAGATTGGGTCATGGTTCTAATTGAATGGGGACCCCCCGTGCAGATCAATAGGCGGAACGTCGGGACCAACTCTCGCTCGATCGGGTAGTCACCCTCTCCTGAGTCCAGGGTAACCTTGAGGCGAGAGTAGGTTGACTCCAGGGCAGCTCGGGTCGAAGCACGCGGATGGAGGTGAGAGTTGACCGCCCCGCTCCATCCACATCCATCTCGCCGAGGAACGAACGCGAAGATGCTCCCTTTCCTCTATCAACGTGCCCTGAAGCTCACCCGAACCGACGCCCGAAACCGCCACACATCCTCGATGAACGAATCAGCCGCGCCACCCCGAACGACGCGCTGGCGTATCGCGGTCGGCCTCGCGTTCGCTTTTTCCTCGGTCGTTGGTTCGACCCTCTTCTCGCCGATCGCGGGTGGTCCAGCCCTCGAGGCATCGAGCCTCCGAACGCTCGGGGATCCGATGGCCGGGGCGGAAGGCCGCGGCTCAAGCTCGACTCCCGATGCCCCCGCCCGCTCCCTCGCCGACCCGCTCCCCGACCCCGATCTCTCCGCGATGGAGGAAGCGATCTCCTTCTACAGAGGAGTCGTGAGCGACGGCGGCTGGGACACGGTTCCCGACGGACCGATCCTGGACCCCGGAGACCGCAGCCCCCGAATCGCACTCGTTCGGGCCCGTCTGGTCGCCTCGGGCCATGTTTCGGAGCTCCTCCCCCCGGACGGTTCGGAACTCTACGACGAAGCACTGGTGGACGGGGTGCGGGAGTTCCAGCGGACGCATGGTCTGGACGTCGACGCCCGCATCGGGCCCGCAACTTTGGCCGCCCTCAACATCCCGGCAGAGCGCCGGCTACAGCAGCTTCTGGTCAATCGGGAACGTCAGCGCTCCTTCACCGGGGAGCCGGGAGACCACCCGGGAGACCACTATGTCCTTGTGAACGTCCCCAACTTCAAGGTCCACATCGTCGATCAGGGGGAAGAGAGCCTCCGTCTGCGGGCCATCGTCGGGCAGCCCTCCCGTCCCACCCCGGTGCTTTCGGCACGGATGACCTACCTCGTCCTCGCTCCCTTCTGGCACGTCCCGCCTGGAATCGCCGCGCGGGACCAGCTGCCCAGGATCCAGGCGGATCCCGAGCACATCGCACGGGAACGGATGGTTCTCCTGGACCAGGCCACCGCCGCGAGGATCGACCCCTACTCGGTCGAATGGGGGGAGCTGACGGGTTCCGAGTTCAACCGTCGCTACCGCCTGCGCCAGGAGCCGGGTGGCCACAACGCCATGGGCCACGTCAAGTTCATGTTCCCCAACCCGAACAACGTTTACCTGCACGACACCCCCAACCGAGAACTCTTCGACCGCACGCGAAGGGATTTCAGCTCGGGCTGTGTACGTGTCGACCAGGCGCTCGAGTTGCTCGAGCATTTTCTCAGGCACGAGCCGACGTGGAGCCCAACGCGGATCGCTGAGGTCATCCGTCTGGGCGTCGAACGAAATGTACCTCTCTCCACCCCATACCAGGTGTACATCGAGTACTGGACGGCCTTCGTAGGCGATGACGGCACGCTGCAATTCCGGGAAGACATCTACAACCGGGATGCCCGAGCGTGGGCCACCCTCTCGCGTGGAGGGGAGATCCGAGATTTGGCCTGGAGTCCCGCCCCGGACCCATTGGATATCGACGGCTCCTGCCCGGTCCCCGGGCTCGGGTCCACAGAGGAGCTCGGGGGATCCTGACGAGCCCATCCGTTGTACGAGCCCGATTCTTCGCCAATCCCTGGAGGTAGGTTTGACCCTGCGCCTGATAAGCACGCTGACCATCGGCTGTGTCCTGTTCCTGTTGGCCATCTCGAGTTCCCAGGTCTCCGCCTCCCCTGGCGATTCACCGCGAGACCGGCCCGACGGCCCTGCGAAGCGGGTCGCGACCGTCGGCGATTCGGCCACCGTCTCACCGCCCCCCACACCGTCCCCTGACGTCGATCCTTTCGAACGCTGGCCCCTCGAGCCGGCCCGCGAGTTCCCAGCGCCACCGGCCGGTGCGCGGCTCCCCTCGGAGGTCGACTTCGGACCGTACACCCGCCGGGTCCGGGCATCGTTCAGGATCCGCGTCCGGGACGTGGTCATTCCGTACCGAGTCCTGGGAGTGACCGCGATGCCGGGCGAACGGCTGGAGATTTCCGTGGACGAGGTCTGGGGAGAGGGCTCCAAAGAGGAGTTTCGCCTCCGTTCTCCCGAACGAGTCGAAGTCCCCGAGGAACCGGGACGCTGGAGCTGGGATGCGCCCACGGAGCCCGGCCCGGTCCCACTTCGCGTGGAATCGCTCCGGGACGGCGACGCAATCACCCTGAACGTCTTCGTGCTCCACTCGTTTGAGGAGGCCAGCCACGGGAGCATGAACGGGTTCGAGATCGGGCAGTACCGTCCCCCGGAGGGCCACCGGCCACCCAACGGTTTCGTGGAGGCCGCCCAGGACGTTCTCGATCTGTTGGTGGCGCCTGGGTTCACCCTTCGCCAGTTCCTCCCGCATCAGCCCGGCGACCCACGCTACCTGGCCCTCTCCGAGCCACTCCTCTTGAAGCTGGAGGCGATCCTGGAGGAGGTGCGGGCCTCGGGCATCGAAGCCCGGACCCTCCACGTCATGTCCGCCTTCCGGACGCCCCATTACAACCGTGCGATCGGAAACACGACCGAGGGGAGCCGCCACCTCTGGGGAGATGCCGCCGACATCTTCATCGACGAGTCGGGAAACGGGTGGATGGACGACCTCACCGGAGACGGACGCGGAGGAGAGGCGGACGCTCGCCTCCTCCATCGACTCGTCGAGCAGGTGGAAGCCCGTAGCGAATCCCACGTCCGGCCCGGTGGCCTGTCCCTCTACCGCGCCAACAATGTCCGGGGGCCCTTCCTCCATGTAGACGCCCGAGGGCTGTCGGCACGCTGGTAGGCGGGAAATGGCTTCCAGACCCACCCCAGCTCCACGGCACGCCTCGCTTTCGAGCGCATCTCAGCTCATCGTGCCCGGGCCTGCTCCGCGGCCCGGAGAACCTTCGGAACAAGGCGGAATGGAACGGCCCCCGCCGTAATCTGGTTGACCGTTCCCGTCAGGTACAGGTCCAGCTCCCGAGCGTGGAATAGCCAGGTTCCGGTGGATCCGGTGTGCCCGATGACTGCCGGCACCGGGCGAAAGGGAGTGAGCGCTCGCGGAAGACGGAATCGCATCACGCCGAGCCCGTACTCGATGGGCCAGCTCGGCTGACGGATGGCCGCCCGATCGGTTGGAAACGAGAAGCGGCTCCACCGAGCCTGCATGCGGTCCCATGTGGCCGTACTGCGGAAAAGTCCGCCTCTCTCGACGGCCTTGAGAAAGCGGAGGAGGTCATCGGAGGTGGAGTTCAGGTCGCTGATGGAAGCGAAGAAGCGGGGAAACTCCACGATCTCCCGACCGGCGTAGAGGGTCGCAAGCTCGCCCCTGGGCCCCCTTCCCCTCGGGTGACCCGGGATCCAGGTATCCTCGAGTCCCAGGGGATCGAGCACCAGCTCGTCGAGCACCCGCCCGAATGACCCGCTCCGCCGTTCCTCTACGATCCCCATGAGGAGCTGGTAGTTCGTATCCGAGTACCGGATGCGAACACGGGGCCCGCCCAACTCCTGCGGCGGGAAGTGAGGATCGAGGGATTCACGGACCCTTCGCGCCGTTTCCTCGAGCGACCATTCCCGATCCCCCTCCTCCAGCAGGACCTCGACGAGGCTTCGGCGGTCACGGCCTTTGGCACTTCGCTTCCCCGGATAGTCCTCGATGAAGTCCGGCAGCCCGGAGGCGTGGGCGAGGAGGTGCTCCACCGTGATCAGCGCAGTCCGATTCTCCCCGCCCAGAACGTGGAGCCGGTCCGTAATGGAGGAAGGAAGGCGATCGATCATCCGGTCTTCGAGTGCAAGTTCTCCATCCTCGACCATCCGCATGACGGTCGCGGCGATGAACAGCTTGGTGATGCTGGCCGTGAACCAAGGCATGTCGGGAGTGGCGGCCGCCCCACCGGGAGAGAGTGTCCCGCGCGCCCCGGCCCACCGGAAATCTCCACTTCCAGATGCGAGCGCCATTGTGGCTGAGTGGATATCGTCCCTTGCCGACACCTCGTCCAGAAGAGATTCGAGCCGCTGATCGAGGTTGGCGAAGGACATAGCGCCTCCATGGGTGAAGTGGGGGGACAGGCCGAAAACTATAGCGCATGGCCCGTCTGCGCCTCCGCCCTTGGGCTCGGGGCCGCCCGTGGGTGGCTCCGTGGTCGGACGCTGCGGCGACGTCCTCGAACTCTGGCGGCAGCCACGGCGGGTCCAAGGGTAGGTTGCGGGCTGCTCAGCCGAGAACCATGCCTAGCGATCGGAAGTGGAGCCGGTCAGATCCCGCAGAGATTCCAGCCGGCGAACCACGGCCCGCTCCACCGGGACCAGTACGTCACCGGCAGGGACCCGGATCCCCTTGGCCCGACCGAGCACCGCCGGTCGAAAGTGGATCCACGCGCCGATCCCGACCCCCAGGAGAAGGGGGAGAAGGGCCGAGCTGGGCGCGTAGTGAAACGCGGGTGTGCTCACTTCGACCGGGATCCGCACCGCACGCACTACCCAGAAGGGAGCCGCCGCGACCGCGATCAGAAGGAGTGCCCATGGGACCGTGACACCCAGGGAGCGGTCGCCGGGGTGCACCGGCGCCGGAGCATCGTGCATGCGCCGGGCCAACCGCTCGAGAAAGCGGACCATCAGGAGAACGGTGCCCGTGGCCGCGACGAAGAAAAGGGATCCCGCAGACGACATCCATGCCGCATCCAACCTGGTTGCGGCGTCGACCAGGACGGTCTTGGCGAAGAGACCCGAGGTGAGCGGAGCACCGCCCAGCGCGAGTGCGGGGAGGAGGGCACAGATCAGGATGAGCCATCGGCCTAGGGTCGCAGTCGGGCCCGATGTCAGGAACCGGTCCGCAACGCCCACGGTGAGAAAGAGCGCTCCCTTGGCCAGGCCGTGGTGGAGAGCATAAATGGTGACCGCGGGGAGAGCGAGCGGCGCGAGGGACGGCTCCAGGACGAGGACCCCGGTTCCGACCGCCATATAGCCCATCTGGCTAACGCTCGAGTAGGCGAGGATCGTCTTGGCCTCGTCCTGGGCGAGGCCGACGACCACGGCATAGATTGCGGTCAGTGCCCCGAGCGCCACGAGCCCAGCCCCAACCGAGGGGATCGCCACCTCGGTGGGCAGGACCCGAATCCATCCTAGCAACCCCGCCTTGATCAGCGCTCCGCTCAAGAGCGCGCTCGCGGCCGTCGGGGCCACCGGATGCGCTAACGGGAGCCAGACGTGGAGGGGTGCCAACCCGGCCTTCACGGCGAACCCCGCTACCAGCAGTCCGGCCAGAAACTCCGGCGAGGCGAAGGGGCCGGGGAAGGTGGAGGTGAGCTCCCCACTCAGGGCTCCGGCCCAGAACGCCTCGGTTTCTACCCCGAAGGCGACCTCCCAACCGGCCGCGGTCCCGAACGCCAGAACCCCGGCCATGAGCGCCAGCTCCCCGGGGATCGCCAGCACGAGGTAGACGCGTCCGGCCCGGATCGCCTCCTGGTCCCGGCGGTGGATCACGAGGCCGTAGGCCGCGAAGGTCATCAGCGCGAAGAAGAGGTAGAAGCTCACCAGATCCTGCGCCAGCACGAGCCCCAGGCTTCCGGTCATAGTGAGCACGAAGAAGCCGAAGAAGCTATCCCTGGAGGGATCTTCGCGGTGGTATGCGGCGGCAAACCCCCCAGCGATGACCCAGAGCAGCGAGGTGAGGAGGAGAAAGGCGGAGCCGGTCTCATCCAACCCCAGGCGGATCCCCACGAAGAGGGTGGGGATCTCAAGGGTGGGAGCGGCGGCGGTGACCATAAAGTGCGCCAGGGTCAGAGCCGCCGCCGGGAGCGCGGCCCACGGGGCCAGCTTCAATCCAATGGGCCGAAGGGACGGCCAGGGCCAGGCCAGCGCGATCAGGGCCGGAGTGGCCAGGGCTGCAAGGAGGAGTCCGCTCATCTCAGCGTCACCTCCACGGAGCCCCACTTCCGATCAGGTCAAGGATCGCCGAGGGCCAAATCCCCATCCCGACCGCGAGAAGGGCCAGGGCCACCGCGCACCACTCCATCCGCCGGGGCACCGGCTGGAAGGGGAGGGTCGGGTCAGGTCGACCGAGTCCACTGCGCATGACCAGCAGGACATACGCAGCCGTGAGGAGTCCGCCCACCGCAATCACCAACGCGCACACCCACGCACCCGACTCGGCGGCCGAGCGCAGCATGAGCCACTTCGAGACGAAGCCGCCCGAAGGAGGAATCCCCGCGAGGCTCAGCCCCGCCACTCCGAAGGCGAAGTAGCTGAGGGGCCGCCGGTGCGCTATCCCTGCGAGGGAAGGGAGGGCGTCGTGCGCCATCGCGTAAGTCATGCTCCCTGCGGCAAGGAACATGGCGGCCTTCGCCACTGCGTGGGAAAGCGCATGGAATACTCCTCCCGTCCAAGCCTGACCGCTCCAATCACCCGCCGCCGGATCCAGGAAGGGGAAGATCAACACGAGATACCCGAGTTGCGCCACGGTGGAGTAGGCCACGAGCCGCTTCAAGCTCACTTGGCGGAGCGCCATTATCGATCCCCATAGAATCGCTGCCGCTCCCATGACCCCCAGGATGAGAAGCCCCGTTCTGGCGCCCCCTCCGTACACCTCCATCCAGAGACGCAGGAGGATGTAGAAGGAGGCCTTCACGACAAGGGCCGATAGGATGGCGCTGCCCGGGGCTGGCGCCGATGCGTGCGCGGGCGGAAGCCAGCCGTGGAAGGGAAAAAGCGCGGTCTTCATGGCGAGGCCTACGGTCATCGCGGCGAGTGCAACCACAGGAAGCCCGTTGGCCGGGACTGCGGCGGCAAGACCCTCAAGCGACAGGACCCCGTAAACGATATAGAGGAGCGCCACTCCGAAGAGGAAGAGGAGTGACCCGACGAGCGAGACCAGCAGGTAGCGCATCCCCGCTACCAGCGCCTGGGTGGTTGCGGCCAGCGTCACGATTGAGGCTGCCGTCAGCCCCACCACCTCCAGCGTGACGTAGAGGTTGAAGAGGTCACCGGAGAGGTAGGCGCCGTTCAGGCCCGTCCAGAGGAGGAGCCAGAGAGGAGCGAAGTACCGCCCCCCCCGCTCGGCCGAGGCGCCGCCGCAGCGGAGGCGGAAGGTGTTCCCGAAGTAGGAGGTCGCGTAGAGGCTGACGGCGGCTCCGGCGATGGCAGTCACCGAGAGCATCGCCACGGAGAGCGCGTCGGCACGGAGCTCGATTCCGAGTGGCGCACCCCATCCGCCGAGCGGATGGCGGACAGCATCGCCCCCGGCCAACGTCCACCAGAGCGCTGCGCTGCCCGTGAGCCCGGAGACCGAACCCAACGCGAGCCCCAGTTGGATCATCCCCCGTCGCCCCACGAGGGCAATCAGTGCACCCAGGAGGGGGCCCACGATCAGCACCGTGGTCCACGCCACCGAACAAGGATGAATCACCGGTCGCCCGAGTCGTCAGGCATTCCCCACGATAGTTCAAGGTGGTCCTGAATGCACGCTTGGAAGGCTCGGGACTTCTTGTCCCGCCCGGAGTTGGCACGCTGGGACGCCGTGCCGCCCAGGAATGGATCCGACCCACGTGCCACTTTTCCCAAAGGGGGCGGGGACCGCTCGCACCGGCGGGTGTAGAACTCCTGGAACCCAGGTGGCGCACCCCTTGCTATGGACTATACACACCCAACTCGCGACCCGGACCACCCAAAGGACGAAGCCATGCGCCAGAGCCC
>SLFU01000075.1 GCA_007124095.1 Gemmatimonadota bacterium
AGGAGCCCGGCTTGAACGACCCGGGTCGGGCCGACCCGATCCTCGGTGTCTCCTCCCTTCATATAGTCGAAGTAGTCGTTCGCGAGGTTGGTCGCGATCTGGATCATCAAGGCCGCCCCCAGCGCTGCGAAGGCCGGGAGGGGGGCCATCACATCCCGCGACGCCGCCATCGCCGTGGCCACGACGACGGGGGCGGCGGCAGCCGGGAGGGTGCGTGGCCGGATAGCCAGGATCCAGGCGTCCAAGACGCTCCCACGGTCTACCACGGCAGCCAGGGGTACTTTCGGAAGTTTGGCTTCTCCTTCTGGAGGAAGGCATTCTTCGCGTCCTGGGCCTGCTTCGACATGTAGAAGAGGAGCGTTGCGTTTCCGGCGAGCTCCTGGATCCCCGCCTGGCCATCCACCCCGGCGTTGAACGAGCTTTTGAGCAGTCGGATCGCGAGGGGGCTCTTATCGAGGATACTCTGGGCCCAACGCCATCCCTCGGCCTCCAGCTCCTCGACTGGGACCACTTCGTTCACCAGGCCCATCTGAAGGGCCTCGTCCGCGGAGTATTGCCGACAGAGATACCAGATCTCTCTGGCTTTCTTCTGACCAACAATGCTCGCGAGATACGAGGCTCCGAAGCCTCCGTCAAAACTCCCGACCTTCGGGCCGGTCTGCCCGAAGACCGCATTCTCGGCCGCGATAGTCAGGTCGCAGATCACATGCAGAACATGCCCACCACCGATCGCGTATCCCGCCACCAGGGCGATCACCGGCTTGGGCATGCTCCGGATGTAGCGTTGTAGCTCCAACACGTTCAAGCGGGGGAGTCCGTCCCCTCCGACGTAACCTTCGTCCCCGCGGACCCGCTGGTCGCCCCCGGAACAAAAGGCGTACTTCCCGTCCCGGGCCGGGCCGTTGCCCGTGAGGAGGACGACCCCGATCGAAGGGTCCTCGCCCGCGTCCCGAAAGGCCTCCTGGAGCTCCACCAGGGTTTCTGGACGGAAGGCGTTGCGCACTTCGGGGCGGTCGAAGGCGATCCTCGCCACCCCGTCCGCCTTGTGATAGGTGATGTCCTGATAGTCTTTGACTTCCTTCCAGTCGGGTTCGGTCATCCATCGTCTCGGTTCAGGGCGTCGGCCACCGCGGTGGAAATGATTTCCACCTGCTTGTTGCGGCCACGCCGGTTCTCGTCTCGGTCCGTTCGAATCTCCAGGATCCCACTCCCCTCTCGGGCCAGCGCCTCCTTCAGGGCGTTCCGGAGCTCTTCCCTCACCCGGGATCGTCCGGCCGGCTCGCCGGGCGCGATGCGGCACTCCACCCTCCGGTGTGGAAGCTCGTGGAAGGCCGCCAGGTGGCTCAGGTCCCGGCCGTGAGGGGTGGCGAAGAGGGGTGTGAACGCCGGCTCATATTCGCGTATCGGGAGGAGGTGGAAGATGCCGCCGCCATCGTTGTTCACCACCACGAGAAGCACGCGAGCGGCTCCTTCCCTCAGAATCGAGAGACCGTTGGCGTCGTGAAGGAGCGCCAGGTCACCCACGAGCAAGACGACCCGGCGCCCCGTCGCGAGAGAGGCTCCCGCGGCGGTCGAGACGATCCCATCGATCCCGCTCGCTCCCCGATTCCCGAGGACGGGAAGCGGGGTGTGTCGGCTCGGGACGAAGGTGTCCAGATCCCGCACCGCCATCGAACTCGACACGAAGAGGAGTTCCTCCTCCGCAAGTTGAAGGACGGTGTCGGAAGCAACTGCGCCCTCGAAAAGGGGCTCGACTCCGAATCCCTCGATCTGCCCCCGGACCACAGTCTCGGCACGAGTCCAGACCAGAGGCCAATCCGGATCGAGGCTGGTCGGAGCGGCTCGCTCGGCTGAGAGGGCCTCGAGAAAACGGACGGGGTCCGCTTGGATCAGCTCGGTCGCGCACGAGGCGTGATCCTTCCAACGCCCCCCGGCGTCCACCAAGAGGTGCGGGATATCGGTCATCCCGCTCAGCCACTCTACGAGAACGGAGGAGGTGGGCGCCGCCCCAACACGGACGATGAGATCGGGGTGGAGGGCTCCCCTCACCCGCTCCTCCCGGAGGACGAGATCGTAGCCGCCCACGACCACAGGAGCCGGGGACGGCTCTCCTCCCGCCGAGGGGAAGCGGGCCCCCGAGAGAGTGTCCGCCAGAAGGGGGATCCCCAGAGTCGAGGCGGTGCGCCGGAGGACTGGTCCCACTTCCCAGGGGCGGGAGACGAGCCCCGCCACAAGGAGTGGCCTTCGGGCAGTCCTGAGGAGCGTCGCCGCTCGGTCGACCTGCTCCTTTCCCGCACCCGGTCGCTGCGGATGGATCCGGGTCCAGGGCGCTCCATCGGGCCGCCCGGCGGATCCTGCAGTGCGGAGCTTCGCGAGTGCGGGCTCCAGGCGGGCTGGGTCCGGAGAGGGTTCCAGGGGTTTGCCGAAGGGAAGGTTCAGGTGGACGGGTCCCGCAGGATCTCCCGTTGCCGCACCGATGGCGCGACAGGCGACAGAGCGAAGGTTTCGCAGACGCTCCTCGGAGACCCCGCAGGGGAAAAGTTCCCTGAAGAGCCGGGTATAGCTCCCGAAGATTTCGACCTGGTCGATGGTCTGGTTCGCATCGGTGCCACGAAGGTGCCCGGGACGATCGGCGGTGAGGAGGAGGAGCGGGACCTCCGCAAGGGAGGCCTCCACGACCGCGGGCATCAGGTTGGCGACGGCGGTGCCCGAGGTCGTCACTACGGCGGCGGGGACCCCCGACGCCTTACCCACTCCGAGTGCGAGAAAGCCGGCGGAACGCTCGTCGATCTGGACATGCAGCCGGAAGCGGTCGTCGCCCGCCGCCGCGAGGACAACCGGGGTGGACCGAGAACCCGGCGCCACAATGATGTGCCGAACCCCACCTCGGGCCAGCTCATCCATCAGGGCCAGGCCCCAGAGTTCGTTTCGATTTCTGACGGTCATGGCAAAAAGCTATGGCCGATCGGGACGAATGGCGAGACGGGGAAGGTGAATCTGTCCCGCGGCAAGCGCCGGGCCGGGAGCAGGGAATCGCCCGAGGAGTCTCCAACTCACCTCACTAGACGCTCCCGGCAGCGAGGGCCCTCAGCGCAGGCTCGAACTTGAGGCCGGTTTCCTCCCATTCCGCCTCCGGGTCCGACCCCTCCACGATTCCGGCTCCGGCGAAGAGACGCCACCGCTTCCCACCACCGACCGCGGCCCGCAGCGCGGGTACGAAGGCGCCGTCACCGGCGGAATCGAACCAACCCACCGGACCCGCGTACCACCCCCGATCGAAAGGCTCGGCGGCCCGAATCAGGGCCTGTGCCGCATCCCGGGGGCGACCGCAGACCGCCGGGGTGGGATGGAGCCCTCGGACGAGGGAGAGGATGTCCTCCCCTTTGACGGCCTGACCACGGATCGCCGTTTCCAGGTGTTGGATCCGCGCCAGGCTGAGGACCCGGGGGCTCTTTTCCACCTCCAAGCGGTCGAGTCGGGAGGAGAGGACCTCGACGATCTCCTGCACGGTCAAGCGGTGCTCGTTCCCATCCTTTTCGCTCGCGAGTAGCCGCTGGGAGAGTTGAGCGTCCTCCTCAGGGCTCGCTCCGCGGGGTATCGATCCCGCGACGGCCGTCGCTTGGAATCGATCGCCCCAAAGCTGCGCGAGGACCTCGGGGGCCGCTCCCATGAAGACCTGTCCCGGTAGGGGCTCGAAGAGGTAGACGTGGGCTCGCTGATTCTCAGACCGCAGGAACCGGAGACTTGAGAGCGGGTCCACGGGCCGGTGGAAGTCCACGTCCAGGACGCGAGCGAGCACGGCCTTCTCGAGTACCCCTTCTCGCACCCCTCGCAGGACTCGACCGACAGAGGCTTCCCATCTCTCCCGGCCCCGCGGATCACCAACAGGTGTCCACGTCGGGTCGTGGAAGGCGGGGGGAGGCCTCTCCGGACGAAGGCTCAAGCGAGAGATGAGCTGTTCGAGCTCGGAATCGGCCGCAGCTCCGGTACCAGTGTGAGCCACTGCGAGCCGCACCCTTCCCCCGTCTCCCGTCAGAACCACTCGGGGCAGGGTGAACTCCGCAGAGGGAAAGCTCTTCCAGATCGCATCCTGCCCTCCGGTTCGCAGAAAGGAGAATCCGCCGAAGAACCGGGGGCGGTCATCGTTGGTCCGGGCGGCGTCTCCCGCCTCCATCTTGCCAAGGATCCGGCGCGCGATGTCCCGCACCCGGTCGAACCGATCCTCCTCCGACCCATGCTCCAGGCGGATGTGAGCCAATGCGCCTCCCCAGGCCATCCAGCGATCCCGTCCACCCCAAAAACCCCGAGGTTGTCCCGCAAAGGATGCCAGGAAGGGCGAGGGGTCCCCGTGGGGGAGCTCCTCGATCTCGCGGTAGAAGGTGGTGACTGAGCGGATCGGCGTGTGCAGGGGCCGCATGGGGTCGGAGGTCCGTGGAGGGTACCGTCCCGGCGACGCCATGGGCAGGCGCCAGGAAACGGATTCGATCGGTTCCGAATATAGCAAACGACGCTGGCGGACCAAGCTGTTACCCGTAAGCGGGTGAGAAAGGCGGACGATCGCCGCCGGGAACCGTGCTCGTGACCCGGGGCCCCGGGAGGTCGAGGAGAATCTCGACGAGAGGGATGCGCTGGTTTCGGCAGCTCAAGGGATGGTTTTCCAAACGCAACCGCTCCCCGGGTGAAGGGCCCCCTCTGGACGTTCGCCCGAGAATTGTGGAACGTTAGGCCGCTTGCTCGGTGTTCGTATCGGTGCCGATCATGTGGCCCTAGGCCCTCGAGGCCGACCGAGGCGTCCGGCCCATGGACGCCACGAAGACGTTTCCCTCCTCGCCGGACGCGATGCCGACCACCCTGCCGATCACCGACCCGGTGCTGATCTTCGCCCTGGCCATGGGGATCTTCCTCCTGGCCCCGGTGGTCTTCGAGCGCCTGAGGATTCCGGGGATCATCGGCCTCATCGTGTTCGGGGCCATCGTGGGCCCCAACACCCTGAACGTCCTGGAGCGTGACTTCACCTTCGAGCTCCTGGGTCAGGTCGGGCTCCTCTATCTTCTTTTCCTGGCTGGGCTCGAGCTCGACCTCAACCGATTCAACGAGTACCGGCGACGCAGTGTGATCTTCGGGCTCCTCTCCTTCGGTTTCCCGATGGCGCTGAGCGTCGCCGTCATGCCGCTGCTGGGGTTTGGCATTGCGGCATCCCTCCTCATCGGAGCCATCATCGGTTCCCACACTCTGCTCGCCTACCCGGTCGTAAGCCGGCTGGGGATCGTCAAGAATCCGGCGATGGTCACGGTGATCGGGGGCACCCTCGTCACCGACACACTCGCTCTGACGGTCCTGGCGATCGTGACCGGGGCCCTTCAGGGAGTGCTGACCCCATTCTTCTGGATCCAGCTCTTCGGGGTCCTCGCAGCGTACGTCACCATAGTGCTGGTCGCCGTGCCTCGCATAGGGCGTTGGTTCTTCCGGAGCGTGCCGAGCCAGGCTCCGGCGGAGTTCATCTTCTTGATGGTCGTGCTCTTCGGCACGGCGTGGGCCGCAGGGGTCGCCGGGGCCGAGCCCATCATCGGCGCCTTCCTGGCCGGTCTCACCCTGAACAAGCTCATTCCCCTGAACAGCCCGCTGATGACCCGGGTTCGCTTCGTGGGGAACGCGCTCTTCATCCCCTTCTTTCTGCTCTCCGTCGGGATGCTCCTGGACCCGAGGGTGATGGTCGAGAGCGCGGAGGTGTGGATCATCGCCGGTACGCTCACGGCGCTGGTGCACCTCGGGAAGTTCGGGGGGGCCTGGGTCTCGAAGAAGATGTTCGGGTACACCCGCCACGAGGCGCTCGCCATGTTCGGGCTTTCCTCCCCACAGGCCGCGGCGACGCTGGCCGTGACCTTCGTCGGGCTTGAGATCGGGGTCTTCGGGGAGACGGTGCTCAACGGGGTGATCATCATGATTCTCGCGACCGTCTTCGTGGGTCCGGCTCTCGTGGAGCGCTTCGGCCGTGAGATTGCTCTCCAGGAAGAGCGTAAGCCGTACGATCCGACTGAGGCTCCCCGGCGGATTCTCATCCCCATCTCGAACCCGGCCACCGCCGATGCCTTGATGGACATTGCCTTCCTCCTGCGGGAGCCGGTGCCCGACGAACCCCTCTACCCGCTCATGGTAGTACGGGGAGCGGATGAGGGATCGGAGGCGCAGGTGGCCGAAGCGGAGAAGATGCTTTCCCATGCGGTTCTTTACGCGGCTGGCGCCGACGTGCCGGTGTCGCCGTTGACCCGGGTGGATCGAAACATCGCCTCCGGAGTGTCCCGGGCCATGGTGGAGACTCGGACGTCGATTGTCGTGGTAGGTTGGGATGGAGTTCGTAGCGGCGGGGGTCGGGGCGCGGTGTTCGGGACGGTCCTCGACCAACTCCTCGATCAGACCAAGCAGATGGTCATCGTCGCGAAGATGGGCCACCCCCTGAACACCACGAGTCGTTTGGTGGTCGTCGTGGCTCCGGGGAGCCACCACCATCCGGGGTTCATGGGAGCGGTGTCGGCCCTCAAGACCTTGGCCGGAGAGCTGGATGCCCGCTTTGACGTCCTGACCGTAGGAGAGGGGGTGACTCCCTATGAGCCCCTGTTCAAGGAAGCCGTTCCGGAGATACCGATGACCTTCGACGCCGTCGAGGGTTGGGGCCCCCTCCTCTGGGAGCTCCGGACCCGGCTCCAGCCACAAGATCTCGTGGTGGTCGTGAGCGCTCGGCGTGGAACGGTCTCGTGGCACAAGGAACTGGAGCGCCTTCCCGGGCAGCTCTCGTCCCTTCCTCCGGAGAGCTTCCTGGTCGTCTATCCATCCGAGTCCGATTCGGTAAACGGTCGACGCCGGGTGGCGGAGGAGAATCTCCCTGGGGCGCTGGAGCCCGAGCGGGTCGTCCTCGATCTTCCCGGGGGGGACTACCGCGAGGCACTTCGTGTCCTTCTCTCGTCCCAGTTCGGAGATTCCTCCGGCCGCGTACAGGAGATCCTGGGCCGACTCTCGGCGTCCGAGGAGGAGTTCTCCTCCGAGGTACGGGAGGGAGTGGCCCTTCCGCACGCACTCGTACCGGGACTCGGCGAACCGCTGAAGTTCATGGGTTTGAGTCCCGAAGGGATCCGCTTTCCCCACACGGGAAAGCCGGTCCACATCGTTCTGGTGCTCCTGGGCCCGCAGGACCGAAGTCCGGAACACTTCCGGAGCCTGAATCGGATGGCGAAGCTCCTGAGAAAAGCCAGGGATCTCGATGACCTGATGGCGGCAAGCGACCTGAAGGCCGTGTACGAGTGGTTCGGACAGCAGGATGGAACCATCCCCCCGAGCCCGGGAGCTCCGGGAATGTCTGAGAAGGACCGGTGAGGGTGCCAGTCGAATGGGCTCGAGAAGCTCAGCCCTGGCGGCGCGGCCTCCACGCGGTGACCGGGTTGATTGTCGTGGGATGGCTCGCTCTGGTCGCTCTTGCCCCTGAGCTTCTGAGGTAGAGCCGCCACTGTACAGGCAGTTCCGCTGGGGCTAGTTGTAAGCGGGCACCTTCGATCCGCAGCGCATTGAGTCAGGAGAATCCCATTCCATACTCCTCGCCCGTGACGAGGTGTGGTGGTCGAGCATCACCTCATGTTCGGTTCGTAGAGTCGGAGACCCGTCTCGTGTCTGTTTTCCGCATCGTGGGCTTCGTGAAGAGCTGATGGACGCTCCTATCCTGCGGGATGTCGGCGTCATCCTGATTGGAGCTGCCACAGTCGTCCTCCTGGCCCGCTTCGTCCACATTCCCTCCATCGTGGCGTACATCCTCGCCGGGCTGGCTCTGGGCCCCGGACTCGGATTGGTCACGATGACGGAGGGGGTCGAGGTGATTTCGGAGGTGGGCATTGCTCTCCTCCTCTTCATTGTCGGGCTGGAGCTTTCCCTCGAGAAGATCAAGGACGTCGGGAAGGTGGCGGTCGTGGCCGGACTGGGACAGGTGGGGTTCACGGCCCTGGGCGGATTCCTGCTTTGTCTCACGCTGGACTTTTCGGTGATGGAGGCCGTGTTCATCGCCACCGCCCTCACCTTCTCGTCGACCGTGGTGGTAGTGAAGCTGCTCGACCAGAAGGGGGATCTCGACTCGGTTTACGGCCGGATCGCCGTCGGAATCTTCCTCGTCCAGGACATGGTAGTCATTATCGCCCTGACCTTCCTCTCGGGCCTGGGCCAATCCGGGGAGACCTCCCCGGCCGAGATGGCGATGGGGGTCGTCTGGGCCTTTGTGGGGATGGCACTCCTCCTCGCGGTGGCGTTCGGGGCCTCCCGTTGGGTGCTCCCGCGGTTGTTCGGATGGGTTGCGCGATTCCCCGAGAGCCTCTTTATCTGGGCGCTCACCTGGTGCTTCATCCTGGTCCTGGGCGCCGAGCTCCTGCAACTCTCCCTCGAAATCGGGGCCTTCCTGGCCGGGGTGAGCTTGGCGCAGCTTCCCTACCACGGTGATCTGCGCAGGCGCGTCCATCCGCTGATGAACTTCTTCATCGCGGTCTTTTTCGTTTCGCTCGGGGTGCAGATGGAGTTCGGCGCGGCCGCCGAGGTCTGGTTTCCCGCACTTGTCCTCTCCCTCTTCGTCCTCCTCGGCAACCCTTTCATTTTCCTCTGGCTCATCGCCCGTATGGGGTATGGGGAGCGCACTGCGTTCTTCACATCGGTGACCGTGGCCCAGATCAGCGAGTTTTCCTTCATCCTCGCGGCGATGGGCCTTTCGGCGGGCCTGATCAGCCAGGAGGTTCTCTCCTTGATCGGCATGGTCGGTCTGGTGACGATCGGTTTGTCGGCCTACATGATCCTTTACAATCACTGGCTCTACGAGCGGCTGAAGGGTCGAGCGGTGCTGCGTATGTTTCGTGCTCCGGAGCGTGGGCGTGAGGGGGATGACGACGACGACGTGGGGATCCAGCACCATGTGATCGTGGTGGGGATGAACACCCTGGGCCGGACCATCGTTCGCGACCTCGCCGACGAGGGCGTGCAAGTCCTGGCAGTGGACACGGATCCCGCGAAGCTCGAGGAGCTTCCGTGCCGGGTCCTCCTGGGGAACGCCGAGTATCTCTCGGTCCTGGAGGAGGCTGGGCTCCGACGGGCGAAGCTCCTCGTCTCGACCCTCCATATCGAGGATGTCAATCGGCTCCTCGCGTATCGCGCCCGGCGCTTCGGCGTCCCAGCCGTGATCCACGCGCAGGATGACCACATGCACGGGGAGCTCGAGGCGCTGGGGGTCGCACACGTTCTGAATTCCCATGTCGCGGGCCTCCGGCAGGTCACCGAGGAGCTCCAGAAGGAGGGAGTGTTCGAGCCATGACGGGGATAACCGTGCTCCTCCTGGGGGCCGCCCTGGGCTTCGGTTTGTCCCGATGGTTCGGAATCCCCGCGATCCCGCTCCTGGTGGTGGCCGGGATGGTGACCTCCACCATCGTCTCCTTGCCCGAGGAATTCCTCCAGGATGCCCTCATCCTGGGGGTGACCGTTATGGTATTCGTGGCGGGAATCGAGCTGAACCCGGGGCGAGTGCGCGGCCAGAAGCGGGCCGCCGTGCAGGTCGGGCTCGTCCAGTTCTTCGTCCTGGGGGCGTTGGGTCTCGGGGTGGCGCTGGCACTCGGGTATTCGGCGGAGACGGCGGCCTATCTGGCGCTCGCTCTCACCGCCTCATCCACCCTCGTCGTCGTGCGAGTCCTCCAGTCTCGGCAGCAGCTCTTCGAACCCTTCGGGCGGCTCGTTACGGGCGTCCTCCTCCTTCAGGACCTCCTCGTCATTCTGGTTATCCCCGTGATCACCCGGCTCGCGGACGGAGCTGCCGCGGTGGGTGTCGGCCTTCTCGCGACGCTGGTGCTGGTCGGGCTGGCCGCTTTCGTGCTGCGGTGGGCCGCCCCGATTGTGGTCCGAGAGCTGGAGGATGACGAGGAGGTACTGCTCCTGGTCGTGCTCGCAATCCTCTTCGGATTCCTCGGACTCGCACACTTTTTCGAGCTTCCCCTCATCGCGGGCGCCTTCCTGGCCGGGGTGTCACTTTCCAGCTTTCCGGTGAGCGCTCTGGTGCGCGGGAAGCTGAACTCGCTCTCGGACTTCTTCAACGCCCTGTTCTTTACGGCTCTCGGTGCCTTCTTGCCGATACCCTCCGGGGCCGGGTTCCTGCACGGGGTCCTGCTGGCCGTGATCGTGGTCGTCGCCACTCCTCCGCTCGTGGCCTTTATCGCCGAGCGGTCCGGGTTCTCCGCCCGGCCCGCACTCGCAACCGGACTCCTCCTGGCGCAAACCAGCGAATTTTCCCTGGTGGTCGGACTCCAGGGGGTCGTCCTCGGTCAGATCTCGCGTGAGGTCTTCGGGGTGATCGCACTCGCGACGGTCATCACCATGATCCTGACCCCCTTTCTGGCGACGGACAGAGTCACGTGGGCCCTGATGCGGGTGCATCCCTTCAGGAGCCCGGACCGCCTGGCGAAGCGCCCTTCGGGCCACGTCCTCTTGCTGGGGTGCGGACGGAACGGAGTCGCGCTTCTCGAGCTTCTCGTGGTGACCCCCAACGACGTCGTAGTGGTCGACGACGACCCGGCGCTGATCGGCCAGATCCGAGAGGCATTCGTCCCGGCAGTCCGGGGGGACGTCTCGGATGTCGAGCTTTTGCGGGAGGTGGGTGCCGATCAAGCCAAGGTCGTGGTTTCGACGATTCGCCGAAAAGAGGACAACGCGCCGCTCCTCGCGCTGGCTCGGGGCGTACCCATTCTGGTTCGATCCTTCAATCTGGAGGATGCCGAATGGATCCGGGAGCGCGGTGGGAAACCGGTCCTTTACGCCGACGCGGTCGCGCGGGAGTTCATGGAATGGTACCGGGAGCTGGATGCGGACGACCGGAACACGAGGCCCGCACCCTTGTAGGATGTCAGGCCTTCGGGAGAGCCGAGACTCGCGCACGGGCGATCCCGGGCTGATGACCTGAGCAGGGCCTTCGATTCGCGCTGGAACGTTCGGTGCTCATCTCATTCTCATTCCGTGCGCCGTGGAGTTGATTCTTTCGTGCAAGCATTCATCGATCGTATCAGAAGTCCTCTCCGGATCGGAGCCGTCGTGGCTGCCGCTCTCGTCGTGTTCGCGAGCCCGGTCTACGCTCAGGACATGCCGGTGCCTCCGCAGCAGGATGTTCCCGACGAGGTCCAGGAAATGATGGAGGAGTTCCAGGAGATGCAGCAGCGCTTCATGCAGATCCAGAGCCAGGTCCTTCAGATGAACCCCGAGCTTCAGGAGCGGCAGGCGGCCATCGGGGATCTGGTCAACGAAGCGATGGCCGAATTGAATCCGGCCGCCGAAGAGCAGGTGAGCCGGCTGCAGCAACTGGAGCAGGAAGCGGCCATGGCCCAGCAGGAGGAGGACATGGAGAGACTCCAGGAGCTGATCAACGAGGCTCAGGGGCTCCAGGCCGAGCTTCAGGCCGCACAGGCACAGGCGCTCGAGCAGGATCACGTCCAGCAGGAGATTGACAGCTTCCAGGATGATCTCCTCGACGAGATGATCGAGATGGATCCCGAGGCGGGCCAGATTCTCGATCGGCTCGATGAGCTGGCCCAGCAGCTGGGGGCCCAGGGCCCGCCGGCTCCCTGAGTCAGGCTTGATCCTGGCCCCGAAGGAGAGCGGGACACGGTTTCTACCCGCGATTCCCCTCCTGAGCTCTGAATTGAATCCGGTCAGGGGGGCAAGTGGCTCGCCCGAGCCGGCGTCCCACGGATCCGGACGTGGAGGGCGGACGACCCACCAGGCGCCAGGGCGGACGACCCAAGCACAAGGGGGGGCGGGGCCGTGGACTCTCCTTCTCGTTCTCCTCTGCCTGGCTCCGGGAGCCCTGTCGGGGCAGACCATCTTGAACACAGAACGTTTCCAGCTCCAGGAGGTGCACGGGGCCCACATGAGCGCGGATGTGTCCTTGTCCTTGAAGCGCGGAAATTCCGAGGTCTTCGACCTTTCCGCTTCCGGGATAATGGGTGTCCTCCGGGGGAAACACTGGCCGAGACTCATCTTCGGTGGACAGTTCCTCTCCGATGAAGATCGCTCGATTCTGGATCAGCAGTTCGCCCAGCTCCGGTATTCATACCTCCTTTCGGATCGGCTGCAGACCTTCCACTTCGTACAGGCACAGAAGAACGAGACGCTTCTACTCAGGAGCCGGTGGCTCCTGGGAACGGGGCTCCGTTGGGTCGTGCATGGATCGGATCGAACGGAACTGGCGATCGGCACCGGGCTCATGGGCGAAGCGGAACGATTCGATCGAACCCGCCTGGATCCGGCGGACCCGTGGGAGTCGGAGGCCCTTCGCATCGCGAACCTGGGGGTCTTCTCGCACGAACTGGAGGGCGGTGCCCGCATTTTGAACATCGTGTACCTGCAGCCCGATGTCGCGGAGCTTTCCGACACGAGAGTTCTGAACGAGTTGGGCCTCTTCCTGCCCCTCTCCGAGCGGTTGCGGACGACCGTCTCCCTGGAGTGGAGGAGGGACCCTCGTCCCCCCGGTGGATTGCGCCGCAACGATGTGAACCTCAAGGTCGGAGTAGGCGTGGAGTTTCACTGATCGTCTCGAGGCCCTGAATTCGTGCTCCGCCGACTCCTCCTCCCCCTTGCGTTCGCGCTGATCGCACCCGCATTTCCCAGCTCGGGACAAGGTGTCGGAGTTCTTCCCCTTCCCGCTCTTCCCGAGGCTCAAGACTCTCCGGCCCCGCGGACGGCTCTCCACGATCCGTTCTGTCCCGTCGAATTTCCCGACGTTGCGCCGCGCAGGATGGATGGCCCTCCGCCGATCGTGGAAGTCGGGGTGTCGACCCTTTGCGTGCCAGCATGGGGAAAGCGGGGGTTTGAGTACTGGGCGGCCCGTCTACATCGGGCGGGACGCGTTCCGGCGCTGGTCGAGCTCTTCGATCTCGCGTGGATGGATGAGGTCTCTCCGTTGCTGTCGGAGCCGATCGCCGGGGCTCTCGTCCTGCATCTGGTCAACCGGTGGGGTCGCGAGGGACTGGCCGGGCGGCTCGCCGCCTGGCGGCCCGACCGCGGGGAGCTGGAATCGATGGAAGGGGAGTGGATGGCGTTCCTGGACGCGCTGCTGCGGAGCCACCGCGGAGTGATCGAGGACGACCTGTCACATGCCGCCGCTCGGCGCTCCGACGCTTCCCTCGAGCGACTCGCTGCCCTCGGGGCGAACGGAGTCGCGATCCTTCCCTACGCATTCCTTTCGGACCCGGACCGCCCTGCGCCGATCCGGCCGCCCACCCGACCCGGATCCGAAACGGACGGAGCGGTGGTTCACGCCGTGCGGACGGCGCAGTCGCTGGGCCTGACCGTCCTCCTGAAGCCGCACATCTGGGTAAGGGATAGCT
The DNA here is from genome assembly GCA_007124095.1 of Gemmatimonadota bacterium. Classification (GTDB taxonomy): domain Bacteria; phylum Gemmatimonadota; class Gemmatimonadetes; order Longimicrobiales; family Gaopeijiaceae; genus SLCK01. Next base: position 13,383 of record SLFU01000075.1, read on the forward strand.
GGCCGGGGGAGGTCCGGATGGCCTCCCGGGCCGACTGGGACCGGTTCTTCGAGTATTACGAGCGATGGATCCTGCACTACGCCCTTATCGCCGAAATCCACGACATCCCCCTCCTTTCGGTAGGGGTAGAACTCTCTGCGGCCACCTTGGGGCGAGAGGACCGTTGGGTCGAGCTCGTGCAACGGGTACGCGCGGTGTACTCGGGAGCGGTGGTCTACTCCGCGAACTGGGGGGAGGAGTTCGAGGGTCTTGGATTCTGGAACGCCTTCAACTACATAGGCGTAGACGCATATTATCCCCTGAGCCCCAATCCGGAGGCCTCCGACCGGGAGCTCCGAGAGGGGGCGGAAGCGATGCTCGGCCGAATCGAGACGGTGCATCGACGGTACGGTGTTCCGGTCCTCCTCACCGAAGTCGGGTTCGCCAGCACCCGAGCGGCGTGGACCCGACCGTGGGAGGGCCACCGCATTCAGGAGTTGAGCCTGCGGGACCAGTTCCGGAGCTACCTGGCTGTGCTCGAAGCGCTGGAAGGTCGCGCGTGGGTCCGGGGCGTCTTCTGGTGGAAGTGGCCCTCGGATCCGCGTCGCGTGGAGCGGTCTCCAAGAGGCTTCAAGCCCCTGGGAAAACCCGTGGAGGCGCTACTCACCGGATGGGTCCGAGGGGATCCCGCCTCCGCTTGGCCCCGCTGGTCCGAGGTGTCTTCCGACCGATCCAAATGACCTGGCAGGTGGAAGCTTCAGCTGGATCCTTCCAGGCCGAGCAGCTCGAGGACCCGGCGCCCCGAGATCTCCTCTTCGGCGAGGAGCGCTTCGGCGATCCGGTCCAGCCCTTCCCGGTGTTCCTCCAGGAGGGAGACCGCTCGCGAGAAAGCGTCCGAGACGATCGCCCGCACCGCTTCGTCCACCTCCCGGGCCGTCGTGTCGCTGAACTCCTGCCGTTGGGCGATGTCCTGCCCCAGAAAGACCTCTTCCTGCCCGGAGCTGGGCGCCAGGTTCCCGAAGGCCTCACTCATCCCCCAGGATAGGACCATCTTCCGAGCCAGCTGGGAGGCCTGGCGCAGATCTTCCTCGGCGCCACTGGTCGAGGTGCCCAGGACCAGGCCCTCTGCCGCACGTCCCCCCATCAGGACTGCCAGCCGGTCCTCGAGGTAGTCCCGGGAGTAGATGTATCGGTCCCGCTCCGGGAGTTGCTGAGTAACTCCCATCGCTCGCCCTCTGGGGATGATGGTCACCTTGTGGATGGGGTCGGCGTTCGGCACGACTGCGGCGACCACGGCGTGGCCCCCCTCATGATAGGCGAGTAGTCTGCGATCGTCGTCGGTGAGGAGCATCCCTTCCCGCTCCAACCCGAGCATGATCTTGTCGCGCGCCTCATCGATGTCCCTCTGGCTGATCTCTTCCTTCCCCTCCCGGGCCGTAAGCAGCGCGGCCTCATTCAGAAGGTTCTTCAGGTCTGCGCCACTGAAGCCGGGCGTTCCCCGAGCCACCCTCGCGAGGTCGACGTCCTTTCCGAGTGGCTTTCGCCGCGCGTGGATCTCGAGGATCGCCTCCCGGTCCTTCGGGGTGGGTAGATCGACGGTGACCTTCCGGTCGAAGCGACCCGGTCGGAGAAGCGCCTGGTCGAGGATATCCGGTCGGTTGGTGGCGGCGAGAACGACCACGCCCTGGTTGGGCTCGAA
>SLFU01000177.1 GCA_007124095.1 Gemmatimonadota bacterium
GAAGTACTCCCGGACCTTCTCGATGGGCCAGTACAGCACGGCGTTCGCCGCGTAGTCGAGCATCTGCCCCACAACCTCCCGACGGATCCTCGTGTCGGTGCTTCGCTTGACCTCGACCAGCGTCGGAATGCCCTCGCGGTCCAGAAAGAGATGATCCACCGACCACCGGCCTGCTCCATCCTCCTCGGAGGGCAGGGCGGCCTCCCTTGCCACGAGGGCCCAGGCCTGCCGCGACTCCTGGTTCCGATCCCCGTCCAGCAGGTTCGGGTAGGAGGCGAGGAGTTCCTGGAGGAGCGCCTCGGCCGCGTAGGGCTGCTCCTGCATCTCGATGAGGGCGCCGTCGTCGCTGACGAGGTAGATGGGTGTGGGCATGGGGTCAGGGGGGCCTTGCGGGTAGAGCGGGATTCTAAGGGGGGATGGGTTAGGCGGTAATCGCTATTGATCCTCGTGCCGGTCGGCGGCGGTTACGATGGTGCCCACCCGACCGAGGCGTTGAACTGCAGGCACTTCTGGTAGAAGGCCGTCAGGTCTTCGCCGAGTCCGGGATCCCCTTCGGCGATGTCCTCGAGCAGTTCTTCCCAGCTCACGAGTCCCACGTCGATGGCATCCAGCGTCGGCCTGAACCAGTCGACGAACCATTCATCGCGGGCTCCCTGGTACTCCTGGACCCGATGCTCCACCTTCCAGGCGATGGACTCCTTCGTGACCAGGTCCTGAAAGATTCCGGATTCGATCTGGCGCCTGGGGGCGAGCACGTGAAAACTCAGTTGTTCCAGATTCTGGGGGAGGCGCTCGGCGATCCTCAGTACTTCGGCGATGCAGGCCACATTGCGCGCGGCCTGATCGAAGTACTTGGCATTGGTCACGCCTCGCGACAAGCGGCTCAGCATCTTGCCTTCGACAATGGATAGCTGTCTGGCATCTGGATCCAGCACCAGATCACTCTTGCCTACACCGCCAATCCCAAACTGCCCAACGGCTCCGTCCGCGTGGGTGTAGGACTCCGCCAGGGGGTCGCCCCGAACCCGCGCGAGGAACGCCGAAGGGAGCAGGGCCTCGGAGTACCACCTGGCGCCCTCCGTTACCGGCACCGCCTCGGCAATCCCCCGCCTGGACACGAGGGCATCCAGCACCACCCGCAGCATCCAGTTCTCGTTGTAGAGCACCGTAGGCGGAAACGGCGGATCCCCGTTGCCGGCCGACCGGAGCATGTCGAGGATGCGGTCCCACACGGACGTGTTGTTCATTCGTAGTTCTCTCCCCTGGCGGGCAGTTTCGGTTGCGCCCCAAACCCTTGCGAGCTTCCGGGGTCCATCTTGCCCAACCCCCGGCCGTCAGCGCAATCCGACGGATCCCGCCGGCCTCTCTGAAGCCGGGAGTGCCGGGCGAAGACCGATCCACCCTGCCGCGCCTCCCCCTTCGCATCCCCAGACGGACAGGACCGCGTCAGTCGTCCTCCTGCGCATCCCGCACCGGCTCGCCCAAGGACCTGGGCACCGACACCACGGTCGACCCACCCAGCCTCCGCCGGGTCTCTTCCGAGAAGCCGTAGATGGTCTTGAAGCCCCTTGGCTTCGGGGCGGCGGGGTCGGGGGATACGCTCTCGGGGGCAGGCTCGGGAGGGTTCGATGACGTGGGGTCGGACATGGTGTGGCTCCTTTCGGGGTTCTCTCTCGCCGAAGGCTCCCGCGGGTCATGGCTCCGCGCACATGGCGGCGTTGCAATCGGAGGCTCACCGGCGGGAGGCGGATTGGCTGACGCCATACGCTAAGCGTGGGGTGTGACAGGGGTTCACGGCACCGCGGCGCCCGGGCGGTCCGAACCCATGGGCCGCGAGGGCCACGCCTGCGTCGGTCCCCTGACCCACCCGATCCCCCCGAGCCGCCCGGGCAGAGAGCAGCCAGCCCCGCTGCGTCCTCGCCTTCGCATCCCCAACAGGCGTGAGAACCCCGCGGAGGCGGACCGAGCGAAGCGATATCGTCGTGTGAGACGACGTCCACCACCCAGAGCGTATCGCTGTCGATTCGGTGGACGAGCCGATCGCCGCTGTTGATTCTTGCCTCGTCATGGTAACCGTCAGACCGGCATCGCTTTTCTCGAATCGCTTCGAGAACTCCGCCGAGAGAAACCTCTGACCCCGGGCCATCCCGCGTCACCCCTTCAAGGAGTCCAGGTAGCGCTGGGCCTCCTGGGGGGTGTCCCTTCGAGTGGAACGCCCCTCCCGGAAATGACGCTCGGCCTCTTCGATCCGATCTCTCATCGCGGGATGGTGGATCCACAACTGGTCTCGCGGGACGAGCGCCGCAGGCACGAGCTCGTACGTGCCTCGCGTCGTCTTCTCGAGAATGACGAGGGCGCCTTCGTCTCCTTCGATTCCGAGGTCCCGGCGTACGTGCTCCGGAAGCGTATTGCGCCCGCGCTTGTCGACCTTCAGAAAAGTCATGGCCCTGTCCTACTGCTCAATTTGGTCGTTGCCCGTTCTGGGTGATCGGGCAAGGGTGTGCCGCGCGTCAAGGCGTGGGGGAGAATGCGCACGTCGGATGCCGTGGGATGGCGAGCGGATCAAGGAGCCGGTGCTCTCCCCGCCACTCCCCTTGCTTCTTTCAAGACTTTGGGTGGGGTCTGACAGCGGGGTGGCCGGTGGACCCCCGGTGCGACCCGGTACGACCCCAATGCGGAAGGGTCCCGCGCAGCGCCAAGCCGCACGGGACCCCCGAGCGGTTTGCGGATCGGATCCCGGAGACCTGTCACGGCTGATGAACGCCTCCGTCGTAGAGTTCAGTCAGGAGCGGCTCGACCGGTTGCTCGACCTCCTCGAAGGAGCCTTCCAGCACCTCCGCATCCCGAAGCACGCCCAGGGGGAGGTTCGGAAAGCGGTTGCCGCGGCGACAGGTTCAGCGCTTCGTTAGCCGGAGAGAGCCGCGACTTCTTCTTCCAGGCGGCTGCCGAGCCTGTCTCTTTCCATATCGAGATCGTAGCTGGTCTGAAGATTGAGCCAGAACCGATCCGAAGTACCGAAGTACCGAGCCAGTCGTAGCGCGGTGTCGGCAGTAACTGAGCGCTTGCCATGGACGATCTCGTTGATGCGCCGGGGTGAGACGCTGATATCCTTCGCCACCCGATACTGGCTGATCCCCATCGGCTCGAGGAACTCCTCAAGGAGCACTTCGCCCGGGTGCACTGGCGGCAAGATTGTCCTGTCCATGACTCTCTCCTAGTGGTAGTCGACGATTTCGACGTCGTATGCATCCCCCGAGCGCCACACAAAACAGATCCGCCACTGCCGATTGATGCGTATGCTGTGTTGCCCGGCCCGATCACCCTTGAGCTTCTCCAACCGGTTGGCCGGAGGGATTCGCAAGTCCTCGATCACGGTCGCCGCATCGAGCATCCGAAGCTTCCGCAACCCAAGGCGCTGGACGTCAGACCCGAACCGTTTGACCCGCTCCCGAAGGAAAAGGCGCTCGGCGTCTCGGTCCTTGAAGCTCTTGATCATGCGGGAGCATAACGCCCCGCGCTATTAACGGCAAGCGTTATTACTGCGTGAAGGCCGTGGCCAGCGGCTTTTCTCCCGCTCCGGATGCCGCGTTTGCCCTCTTTGGCTACCTCGCCTCGTGCAGCGCCCGCGCCAGCGCCCGGTGACGGCAGCCGTGGTGTCGGCATCGTCCCCCAGGTTGACGGGACGGGGGGTGATGGGTGGTTCACGGGACGAGGCGCGCGAAGGTATCCGTGACGGGGCCGGGGTCTCGGCGTTTCGCGAGCTCAAGCTGCCTGGGGCGAGTCATCTCGCCTCCTCCTTCCCATCCCCCGCAGGCTTCGCGTCGGCGTCCTCCATGGCCGGAGCCGCTGGTGCGAGGGCACGCGGCGAGAGGCACGCAACCGAGCTATCGCCGCTCGTGAGCTTCCTCTAAACTTCAAGGTGCGGTTGCGAAGAGCCCTCAGGCCGTAGAGCCGTCGCGACGCGCAATCCACTCCTCCGACTGGAGAAGATCCATTTACAAGCGACGCTGTTCGTCCCTGACCGCCGGGCTCGCGGTCGTTTTCGCCCTGGTCGCCTGCGGTAGTGACTCGACAGGCCCCGAAGGTCAGCTCTCCGAGGAGGAAGTCGAGGTCATGGTGGAAGCGTTCATCGAAATGGTGGAGTTCGCGCTCCCCCCCGTCGAAACCGGACTCGTGGACTCGTCCCGATGGCGTCCGCTCGAGGGATAGGAGATCCAAACGCCCTCTTGGGGGCGGAGGCAAGGTAGGGCGCGGGGTCTGGCCGAGCAAGCTCTCGAAGAGTCGGGGATGCCGGGCTCGGCCGTGAGCCCGGGAGGCGC
>SLFU01000067.1 GCA_007124095.1 Gemmatimonadota bacterium
CGTCGGGGTCAAGGACGAGGAGCTCGAGCGGGTCGCCCGCGAGAAAGTGCCAGGCTTCGTCGCTTGCCACCTCGTGCCACCGGCCGTGCTGGCCCCGCGTCAGCAGGAAGTAGATGCTGGTTAGGGCCGATCTCGTCTCTCCCCCCCGGACGACCGTCTCCTTCGAGCGAAAGATCCGCCGGTAGTGTCCCCCTTCGATATGATCTTCGAGCCCGAAGCGCTCAATCAGCTGCTGCGCTGAGGTTCTGGTCACCGGAGGGTCCTCCTCGAGCATCAGGGGCCACGGGTCAAGCGCCACGTGAAATCTTGGGAAGGATGGAGAGATCGTCGGTCACTTCAATGCCGACTCCGTCCAATCTGTGTCGGATCTGATGCACGAAGCGGCCCCCCGCGAGCAGGCGGACCTCATCCGGAAGGAGGGTGCGGAGGCGGGTGAGCTCGTGAACCAAGGCCCTCTCACCCCCGTCGTGAATGGCCGACACTGCCACGGCCCTCGCACCGGTCGTCCGGGCCGCGGAGGCGATCTCGTCGGCGGGCAGGTCCGGGCCGAGACAGATCGCCTTCCAGCCGAGCTCCGTAGCCCGGGCCCCTGCGATGAGAGCTCCGAATTCGTGGCGATGCCCCCGCGGCGTTGCAGTGAGGAGAACGGGGGCGTCGGGCTCGACCTCCGCAGTACCGATCAGCCACTCGAGAAAGCGGCGCACCACTCCCGATGCGAGGTGTTCCTGCGCCGCGCCCATCCGTCCGGTCTCCCAGAGTTCGCCGATCCGGGTAAGAAATGGCACGACGACCCGGCCGATCAGGATATCCGGTCGCAGGACGACGGCTGCCCGGGTCAGGGTGCGGTGGAGCAGCTCCTGGTTCATTTCCTGGGTCGCCTCGAGCGCCCGAGTCAGGAACGTGTCCGGGTCGGGATCCGATAGCTCGGAGGTGGCCGGGACAGTGCCGGGAGTTGCTGAGACTTCAGTCGGGGCAGCCTGGAGCTCGGCGAGTTCCTGAAGGTCCTCCTGGGGAAGATTCGCCACCTGGGAGATGCTGCGCCCCTCGTCCACGAGCCGCTTGAGCAGGGACAACCGCTGTAAGTCGCTATCTGAGTACAGGCGTTGTCCACCTTTTGAGCGAGTCGGCTCGACGGCGCCATAGCGACGCTCCCACGCACGGAGTACCGAGGCGGAGAGGCCCGTTCTCCGTGACGCTACCCCGATCGGGTGGCGGAATCGACCCTCCGTGTCCTCATCCATGGGCATCACCATACCGCCGGACGGATCCGTGCGTCAAGGCATCGTACAAATAATACATTGACAAGATCTGTACAGACACTTACCATGTCTGGACAAAGATTGTACAGGCGGTGAGTGCGATTTCTCATCGCTCCTTCGCTCTGGGGTTCTCAAAAAAGAGGAGTAGACCATGTTCGGATTCAATCGACTCTCCCGCCGCCTCGGTACCCTCGCGGTCGGTTCCGCGCTGCTTGTCGCCGCCTGCAATGACGACGTGACTTCGTCCACCCCGACCGATGATCCGCTGAACATCGTGGAAACGGCGGAGCGGGCGGGAGAATTCAACACCCTGCTGGCCGCGGCGGAAGTGGCCGGTCTGGCGGGGACCCTCTCCGGACCGGGACCATTCACGGTCTTCGCACCCACGGATGCAGCCTTTGGTGCACTATCCGACGGGACCGTGGAGGCGCTCCTGGAGGACCCCGACGCGCTGGCCGAGATCCTGCTCTATCACGTGGTGCCGGGTCGGATCCTGGCCTCCGACCTGGAGGACGGGCAGGTGGTGACGACGGCAGAGGGCCGGCCCTTCCGCGTAACCCTCTCGGGCGGGGCGAAGGTTAACGGGGTGGACGTGGTCCAGACCGATGTCGAGGCGTCGAACGGAGTGATCCACGTGATGGACGCGGTGCTCATCCCGGTGGACGACAATGTGGACACGGCGATCGAGGCTGGGTTCGAGACCCTGGTCGCGGCAGTTCAGGCGGCCGGGCTGGAGGCCACCCTCCGCAGTGATGGGCCGTTCACGATCTTTGCGCCAACGGATGCGGCCTTCAGCGCGCTCCCCGCGGGCACGGTGGAGGGGCTTCTGGCTGACCCGGATGCGCTGGCGGAGATCCTCCTCTACCACGTGGTCGAAGGTCGTGTGTTCGCCTCCGATCTGCAGGATGGGACCGAGGTCGCTACGGTGGAGGGCCGGGCCGTGGCGGTGTCGCTGAACGGAGGAGCACAGGTGAATGGCGCCAACGTCACCGGGACCGATGTGCTGACCTCGAATGGGGTCATCCACGTGATCGACGGCGTGCTCATCCCCGAAGGGTAGTGAACAGCCGCTCCTTCCGCCCGGTTGGAGCTCAGCTCGTGGGAAGCAGGAGCACGAAGGAAGATCCCGCTCCGGGCTCACTGGAGGCGAGCAGTCCGCCCCGGTGAGCCCGGACGATTCCGGAGACTTCGGCCAGGCCGAGGCCACGCCCAAGAAAGCGGGTGGAAAAGAAGGGATCGAAAATCCGATCGAGTGCCTCCGGATCGATCCCCTCTCCCGAGTCTTCGACCTCGATTCCCACGAAAGAGCCCGGTGAGGGAGGGGGCTGGACACGACTCCTCCTCAATTGCTCCCTTCCGTACTCCCGAAGAAACACTTCAATCTCCACAGAGCCGGATTGGTCCGGAAGTGCCTCGATCGCATTCCGGATCAGGTGATGGAGAGCCGAGCTGAGGAGCGTCGGGTTCCCTTCGACGCTGGGGATCCGCGCGTCGCATCGGACTTCGAGCCGGACGGTGGATGGGAGGAGAGGACGAAGCTCGGCTTCGAGCCCCCGCACCAGCTCGCCCAACTCGAGAGGAAGAGCGGGCCCGTGGCCTTCCCCGGCGTAGGTGAGGAGCTGACGGGTCACCCCCGCTGCCCGGTCCGCGGCCTCCATTGCGGCGGAAACCCCTTCGCGGGCCGGGTGGTCCCCCGGAAGGTCGTCCTGGACCAGCCCCAGGTTTCCCTGAACCGCGGTCATGATGTTGTTGAACTCGTGTGCCGTCCCACGGGCGAGGACGGCGAGAGCTTCCAGTCGCTCGGCCCTCGCCCGCGCCTCGAGGAGCTCCATCCGGGCCTGTTCCTCGGAGCGTCGCCCGGTCACGTCCCGCACCACTCCCACGACTCCCTGGACGGATGGGTCGGGCCCCAGCATGGGCGTGAGCTTGGCGTGGAAGTGGCGAAGGATCTCGTTTACCGTCAGCTCGTAGTCGAACTCCTGCACCGCCTGTTCCTCCCACGCTCGCTCCAGGGCGCTGGAAAGGGGCTCGGCGACCTCTCTTGGGAGGGCTTCGGTAGGAGTCCGTCCCAGAAAGGCCTCCGGAGGAGCGTAGAGGTCTTGCCGCTTGGTGGGCTGGTAGTACTCGCGAAACCGGCCCGCAGCATCGAAGACGAAGACGAGGTCGTCGAAGGAGGAGACGACCGACCGGAGGGTGGCCTCCCGGTTGGAGATGCGAGCGAGGAGCTGACGCCGGATGGAAACGTCGCGAGAGCTGGTCACGAGGTGCGTGACCCGGTCGGAATCGCCTCTGAGCGCGCGTGTTTGCACCTCGATCCACCGATATTCGCCGTCGGCTCCCCGAAAGCGAGAGGTGAGGAGAGGCACCACGTCCTCCTCGACGGCCGCTCGCAACGCCTCCGCCAGATCCTCCCGATCCGCATCGTGGACGAAATCGAAGGGCGAAGTGCCGATCAGCTCCTCCGGCGTGTACCCGAGCAAAGGGAAGATACTCGGACTCACGAAGGTGAACTGACCCGAGACATCGTGCAGGCACAAGAGTTCCCGCGTCGCCTCCACGAGGAGTCGGTAGGTGTCCGCGCCGGGCCCCGCGCCGGGCTCCGCGCCGAAGTCTCCTGTGTTTTCGGTGTTCCGCCCAATCATCATCGACCCCTGCTGCCGTCGTGGGCCCATTCGGCCGCCTCTGTGCGGCCGGAACGTCGCCAAGGCCAAGCTATGCGGACGGCTGGAGAGCGACAACCAAGGGACCGCGAGGGCACGAGTTGCAGGGAAAGGTGTATCCCCGGCCTCGGCGCGGTTACGAACGTTAGAGGAAGAGTAGACTCACCGGACGTCCTTCCCTCACCGGGCGAGCCCGCTCCAGTTTTACGCAATCCGGTCACATGTTTGTGCCAGGCCCTCCCGGACCGCACCGGCGCTTCGTCGTGCGTGCATTTTCCGGGCGTGCATTCCCTGGGAGTGTCCCTGGGACGGTCCGGCCAGAGCGAGCCGTGAGAAGGTGGACGAATGACACATCCCCATGCCGTTGAAGGTACGCCGGGACCTCCGGAGACGGAC
>SLFU01000009.1 GCA_007124095.1 Gemmatimonadota bacterium
GGGACTATCTGGCGGGCCAAGGCGTTTCGGCGCAGCGGCTCCACGCCTCCGGTCGAGGAGAGTGGGAGCCGTTGGCGACGAACGAAACCGCGGCCGGTCGTCAGGCAAACCGCCGCGTCGAGGTGGCGATCTTCGCCGGCGACGCGGCATCCGCTTCAAGGTGAGAATCCGTCGGGTGTAGACACGATGCGGCCCGGCCCGAATGATCTCGGACAGATCGTCCGACCCCGGAGGCGGGGGGCCGTGTGCGCCTTCCTCCCACTCGTTCTGTTGTGGGCCTTGGCCCTGCCGGTGCGAGCCGTCGTGCAGGAGCCAGCGATTGCCCTGGCGTCGTGTGATGGGAGAACGGTCACCGAGATTGTCATCACCCCACGGGATCCTTCCTTTCTGTCCTTCCCACCAGCACTGCGACCCTTTGCGCGCGGGGTGGGTCTGCACCACACGACCTCCAAGAAGGAGATGATCAGCGGCTTCCTTTTGCTTGCGGCAGGGGAGCCGTGCACGGAGCGGAGGCGGGCCGAATCGGAACGGATTCTGCGGCTTCAGCCCTTCCTGGCCGATGCGAGCGTCCGTGCCTTGTCGGACTCGGGAGACGGAGTGCGCATCGAGGTGGAGACCATCGACGAGATTCCCACCGTCTTCGGGATGCGGGTACGCGACTTTCTACCTTCAGCGATTCGCTTTGGAAACGGCAATGTGGACGGACGAGGCTTGTACCTGGCCGGGAATGTTCGGCGGGGTTTTGCATACCGGACAGGTGTAGGGGTAGACGTTACTGCGCACCAGGTTCTCGGCAAACCATACAGACTCTCGGTCGAGGCCGAACGGGCACCACTCGGAAGCACGTTCTCCGTCGCCCTGGGTCACCCGTTCTTCACCGACCTCCAGCGGACCGCATGGCATGTGGGGTTCAGCGACGCGAACCGCTACATCACCTTTGTTCCCCCGACGGGGGACAGGCTCTCACTCGGCGTGGAACGGAGGTTTTGGGACGCCGGAGGGGTGCGCCGCGTGGGCCTCGGACGCAACAGCGCATTCGCCGGAGTCCTGGTGACTGCCGAGGCCGTGACCCCCGCGAGCGAGGCCGTAGTCGTTTCGGACTCGGGGCTCGTCGCAGATACGACCACTGCGCTCGGACCGCCCGGCCCCGGCTACCGCAATCTCCGAACGAATCTCGTCGTCGGGGTGCGTGCGCTCTCGTTCATGACGGCGCATGGCCTTGACGCACTCACCGCCGTCCAGGACGTGGCGACGGGAGTGCAGCTCGGCACCGTCGTGGGGCGAGGCACGTCCCGCTTCGGGAACCATGACGACGACGTGTTCGTTGCCGCTGACCTGTACGCGGGCCGGGGTTCGGTTTCGTCATTCGCCGCGTTTCGGGTCGAAGGGGAAGCCCGCCGGGATCCGGGAACGAACCGCTGGGATTCGCTGGTGGGCAGCGGCCGACTGGCGTGGTATCTCAAACCTGCCGACGCACATGTCCTGATCGGGAGCGTGGAGTTCAGTGGTGCGTGGCGGCAGCGGGTTCCCTTCCAGCTCATGCTTGGTGACCGCGAAGGCGGGGTGCGTGGCTATACCGCCTCGCGCAGCGCTGGCGCCACGCGGACGGTCATACGGCTGGAAGAGAGATGGGCCATCGGTCGACTGACCCGGCACGGGTCCTTCGGCCTCTCGGGCTTTGCGGATGCGGGGTGGGTTCGAGGGGGCGAGGCACCATTCGGGACCGACAGCGGGGTCAAGGCAGGGGTGGGCGTGGGGTTGCTCGCGGCTTTTCCACCCCAATCCCAGCGGATGTGGCGAGTCGATTTCGCGGTTCCGGTTGGTTCGGACCCGGATGCGGGGTGGGAGGTCCGACTGACGAGCGCCGGTACGCGACACTTCTGGAAGGAACCGGAGGACCTGGCCCGCGGACGAGCCGGCGCAGCGCCGTCGACGATCTTCGGTTGGCCCTGATGGCCCATCAGATCCTTGGCCCCAGGAGGTTCCAGTGGTGCAGCTGGGCCACGAACACGGCCGCGGCCAACACGAAGAGAAGGAAGTGAATCCTTCCAGCCGGGCCCCAGAGGCGATGTCGCACGCCCAGGACGGTCCCGGCAAAGAGCACGGCCAGGAGGGGAAGCAGGAAGAGGGACACGAGGAGTGCGGCGCGGAGAAAACCGATGCCCTCCCCGGAGAGAAAGGCTTCCTGACTCGCAACTCCGGTGCTCAGAAGACTCAGGAAAAGGGCTACGACCGCAAGGAACCCGATCCCAGTCCAGTGGAGAGCCCGCTCGAGACCTCGGGCGCGTCCGACCTCCTCGAAGCGGCGTGCCAGCAGCCATCTCCCGATCATGACCGCAGGAAGGGAGCCCAGGAGGAGGATCGCGAAGAGCAGGAGGAAAAGATGCAGGTCTCCCCGGTCGGCGAACCCGATCCGCTCCGCGGCCGTGGGCGGCATCTGACCCAGGAAGAGGTGCGTATAGCCCTCCTCCGGGCTCCCCTCGAAGGCAACCTCGCCGTGCCCCTCCACGGCCCGGAAGTATCCCGGCTCCACCTCGCGGTAGCGGTTGGTTCCGAAGGGTGACCGGACCGCGAGCTCGCCTGCGACATCCCCGGGCTCCACGTGGACCCGACCGATGGCGAGACCCAGGAGCCTCTCGAAGGTCGTGTGGGACACCCGAAGGAGCCCGTACGTCCCCGTGTATGCCCCCACGCGCGCCTCCCACCCCGGCGAGGGCTCGGGCGGTGCACCCCGTTCCACGGGGTAGTAGTGGTCCAGGAAGGCTTCGAGAAATCGCCCCATGGGGAGGGGGGCCGCCCCGGCCGAGTTGTACGAAACGAAGATTCCCAGCCGCTCCTCCGGGATGAGCGCCATGTCAGTGAAGAACCACTGGGTTCCCCCGGAGTGTCCTACGATCCGGAGGCCGTGACTGCTCTTCTCGTAGAATCCCAGCGTCATTCCGTTTACGCGGGGATCGGAGCCGAAAGCTCGCTCCTGCATCCGCTGCACGCTGGATTCCTCGAGGATCCGCACTCCCTCCACCTCACCTCCCTCCAGGTGAGCGATCATGAAGCGGGCCATCGCGTCCGCTGAGGCGCTCATGGAGCCGGCAGGCGCGCCGGAATCCACCCATTCGAATGGACCGGGACGGAAGGCGCCTCCCTCACGGGTGTAGCCCTCCGAAAGGAGAGGTGCCAGGGGGTCGGGGAGGGGTTGGCGGCCCGTTGCGTGCTCCATGCCGAGCGGCTCCAGGATCCGCTCCTCCAGATACACCTCCCACTCCATCCCGCTGGCGCGCTCCACGATGTAGCCGGCCAGGGCTGTGCCGTAGTTCGAGTAGGAGGTGTATTCCCCCGGCGGTCGGACCCGGGCCGGGACGTTGTCCCGAAGCCACTCGGCTCGAGTCACGCCCGGGTTCGGTCCGAAGAGGCCGTAGGCCCGGTCCTCGAGCTGCATGACGGCCGTCCACGTGAACGGCTTCGTCACCGAACCGATCCGGAAGAGGGTGGTGGCCGGATCCACCCGCCTGAGGGCTGCGACGTCCGCCCAGCCATAGCCCCTGGAGAAGAAGAGCTCGCCGTCGCGGACCACGGCCACGGTGGCTCCGGCGATCCCCCAGCTCCGCCCGGTGGGCGGCCATGAGCCCATCGAGGAAGGCCTCGACCTCCCCGGGTTCGGTCGGGCCGGAGCGATCCTGCGCACCCGCCGCCGAGGGCAGGGCCGTCGATCCGAGGAGCGCGAGAGCCATGGCTCGGAGGAGAAAACGCGTCGACATCATGGTGCATCCGGGACGAGGGATTCCGGGAGGGGCCGCCGAGGGGAGCGCGCCATGGGCTTGGCGTAGCCTATGCGGAGGAGGAGGAGCGGCTCGGCTCCCTCCAGTCCAAGATGGGCGCGGAGCTCCTCCCGAAGGGCCGGAACCTCACAGGGCATGTTCATGTGGGCCTGCTTGATGTCCAGCGTAGTGGCAGTGAGAGCCACCCGCTCAAAGCTTCGTCCCAGGTCAAGCCATCCGCGGGGATCGGCGCGGTCCGTGGTGAAGAGCATCATGGCGGCGGAGCTCCGAATGGCCCGGGCAGCGCTCCGGGCCTGGCTGCGGGGTGTGACTAATTTCGTCATCACGAAGCGTCCGAGCCATCGGGGGACGGATGGCAGGCCCATTGCGGCATGAGTCAGCCCGTCCCCCGTGGCGTCGACCTCGCGACGGTTGAAGCGGATCCACGTGATCAGCTCCTCCACGAAGGCAGGATCCGCGAATTGGCGGCGATTGCCTTCTTCGACCAGCTCGATGAGGGGCTCGATCCTTCCCGGGTCGGTGAAGAGGTGGA
>SLFU01000129.1 GCA_007124095.1 Gemmatimonadota bacterium
CGGTCCGGTGGGGGCTCCGACCGGACCTCGGCGACCTTCGGCTCGCCCACTCGAATGAGGCGAGCGATCCGGTCCGAGACCACCTGCTCGACGAAACGACGGGGTTCGTCACCAAGGCCCTGCGAGCGGTAGGAGACGACCACCAACGCCCGGGTGCCCCGAAGAGCTCGAACCACGAATCGGAGGAGGCGGAGGCTCGCATCGTCGATGTCCTCGAGGTCGTGAATCCCCAGAAAGAGACCCTCGCTGTTGGCGATCCCCGCGAGGAGCTCGGCGACGATCGAGTGGAGCTCCTGGGCCTCGTTCCAACCCGCTCGGGCCTCCGATTCACCTACAGGACCGTCCCGAAGGGGAAGTCGGTCCCGGAGGTCGGGTAACAGTCTGGTCAGAGTCAGGAGCGAGCTGTCGTCGAGCTCACCCAGGCACGGGCGGTCTGCCAGGGGGCGGAGCAGGTTTGCCGCGGTCGCGTATGGGAGCTCCCTTCCGCCTGCCCAGGCACCGGCGGTGAATACGGCTGCTCCTCCGACCTTTGCCCTCTCCGCGAACGCCTCGATGAGGTGTCGCTTTCCGTCTCCGACCTCGCCATTGAGCAAGACCAGGGCACTTTCCTCGAACGGAAGGTCCCGCCAGCTCTTCTCGAGGAGGGCCCACTCGTTTCCCTGTTGTCGAAGCTGAGAGTTTCCGCTTGGCCCCAGAAGCCGGGAGCTCGCGCATTCCCTCAGCTCCCCGGCGTACGTCGCCAGTTCTTCGGGGGGCTCTTCTCCGAATTCGCTCCGCAGGAGGTCGGCGTAGCTTCGGAAGCGCGATACCGCGAGGGTGTACTGCCCGGCTGAGGCCAGCGCGGCCATCAGGAGCCCGATGGCCCTTTCATCGTAAGGTCGTCGGCGCGCGAGGACCGCGCCTGCGGCGGCCGCGGCGTCAACGTCCCCCGCGTCGAGCTTCTCCTCGGTCAGGGCGAGTGCGACCGGCTCCCAGGAGGAGAGGAGCCCGGTCCTGCGAGACTCGGCCCACCTCTCGAACTCCTGTGCCTCGGGTATGGAGAAGCCCCCGAGGAACTCCTCGCGCAGGAGTGGCTCGGCCCGGTCATAGTCGCCGCGTGCCAAGGCCTCCTCTCCCTCCCGGAAGTCGAAGCGTGCGTCGGGACCGACCTCGAAGGCCTCTCCCCGACTCACGATCAGACGGGCTTCGGGTGCGGCCTGTCGGAGTCGGTACACCGCCTGTCGGAGGCAGTGTTGTCTGGAGCGGGTCGGACGGTCGGGCCAGAGGAGCTCCGCCAGGTGCCGACGGGATGCCCTCCCGTCCGGGCTGAGCGCCAGGTAGACGAGCAAGGCGAGGGACTTGCCGGCCCGGAGGATCGGGGTGGTGGCATTCTCGTTCTGGTAGAGGGCCAGCTCGCCCATGGCCCTGATCCATCGGACCTCTGAGAGAACGTTGGGCGCCAACCCATCCCTTGGGCCGCCGTGCCGGGGTCGATCACTCATGGTGCGGGGGGCTCAATGGGAGCACTTGACCTCCTCCATGGATCGTGTGTGCGAATCTCCGTCCACCTCGTCGGACTCCAGTCGTGCGCCATCGTCCCTATTCGATCCGGGAGCACCCCTCGAGCCGAGACTAATTATACGGCCCCCGGGTGACACTCCCGTCGCTCTCGTTCCGAGTACGGCGCCATTTCCTGGAAAGTGACTCATGAAAGTTGCAAGCTTCGGGCCACGCTGCCGCGCTGCAATCCGGTCGAGACCTTCACTGCCCCTGACCATGCTGTGTCTCGAATCCTGCCTCAATGCGGCAACTCTCAGCAGAGAGGGACTTTAGCTTGAAGGGAATACGGGAAATCCCCGGTTCCGGGCCGCACCGGGGGGTAGATTCGAGAATGGAGGTGCCCAGCCCGTTGCGGTTGCGCGACAAGGCCGTGCGACTTCGCGACAGGCGAGTCGCACGGGGTGGAATGTCGCCACGGACCGCGGGGTGGTGGATGGAGACGACCCGGTGTACTTTGGCGCCGGTGGGCGGGTTCGTGCCCGAGGCTTCCACATTCAACCGGGGACTGGAACAATGTCCGGACGGTCCATCACCCTGACCAGCGTGATCTTCGTGGGCCTCGCTCTTTCCCTCCTGGGAGCTGTGGTGGCAGTTCTCGGGCTGGGCGGGGTCGTCGACTTCGAGTTGGGAGCGGGCCAAAACGCCTTGCAGACCGACAGCTTGGGGCTTGCCCTTCTTGGCACCGGGGCCCTGCTCGTGCTGGCGGGGACGGCGAAAGCGGAGAAGGCGCACGTGCTTGGACATGGAGGCTCTACCCCCATGGGGGAAAGGGTGGGAGTCTTCCTCCGGGAACGACGCTGGATTCCCGTTCTCGTTCTCGTCGCGGCCGTGGCCGCCTTCGTCCTGACCCTCCGATGAGATCCACCCCCGGTCGGGCCTCGGGGCGCCGAGGAGTGGGGCGTGACTGAGGGGGCCTGGCTCGACGAGCCCGTCCTGGAAGTCCAGGGCGGCCGGGCTGGAGAAGAGGGTGCCTTCCTCCGGTTCATAGTCGATACGGCCTCGGGTCGTTTCCTCGCACCTCAGCCGAGCCCGGCGCAGGTCCTCTTCCGGGAGCGGGCGGTAAAGGGAGCCGCGCGGCTAGCCCACATGGCACGGCCTGGAGCCACGGACGCGTCCTTCGAGCGGGAGTGGCCGGAGCGGTGGCGACAGATGAGCCGGCGCAGCGACGAGCCGGCAGAGGAGCTCTTTGCCGTCCTCGACACCGGACTGCGAGGAGACCATCCGTTTCTGAAGGGAACGATTGTCGAGGAGGCGAACTTCTCCGACGAGGAGGGTGGGGAAGACCGAAGCGGGCACGGGACCATGGTCGCGCTGCTCTATCGGGCCGCGATCAACCGACAACCCCGCATTCTGAACGTGAAGGTGGCGAACGCCCGGGGAACTGCGGCTCCCAGGAGGTTGATCCGAGCGCTTGAATGGCTCGCGACGTATGCCCAGTCACGGCCCGACGAGTCCATCGTCGCGAATCTTAGCATCGGCGCGTATACCCGGAGCTGGCTCGGCTTCGAGTGCAGGGGGCGCTGCGCGCTCTGTCGCGCCGCGGTCGAGGCTGCGGAGGCCGGGATCCGCGTCGTCGTCGCGGCCGGGAACCGACCCGAGAGGACGACGTGCCCGGCCAAGGCCGGCTTGCGGCGCCGACATCCGGAGATCTATGCCGTGGCCCAGTCCGGCTGGGACATGAGCGGTACCGGGAATGTGGAGGCGCCTGCGGACCACCTCTGGAAGCCGCTGGAGGAAGACGGGTCGCCGGCGCCGCACCCACCTTCGGCCTGAGGCCGACCATGGCCACCCTTCTGGAGCTGACCGAGGAGATCCGGGCCGAGGAGAGGACCCTCGAACGGGGGGCAGGGGAGGCGGGCCGGGCCCGCCAGGAACGGCTGGGGCGATTGGCAGTGCGAGAACGCCTGCATCTCCTCCTCGATCCGGACGCTCCCTTCCTCGAGCTCGGCCTCTGGGCGGGATGGGGGATGTACGAGGAGTGGGGAGAGGTTCCGGCGGCCGGTGTGGTCACGGGGATCGGTCGGGTGAGCGGAAGGCCAGTCCTTGTTGTGGCGAACGACGCAACGGTGAAGGCGGGGGCCTTCTTTCCGCAAACCGTCAAAAAGGTGCTTCGGGCGCAGCGGATCGCCATGACCCTACGACTGCCGGTGGTCTACCTGGTCGACTCCTCCGGTGTCTTCCTTCCCCTGCAGGACGAAGTCTTCCCGGACGAGGACGACTTCGGACGCATCTTCAGGAACAACGCCGTCATGTCGGCCTCGGGAATACCGCAGTACTCGGCGGTGATGGGCGACTGCGTGGCGGGGGGTGCCTACCTGCCCGTCCTCTCGGACAAGGTCCTCATGACGGAGGGGAGCCAGATGTACCTCGCAGGTCCGGCTCTGGTGAAGGCGGCAATCGGGCAGATGACCGATGCGGAGGAGCTGGGCGGTGCGCGGATGCATGCCGAGATCTCCGGCACGGTCGACTTCAGGGAGCCCGACGATGCCACCTGTCTCGAGCGCCTGCGCTCTCTCGTGGCCTTGCTCCCCCAGGAGCGGGCAGCCGACTGGGGCGAGGCGGCCTTTGCGGATACAGGGGCGGATCCAGAGGCGGATGCGGAGGAGGTCGGACCGGCCCGCCCGGTCCGGGACGTCTACGACCTGGTGCCCCCCGATGGCGGGGCGGAGTACGAGGCCCGGGAGGTGCTCCGCACCCTCGTGGATGCCGGATCGCTCCAGGAGTACAAGGCGGAGTTTGGGCCCGCTCTCGTGACCGCCTTCGCACGGCTCGGGGGACGGGCCGTCGGCATCGTGGCGAACCAGGGCCGGCGCGTCGCCTCGGGCACGGGAGAGCTCCTTTTCGGAGGCGTGCTCTACAGCGACTCCGCGGACAAGGGGGCTCGCTTCGTCATGGACTGCAACCAGATGGGCATTCCCCTGATCTTCCTGCAGGACGTGCGCGGCTTCATGGTCGGGAAGCGGGCCGAGCAGTCGGGGATCATCCGTTCCGGGGCCAAGCTCGTCAACGTGGTGAGCAACTCGACGGTGCCGAAGCTCACCGTGATCCTGGGCGGGTCGTTCGGGGCGGGCAATTACGCATTGTGCGGAAGGGCCTACGATCCCACACTCATCCTCGCCTGGCCCTCGGCTCGGTACGCAGTAATGGGTGCGGAGCAGGCGGCCCGCACCCTCCTGAGTCTACGTGTGCGGCAGGCCGAGGCTGTCGGGCGCACACCGTCGGAGTCGGATCGGGAAACCTGGTTCGAGGAGATCCGGGCTCGTTACGCCGCACAGACCGACATTCGCTACGGAGCGGCGCGGGGTTGGGTCGACGCGATCATTCCCCCCCACCACACCCGGGCCTGGCTTCTCTCGACGCTTTCCCTGCTCCCGGAAACCCGGGAGCGGAGGCCATTCAGGACCGGGGTCCTCCAGGTGTGACCAACGGTCCGCAGGTTTGACGGCCCATCGCAGACGCCCGATCCGGAGGAACACGATGGAGCCTCAGGTGCTTCGCATCGGAAACGCGCACGGGTTCTGGGGCGATCGACTGGAGGCTGCCGCGGAACTGCTCGAAGTCGAGCCCGAGCTCGATTTCCTGACCTTCGACTTCCTGGCGGAGGTGTCGATGTCCGTCCTGGCAGCCCAGAGGGAGAGGGATCCCGAGGCGGGATTCCCCCGCGACTTCCTCGAGATCGTCGAGTCCTTGGTTCCGTACTGGCGCTCCGGCGGAAAGTGCCGGCTGATTGCGAACGCAGGGGGGCTCGATCCGGCGGGGTGCGCCCGGGCCTGTGCGGAGCGTCTCCGGGAGGCCGGTGTGACACGCTCGATCGCGGTGGTTGAGGGAGACGACGTCCTGGAGCGGCTCTGTTCCGACGCCCTCGCCGACCCGGAAGCGCCGTGGCTCCGCCACCTCGACACGGCCGAGCCGATCGGCAATATCCTGGACCGGGTCGTAACGGCCAATGCCTACCTCGGCGCCGAGCCCATCGCCGAGGCACTGGATCTCGGGGCGGAGATTGTCGTCACGGGTCGAGTGGCCGACGCCAGCCTCGCGGTGGCAGCGTGCCTCCACCGCTTTCGGTGGGGTCCCGAGGACTGGGACCGACTCGCGGGAGCCACCGTCGCGGGCCACCTTCTCGAGTGCGGCACACAGCTCACGGGGGGGATCTTCACGGACTGGCTGGAGATCCCGGACGTCCATCGGCTGGGGTTTCCCATCGCGGAGGTCGCCCGGGACGGCGGCTCGATCCTGACAAAGGCTCCAGGGAGCGGTGGACGGGTGACCGAGGAGACGGTCGCTGAGCAGCTTCTCTACGAGGTAGGCGACCCGAACGCCTACCTGACCCCGGATGTCACCCTCTCGCTCCGGGACGTCGAGATCGGGGAGATAGGACCGGATCGGGTGCGGGTGAGCGGCGCTCGGGGCGGTCCCCCTCCCGAACGACTCAAAGTCAGCGCCACCTACCGGGACGGGTACTGGGCGGCCGGGCAGCTCACCATCTTCGGAGAGGAGGCGGTGCGGAAGGCCCGCCGCGCGGGGGCGGCTGTGCTCGAGGGACTGAAGGAGAGCGGCTGGTCCTTCCGGGAGGAGATCGTCGAATGTCTCGGAGCCGGTGCGTGCCGGCCTGGAGGCGGGGGTGGCTCCACCGCCTTCCTTGCGGAGACCGTGCTTCGCGTGGCGGTGGCCGATTCCCGCCTGGAGGCGGTGGAGACATTTCGGCGGGCATTGGCCCCTCTGATCACGGCAGGCCCCCAGGGCACGACCGGGTATGCGGAGGGGCGTCCCCGGGTGCGCCCCCTCTTCCGGTTCTGGCCCTGTCTGATGGACCGGGCCCGCGTGGTGCCGGAGACTCGCCTGATCGAGGGCGGAGCGCCCGCGCTGCCTCTCGCAGAGGATGCCGAGAGGGTGGACGCCCCCGGCGCAGGGCCGGGGGAGGGAAGGGAGTTGGCAGAACGGGCACGGAGCCGTAAAGCGGCGCCGGGGTATCCGATGGAACCCCACCGCCTCGTGCACCTCGCGCACGGTCGGAGCGGGGACAAGGGCACGAGCGCCACAATCAGCGTGATCGCTCGTCGTCGGGAGGATTTCCCTCGTCTCCGCCGCGAGGTGACCGCAGAACGGGTTGCGAGCTTCCTGGGTGTTGTCGACCCTTCCGATGTGCTCCGATTCGAGTTGCCGGCCCTGGGAGCGTTGAACTTCCTCGTCCACGGAATCCTCGACTCTCCGCTTCGAACGGACGCCCAGGGGAAGGCGCTCGGACAGGTCCTGCTCGAAATGCCGATCGAGCCCACGCGCCGGTCCGGGACCGAGCCCGATTGGAGGGGGTCTCCCTAGGAGAGCAGGTGACGGCGGCCGGTTCCGGGCACGTCGATTGGAGCAACTGAGGAAGGCAAGGAATGACGGACACATCGCTGCTCGTGGACCATCGTGATGCGGCCACGACCGTCCTTACGCTCAACCGGCCCGAGCGGCGCAACGCCCTGACGGTCGACTTGATGCGGAGGCTCTGCCGGACGATGGAGGAGCTCGCCTCCGATCCGGCCAGGCGGGTGGTGATCCTGCACGGGGCCGGGCCGGCGTTCTGCGCTGGGCTCGATCTCCACGAGGCGGGGGACGCGGAATCGGTGGACGACGGCGCCCGCTGGGTGGCTCGCACCTTCCGCGCTCTCTCCGAGAGCGCGCTCGTCACCGTCGCGGCGGTCCATGGAGCGGCTTACGCGGGTGGGGCGGGAGTCATGTCCTCCTGCGACCTCGTCGTGGCCTCGGAGGATCTGAGGGTGTGCTTTCCCGAGGTCCGGCGGGGGCTCGTACCGGCTCTCGTCTCCGCCGTGCTCACGCACCAGATTCCGGTTGCGACTCTCACCGAGCTCCTTCTTCTCGCCGAGCCGATCGGGGCGCACCGGGCCCGGGAGCTCGGTCTGGTCCACCGGATCGCTGCCGAGGGGAACCTCCTCGGCGAGGCGGAGGCCATGGTCCTCTCCGTCCTCGAAGGTGCCCCGGACGCGGTTCGCCGGACCAAGCAGTTGCTGAGAGATCTCCGGCAGGTTCCCTCCGAGCGGGCGCTGGACGTCGCGTTGGAGTGGCACCTTAGAGCTCGCCACGGTCCCGAGGCCGCGGAGGGTATCGCGGCGTTTCGCGAGAGGCGAGAGCCCCGGTGGTAGGGTCCTCGAGGAGTGTGCGGTGATGGGCAACGCTCCAGGGGATCCGCATCGGACCCGGTCAAGAGAGGATCGGACCCGGTCAAGAGAGGATCGGACCCGGTCAAGAGAGGAGCAGCTCCGGGAAGCCAAGTCCCTCCTCTTCTCCGGGGTGGCGACACGAAGCTTCGCGAAGGAGCTTTTCCACGGGCGCTTCGCTGACGACCTGGTCATGCCCTATCCCACGCTTCGCGATCCGGAGGAAACTCGCATCGACCGGATCCTGGGCGAGTTGCGCGCCTTCTGCGACGAGCGTTTGGATCCGGATGAGATCGACCGGAAGGCGGACATCCCCCGTTCCGTGATCGACGGACTGGGAGAGCTCGGAGTCCTGGGCCTCACGGCCCCCGAGTCGTTCGGGGGGAAGGACGCCTCACAGCTGGCGTACTGCCGAATCCTGGAAGAGTTGGGGGGGCGCTGCAACTCCACGGCCCTCTTCACCAACGCCCACCACTCCATCGGGATGCGCGGGCTCCTTCTCTTCGGGACCGACGAACAGAAACGGCGGTGGCTCCCCGACCTGGTGAGCGGGCGAAAGCTGGCTGCTTTCGCTCTCACCGAAGTCGAGGCAGGCTCCGATGCCGCCAATGTCCAGACGACTGCGGAGCCGACCGAGGATGCTTCCCACTTCATCCTGAATGGCGAGAAGCGCTACATCACCAACGGGGCCATCGCCGATGTCCTGACGGTGATGGCCCGAACCCCGGTTCCGAATACGGGCGGGACGGCGATCACGGCCTTCTGGGTGACCCCCGACCTGCCGGGCTTTCGCGTGGTGGAACCGCGGATGGAGAAGCTTGGGGTCCGGGGAACCGCGACCGCCAAATTGGCTTTCGAGAACGTGCGTGTGCCCCGGGAAAACATCCTGGGACCGCACGGCCAGGGGCTCAAGATCGCGCTGACCGTGCTCGACTTCGGGAGGACCACCTTCGGGGCCTGCTGCACCGGTGCAGCGAAGACCTGCCTCCGGCTCGCGACGGACCACGCCCGGAGCCGGGTGCAGTTCGGGCGCACCCTGGGCGAGTTCGAGTTGGTACAGAAGAAACTGGCCGGCATGGCGGCTTGGATCTACGCCATGGAGGCCATGACCACGGTTACCGCCGGGTTGATCGATCGGCGGCACCGCGGTCTCGCCGGCGATCCACCGGTGGATTACATGGCTGAGACGGCCATCCTGAAGGTAGCCACCACCGAAGCCCTGTGGACCATCGTCGACGACGCGTTCCAGATCCATGGTGGCGCGGCCTACTTCACGGACATGCCGCTGGAAAGACTCCTTCGCGATGCTCGAGTGAACCAGATCGGCGAGGGTGCCAACGAGGTTCTGATCTCCTTTATCGGGCTGGTGGGAATGCGGGGCCCCGGAGAAGAGCTGCGCAACGTCCGTGGGTGGTCCCGACGACCCTGGGAGGCTCCGGGAGCGCTGGCGAGATTCCTCGGATGGGAGTTGGCGCGGCGGGTCCGCTCTCCGTCCGTTCCGGTACGCTCCCCGGTCCTCGTGCCCCACGCTCGGCGGTTGGAGCGCCTCATTCGGCGCTTTGGCCTCACCGTCCAGCGGGCCCTCTTTCGGCACCGGGAGGAGATCCTCGAGCGTCAGTTGGTCCAGGAGCCAATCGCCAGAGCGGCCATGGAACTCTACGCCTCGGCTTGCGTCCTGAGCCGGCGAGAGGCCGAGCTGTCCGGAGCCGGGGCCGGAAATCCCATTGACGACGTACGAAGTGCGGCCGCGCTCCTCTTCCTGCGGGGGTCGGCGGACCGGATCGAGCAGGCTTTGCGTGCGACGTACGACCCGAGGCACGGGGAGATCGTCGGCCTCGCCGAAAGGCTGCTCAGGTCCTGACCCGAGATCGAGGAGGTCGGCCGCCTGGAGCCGGCCCGGAGGGAGCGACGCTACCGTCCACTCTCGAGAAACGCCTGGAGGTCCATGGTGAGCCGGTCCACCAAGGACGCCAACTCCTCCGCCGCGGCCGGCGCCTGGTCGAGACGTCCTTCCCGGGCCAGGCTCTCCACCTCCAGGGCGACCCGCACGACGGAGTCGGCGGAAAAGACTCCGGCCGAGCCCTTCAGCGTGTGCGCCGCACGGCGGAGCTCGCGGGACCGTCCCTCGTCTGCAGCCTCGCGGATCTCAGCCAGAAGCTTCGGGGCCTGCGTCAGAAAGACCTCCGCCAACTCCTCCAGCATCGCCCGCTCGCCCCCAACCTGGCGGAGGGCCTCCTCCAGATCGAAGGAGGACCCGTCCGATCTCGGGGGCTCGGTCTCACCCGGGTTCGTCTCCGGCTCGTCGCTCATGGCAGTTTCCTCCGTTTCGGACGTATCCTCCGTCTCTGCCCCAGACGGGGCGGGGGCTGGAGATTCCTCGGTCGCTTGCCTCCCGGAACTCGCCATCGACTCGATGACTTCGTAGAGCTCCTCCGACCGGATGGGCTTGGCCACGTACGCATCCATCCCTGCCGCCAGACATCGATCGCGATCCTCCTCCCGGGCGCTTGCCGTCATCGCTACGATGGGCACGTGCCCACCCCGTTCCTCCTCTCGGGAACGGATGATCCGCGTGGCCTCGAGTCCATCCATCTCGGGCATCTGGACGTCCATTAAAATGAGGTCGAATGACTCCGATGCCAGTGCGTCGAGCGCCTTTCGTCCGTTGCCTGCCACGGTCGCCTGGTGTCCCCGCCTCTCGAGGAGTCGCAGGGCCACCTTCTGATTCACGGGGCTGTCCTCCACGATCAGAATCCGAAGGGGCTCCGTCGGGTCCCCATCGGAGGGCGGGGACACGGATGGGGCAGGGGGTGCCCCGTCCGGGCGGTCCGCACGCGGGGGCCCTGACGCCTCGAATTCCCCCATCACCTGCATGATGGCGTCGAGGAGCTGGGATTGCTTCACCGGCTTGAGGAGAGTGCGAGACACACCGGTCTCCGCAAGGTTCCGCTCGTCGGCGAACCGGCCCGCGGAGGACAGCATGAGGATCGGAAGCTCAGGCAAGTCGGGAGCCTCCCGGATTCGGTGAGCGAGCTCGAGCCCGTCCATTGCGGGCATCATGTAATCGGTGATGAGTAGGGCAAAGGGAGTACTTCCGAGAGCCGCCTTCCCGAGCGCGGCCTCGGCTTCGGATCCTCCGGAGACCAGGACCGGCCGCATCCCCCATCGCGTCAGCGTCTCCCCGAGAATGTGTCGATTCGTCTCATTGTCGTCGACCACCAGGACGGGGAGGCGGTCGAGGGACCCGTCCTCCCCTCCGACCTCGCCTGCGGGGTAGTCTCCGAGACCGAAGCTCGCCGTGAAGTGAAAGGTGCTCCCTTCTCCCACTTCGCTCTCCAGCCACATCGTCCCACCCATCAAATCCACCAGGTGCTTCGAGATGGCCAATCCCAACCCCGTTCCTCCGAAGCTTCGGGTGGTGGACGTGTCCGCCTGCCGGAATGCACCGAAGATGTCCTCATGTTTCTCGGCTGGAATTCCGGGACCTGTGTCACGCACCTGCACGTGCAGGAGGGCACCTAGGTCCGTTGTCTCCTCCACCTCGACGAGGACAACGATTTCCCCTTCATCCGTGAACTTGATGGCGTTCCCGACCAGGTTCACCACGATCTGTCGGAGGCGGCCGGGATCTCCGATCAGGATCTCAGGCACGTCGGGATCCACGTCGTAGGCCAGCTCCAGCTTCTTTTCATCTGCGGCGAGCGAGAGTGTCTGGAGCGTGTCCCCCAGGGTGTCCCGGAGTCGGAACTCGACGGATTCCAGCTCCAGTTGGCCCGCCTCGATCTTCGAGAAGTCGAGGATCTCGTTCAGGAGCTCGAGGAGATGGTCCGCGGACTGCTCTACGAGGACGAGGCTTTCCCGCTGCTGGGGTGTGAGCTCGGTGTGGAGGAGCAGCTCGGTCATCCCGATGATCCCGTTCATCGGCGTCCGAAGCTCGTGGCTCATGTTGGCGAGAAAGTCGCTCTTGGCGCGGTTGGCGGCCTCTGCCGCTTCCGTCGCTCTCTCGAGCTCCTTTCGGGAGCGTCCCAGCGCTTCCTCCATTCCGTCGACGGCCCGGGCGTTCCACCAGACGAGGCAGAGAAAGGCGACCATAGTGCCCAGAGCGAAGAGCGTGACGCCCGTCTCGAACCCGACGAGCCCGGCTCGCTCCGCCTCGATCCGAACCACACCGAGGACGAGGGGGAGGGCAACGGCTGCCGGGACGAGTCTCCGGGCCGTTACGCCGCCCGCGGTCCGACTCACGAGGGTGGCGGTCGGCTCCCGGTCGGGCCGAAGCGCCAGGAGGGCCAGGCCCAGGAGGGCGAATCCGAGGGCGGTGTTCAGGGCCATGGGGATGAATCCCGCCACACCGTAGAAGACGCCCACGCTGAAGAGAAAGCCGGTCAACGACAGGAGGGCGATGGCCGTCACGCCCAGAGTCAGCCCCTGCGCCACCCAGTGCGTTCCGCGCACCCGCCGGTCGAGGAGCGTCAGTGCTCCCCCTGCCAGGAGGAACCCCACGGCCGTGTTGGGGGCCATTCGGTTGTCCCCGAGGGCGTCCCGGAAGAGGAGAGTGTCCACCCTCGGGAACCAGGGGACGAGGGTGCCGAGGATCGTGAGGAGAGCGAAGACGAGGATGGCGATCCCGACCCCGGTCCCACCGGCCTCCTGCACCCGAGACGCCTCCGGGACCGCCCTCCGCCGGAGCGCGACCCCGAGTCCCGCGAGGAGAAAGAGCACAGCGGTGAGCGGATTCATCGCCACCCGCCCGGGATGGAGGAAGCTCTTCAGGAGCTCCACGTCGAACATCCAGCCGACAAGTACCGCCAGTCCGAGGGCCGGGGCCGCGACAACCGTGACCCGGGTCATACCGTCCATCAGGACCAGCTGGCGGGCGTCCGCGCGAGAAGGAGTGACGGAGGGGGAGCTCATGGGAAGAGTCCACGGCTGAGCTTCGCCTGGCTCACCCTGGCGGCCCCTTCGATGAGGGCGGCGGTCCGCATGTCCACGTCGTCCCGCTCCGCCCGGGCGGTTACGCGGTGAAAGGCGGCGGTGACCGCACGCCGAAGTCGTTCGTTGATCTCCTTCAGTGTCCACATGTAATTCTGTGTGCCCTGAACCCACTCGAAGTAAGAGGCCGTGACTCCGCCGGCATTGGCCAGGATATCCGGAAGCATGAAGACGCCTCTGGACGCGAGGATGTCGTCGGCCTCCAGCGTGGTCGGTCCGTTTGCACCTTCCGCCAGGATCCGGCAGCGGACCTTCGAGGCGTTTTCCGCAGTGATCTGGTTCTGGAGCGCGCAGGGGGCCAGGATGTCGCACGGGAGCTCGAGAAGTTCTTCGTTGGTGACCGAATCCGCATCTCCGAATCCCTCGACAACCCGGTTCTCCCGGACATGGGCCTCCACGGCTTCCAGGTCCAGCCCGTTCTCGTTGAAGAGGCCCCCGCTCACGTCGCTCACGGCCACGACTTTGACCCCGTCGTCCGCCAGAAACCGGGCAGCGTGCGCCCCGACGTTGCCGAACCCCTGGATCACGGCGGTCGCCCCTTCCAGTTCGAGTTCAGTGCGTCGAGCCGCCTCCTCCACGAGGTAGACCAGGCCACGGCCCGTGGCCTCCTTTCGCCCCTCAGATCCGCCCAGCACCACCGGCTTTCCGGTCACCACCGTGGGCACCGCGTAGCCTTTTTGCTGGCTGTAGGTGTCCATGAGCCACGCCATGACCTGCTCGTCCGTTCCCATGTCGGGTGCCGGGATGTCTCGGTCGGGGCCGATCATGGGGAGGATCTCCCCCGTGTAGCGCCGGGTCAGGCGTTGGAGCTCGCTCCGGCTGAGGCCGGTAGGATCCACACGGACTCCCCCTTTCGCACCTCCGAACGGGAGGTGCATGAGGCCACATTTCCAGCTCATCCACATGGCCAGAGCGGAGACTTCACCCAGGTTCACGCTGGAGTGATAGCGGATGCCGCCCTTGGTGGGCCCCATTGCGAGCACATGTTGGACGCGGTATCCGAACACGGTCTCCACCTGGTCCCGATCGTCTCTCCGGAAAGGGAACGACACCAGAAGGGTTCGTTCGGGGAAGAGGAGCCGCTGACGGATGTTGTCGTCCATCTCCATCAGATGGGCAGCCTTGAGAAACTGCTGCTGCGCCAGGCGGAACATGGGCGAATGCCACTCGGCGCTCCGGGCCCGGGCGCGGGCGGTGGCGTATCGAAGCGAGCGGATGAGTCCCGGTCCGTCGATCCGGTCCTTGACGAGGTAATCCTGCGCTCCCCCCTCGACCGCTCGTCCGGCCAGCTTCAGGTCGTCCAACCCCGAGAGGATGACGATCGGCGTCTCGGATGCGTGGGCGTAGAACCGAGAGAAGGTCTCCAGCTCCTCGCTGTCGGGGAGGATGAGGTCCAGGAGGACCACATCCACCCCACCCTCTTCGATCCGCTGGATCCCCCGTGCGAGAGTGTCGACATGGACGACCTCAAAGGCCGGTGTCGTGGATCGCTTCAAGAGGCCCTCGATGAGTCGGGCCTGGACGGGATTGTCCTCGACCAGAAGGACGGTGAGGCGGTCGTCACCCATGGTGCACCCCCGAGCCAGGGAAACTCCGGCCGAATCCCGCCCCGGGAGCGGTCTTTGAGCTCGGCCGGAGAATGAGGAACAGACCTGTTCGAGGGGCCGGGCACCCCTCACTGCGTCAATATGCGGCGCCGCAATGCCTGCCGCTACAGCCGGGTGTCGCCGGAACGGAGGTCAGAGCCTTAGCATGCGGAGCTTTCCGTGAGGACGACGGCGGTCCAGATTTCGAAGTCCCAACTCCTGCGCGATCTGCTTCGCCTCGTGGAACTCCCCGTCCGTCAGAGGGCGATCGATCTCTTCGAAGCGACCTTCTCCCACCTTGCCGGCCGGTCGATACTGGTCCATGAGGTTCACGTAGGTGTCGGGCCCCAACTCGTCGGCGATCCAGGTGAGGATGTGCCGCGTCTCGTCGAGGTGCCCCGGCATGACGAGGTGCCGCACGATCAGGCCTCGCTTTGCAAGACCCTCGCCGTCGGTAACGAGGTCGCCCACCTGCCGATGCATCTCCTTGATGGCGGCCCGAGCGTATTCCGGGTAATCCCCGGCCTTCATGTAGGTTCGGCTTCGCTCGGCGGACCAGTACTTGAAGTCGGGCATGTAGATGTCCACGAGCCCCTGCATGAGACGAAGGCTCTCGACCACATCGTAGGCGCTGGTGTTGTAGACCACGGGCAGCCGCAACCCCCTCCGGATGGCCAGGACCAGGGCCTCCACCACCTGGGGCACC
>SLFU01000206.1 GCA_007124095.1 Gemmatimonadota bacterium
ACCGTCATCGACGCTTCCTCCCGGAAGGCATCCCCGAAGGCACGGGCGTCCTCGGCATCCTTTACCTTCATCCGAAGACCCCGATAGCGGATCGGATCGCCTCCGGAGAGGGGGATCTCGACCTCGTGGACGGGACGCTCCCCTCCCCCTCCTCCTCGGCGCAGATCGCTGAGAAGCCTTTCGAGCTCTTCTCGCTCCCGAAGGAGTTGCTCCACCCGCTGCGGCAGGTTCTCCCTGAGGGTCTTGAGCTGGGCCGCAACCCCCTCCAGCTCCCGTTCTGCGGCCCTCAGGTGATCGTAGGCCCGTGAGGCGGTGAGCGCCTCGATCCGTCGCACACCCGACGCGATCCCGCTCTCCCGGGTGATCGCGAAGAGCCCGGCCGCACCGGTGTGGCCGAGATGCGTTCCACCGCACAGCTCGAGGCTCACCCCGGGAATGTCCACGACCCTGACCTCGTCCCCGTACTTTTCCCCGAAGAGCGCCATCGCTCCTTGCGAGGAGGCCTCCTCCCGCGAGGTGATCCTCCACACCACGGGGTGGTCCGCCCAGATCGCCTCGTTCACCTCGCCCTCCACCGCCGCGATCTCCTCAGAGGTGAGTGGCTCGGGGTGGGAGAAGTCGAACCGGAGCCGGTCGGGGTCGACCAACGAGCCGCGCTGGGTGACATGTTCGCCCAGGACCTTCCGAAGAGCCGCGTGAAGGAGGTGGGTCGCTGTGTGGTTCCGTTCGATCTCCTTCCGGGTGGCGGAGTCCACCCGGGCGCGTACTTGCAGAGGCTCGCCCGCCGGCTCCGGAAGCTCCCCTTCGAGGGACCCGAACACCGCGGTGCGCTCCTCGATCCGTCGCACTTCCTCGACCTGGAGGCTCCACCCCTCCCCTTCGATCACCCCCACGTCGGCCACCTGGCCGCCGGCCTCGGCGTAAAACGGGTTCTCCTTGAGGAGGAGTCCGGCTCGCCCGTCCTCCCGATGAACCCCCACCACAGACGTGTCGGCCTCGGTCGCATCCCACCCCACCCACTCCTGATCGAGAGCGGGATCGAGGAGCAGCCACGACTCGAACCCCTCCTCCCGGTCGAGAGAGAAGTCCCCGGAGTCCTCCCGGTCCGCCCGGCTTCGAGTCCGCTGCTCGGCCAGCGCCTGGTGGAAGCCCTCCTCGTCGACCTCGTATCCCCGCTCCTCCGCCATGATCTGGGTGAGGTCGAGGGGAAATCCATAGGTATCGTAGAGCTTGAACGCCTCCCGGCCGGCGATCACCCTGGACTCGCCTCGCCCCTCCGGGGGTGCGAGGGCGTCGAAGCGGTCCATTCCCCCCTCGATGGTCGAAAGAAAGCGCTCCTCTTCGATCCGGGTCGTCTTGAGGATATGCTCCTCCCTCTCCAGCAGCTCGGGATAGGCCTCCCCCATGACCCGGAGGACCTCCTCCACCACCCCTACGAGGGTCGGCGCCCGCCTCCCGAGGAGCCAGGCGTGCCGAACCCCTCGCCGGAGGACCCGACGGAGCACGTAGCCTCTCCCCTCGTTCGACGGGAAGACCCCATCCGCCAGAAGAAAGGCCACCGCCCTGGAATGATCCGCCAGGACCCGGAACCCGACGCCCTCCGCCCCGGCGGGATCATAGGGCCGTCCCACCACGTCCGCGACTCGCTCCAGGAGCGGAAGGAAGAGGTCCGTGTGGTAGCTGGAGTCAGCCCCCTGAAGCACCACCGCGAGCCGCTCCAACCCCGCCCCGGTGTCGATGGAGGGGGCCGGCAAGGGAGTGAGGTTCCCCTCGTTGTCCCGGTCGAACTGCATGAAAACGAGGTTCCACAGCTCGAGGATCTCCCCGGACTCCCCCAGCGCCTCGAACTCTTCCTGGGAGGGCACGCTCCGGCTCTCCGAGGGCCTCAGATCGTAGTGCAGCTCGGAGCAGGGACCGCAGGGGCCCGTGTTGGCCATCTGCCAGAAGTTGTCCGCATCGCCGAGTTGATAGACACGGCTCGGATCCAGGCCGGCGACCTCCTGCCAGAGCTGAAAGGCCTCCTCGTCCGAGTAGTGCACGGTCGCGAAGAGCCGCTCCCGGTCCAGGCCCAGATCGACGGTGAGGAACTCCCACGCGAAGTGAACGGCATCCCTCTTGAAGTAATCGCCGAAGGAGAAATTGCCCAGCATCTCGAAGAACGTGTGATGCCGAGCCGTCCTCCCGACCTCCTCCAGGTCATTGTGCTTTCCCCCGGCACGCACGCATTTCTGGGCCGAAACCACGCGCACGTGGGGAGGCTTGTCCAAGGCGAGGAACACCCGCTTGAACGGAACCATCCCCGCGTTCGTGAAGAGGAGGGAGGGATCGTCGGAAGGCACCAGCGACGCGCTGCGTACCAGTTGGTGGCCCCTGAGCTGGAAGTAGTCCAGGAACCGATGTCGAATTTCGGAGGCCTTCATGGGCTCGCTTGGAACGGCATCCCCCGGATCGGCGCTCCTCGACGCGGGAGTCGAGGAGCCCTCTCCGGGGGAGCGGCGGGATTCAGGATCCGGACCGGTAGATTATAACCGAAGCGCCGTGGGGGCCTCAACCAACGATCCCGAATTCCGCGGGGTGGGAAGGAGGCGGCTCAGTCCTCCGCGCTCGCATCGGATTCGTCCCCCTCGGAGTCCCGAGCCTTGTTCGCGCCGGGCAGGGCCAGGGCCTCACGGAGGAGCAGGTCGAGCTCGTCGGCCACATCCTGGTTCTCGATCAGGAACTGTCGAGCGTTCTCCTTTCCCTGACCCAGGCGCAGCTCACCGTAGGAATACCATGCCCCGGATTTCTGCACGAGGTCGAGCTCGGAGCCCAGGTCGAGGAGGAGGCTGGTGTGCGAGATCCCCTCGTTGTACATGATGTCGAACTCGGCCTGCTTGAAGGGGGGGGCGCACTTGTTCTTGACCACCTTCACGCGGGTCCGGTTCCCGACGAGATCCTGGCCGTCCTTGATCGCCCCGATCCTCCGGATGTCGAGCCTGAGAGAGGCGTAGAACTTGAGCGCTCTCCCACCCGAGGTGGTCTCGGGGTTCCCGAACATCACTCCGACCTTTTCCCGGATCTGGTTCGTGAAGACCACCGCGGTATGCGAACGGTTCACCGCACCGGTCAGCTTGCGAAGCGCCTGGCTCATGAGGCGGGCCTGGAGCCCCACATGGGTATCGCCCATCTCTCCCTCGATCTCGGCGCGGGGGACGAGCGCCGCGACTGAGTCGACCACCACCACGTCGACCGCGTTGGAGCGGATCAGCACTTCCGCGATCTCGAGCGCCTGCTCACCGGTATCCGGCTGGGACACGAGAATATTGTCCACGTCGACACCCAGCTTTCGTGCGTAATTGATGTCGAGGGCGTGTTCCGCATCCACGAAGGCGGCCACGCCCCCCTTCTTCTGGGCGTTGGCGATCACATGGAGACAGAGCGTGGTCTTCCCCGAGGACTCCGGCCCGTAGATCTCCGAGATGCGGCCCCGGGGGATCCCTCCGACCCCGATCGCGGCGTCGAGGTTGACCGCGCCCGTGGGGATGGCCTCGATTTCTACGCGGGCGCCGTCGGCGCCCATCCGCATGATCGCGCCCTTGCCGTAGGACCGCTCGATCTGGGAGAGGGCCGTGGCCAGATCCTTCTTCTTCTTTTCACTCAGCTCCGCCGTCGCCATCTTGAACTCTCTCGCGTGGAAGTCTCCGGGGCCCGCTCACGGCCCCGCGGATACGGAGATCGGGGGCCGGGCGAGAACGAATGCGCGGTCGGGCACGCCGCACCGGTCGCTCCGTTCACGCTCTCGCCGACCCGAAGGTAGAGCCCCCGAACAGAAGGCGAAAGGGGTACGATCGGATCCGCCCGCCGCTCCCGCCTCCGCGGGAGAAGAGAAGGTACTCGCAACCACAGGTCGTTGAAATGCCCCGGAGGGACCGACCGGCGGGGAACCTCCACCGGAAGCGGGGGATTCGACGCTCTTACGGGACGGCAGGAGATTCGTCTCGAGGGACCTACCGTCCTCCATCGAATGTATTCCATCCATGAAGATGACCATGAAATTGAAGCGAGATCGGCTCTGGAGCCTGCTCTCCCTGGGGGGTCTCCTCCTGCTCGGCTCGGCGTTTCCGAGCCAGGTCGCCGCCCAGGACCTTCCCGACCACGCAGCCTTCAGTGAAGTGCTGGCCCAGGTCGTCGATCCCCCGAATGTGGACTACCGGCGGCTCCACGCCGACCGGGCCGGCCTCGACCGCTACCTTTCCGCCCTCGGCCGAAGCGCCCCGCAGGCGCTCGAGCGCGCATCGAGAGACGAGCAGCTCGCCTTCTGGTTGAACGCCTACAACGCCTGCATGCTGAAGATCGTAATCGACCACTATCCGATCGAGGCCGGCGGCGTGGGACTCCTGGGCTCCCTCCGAAACCTGGTCGCGGGCTATCCCGAGAACTCGGTGTGGCAGATCCGTGACGTCTTCACGCGAGATCACTGTGAGGTCGCGGGGCAGGCACGTTCCCAGGACGAGATCGAGCACGAGATCATCCGGCCCCGATTCGAGGAGCCCCGGATCCACTTCGCGGTCAACTGCGCGGCACGGAGCTGCCCGATCCTCTGGCCCGAGGCCTACAAGGGAGACCGCCTCGAGGAACAGCTCGAGCGTGCCGTCCAGCACTTGATGTCCGACCCGGACCACTTCCGGATCGAGCGCGGTAGCCCGCCCACTCTTCACCTGAACAAGGTCCTCGACTGGTACCGGGAGGATTTCGACGGTGTGGACGGCCTGAAGCGCTTCTTCGCGGGATATCTCGAGGGGGCGGAGCGGGAGATCGTCGAGCGGGGAGACACACGCGTCCAGTTCGCGGAGTACGACTGGACCCTGAACGACGTGTCGCGGTGAGTCCCGACACACCGACACCCCCGGCGGGAGTGCCACGCCTGGGAGTGGTCATTCCGGCACTCGACGAGGAGGAGCACCTCCCCTTCCTTCTGGACGACCTGCGGTCCCTCCCCGTGCCCGTGGAGATCGTGGTCGTCGACGGTGGTTCCTCCGACGAAACCCTGGCGGCCGCCCGGAACGGCGGCGCCCGGACCGTGCGAGGCGACCGAGGCCGGGGCCTCCAGATGAATGCGGGAGCTCATGCGCTCGAAACGCCCTGGCTCCTCTTCCTGCACGCGGACTCGAGGGTCCCGCCCGCAACCCGGAGCGCCCTGGCCGAGTGGTTGTCCGATCCGCACAGTTGCGAGGCTGCCCACTTCGCGTTCCAACTCGACCAAGAGGGGCTGTGGTGGACCGTTCTCGAGCGGGGTCAGAGGGTCCGTGAGCGCGTCACTGGGCTCGCGTACGGCGACCAGGGCCTTCTCCTCTCCCGCGGCCGCTACGAGGAGATCGGGGGCATTCCCGACCTCCCCCTGATGGAGGACGTGGAGGCGATTCGGAGGCTGAGGCGAATCGGGGCGGTAGACCGGATCGAGGCGCCGATCGTGACCAGCACCCGCCGGTACCGGGAGGACGGTCCATTCCTCGGCTGGCTCCGGAACGCGATCCTCCTCGGGCTCTATTCGCTCGGAGTGCCGCCCCGGATCCTCGTGCGCTGGTACCGGCCCAGGCTGAGCTCCGGGAGCGGTCCCATTCCCCGTTGCCCCGCCTGACCCGAATTCGTTTGAGCCCCATGGCCCCACTCGGAGCTCCTGCGTCGACCGGCCGGATCCTCCTCATCTTCGCCCGGGCGCCCCGCCCCGGGGAAGTGAAGACCCGACTCGCCCGAGGAGTCGGCGCGGAGGAGGCCTTGCGGATCTACCGGCGAATGGGGCGGCAGGTGGTCGACCGCGTGCGGACCGGCCCCTACCGAACCGTCCTCTTCTTCGACCCTCCCGGCGAGAAATCCCTCCTGACCGAATGGCTCGGAGAAGAAAACCTCCGATTCCGATCCCAGACTTCCGGAGATCTGGGAAGGCGGATGCACTCGGCCTTCCAGTGGGCATTCCGGACGGGCGGGCCCGTCTGTATCATCGGCACCGACGCCCCGAAGATCGACGTCGGCCTGCTGGAGGCC
This sequence comes from Gemmatimonadota bacterium, assembly GCA_007124095.1. Classification (GTDB taxonomy): domain Bacteria; phylum Gemmatimonadota; class Gemmatimonadetes; order Longimicrobiales; family Gaopeijiaceae; genus SLCK01. The sequence continues at coordinate 6,022 of SLFU01000206.1, forward strand.
GCCTTCCACGCCCTCGAGCGCTCCTCGGGCCCGGACGCGGTTTTCGGCCCGGCCACGGATGGGGGCTATTACCTGGTCGGGCTCAGGAGGCCGGACGACCGCCTCTTCAGGGACATCCCCTGGGGAACGGCGACGGTGCTGGAGGAGAGCCTCCGGGCGGCGCGGGAGACCGGGCTCGTCGTGGAGCTCCTCCCCCCGCTGAGCGACGTGGACCATCCTGAGGACATCCCGGAGGAATTCCGGAGCTAGCCGCCCGCCCGCTCCGAATTCCAAATGTGGACGGCCCATCCCGTACCCAGCCTGCATCCAAGGTTCAGCTGTCGATTCGCTTTTCGGGTTCAGCCGTCGATGCGCTTCTCGACCTTGGCAAGGCGTCGTACGACGGACACGATCCACCCGAAGAGGAGCACCCATGCAATGGCGTAGGCGGCGAACACGTGCCAGAAGTGCCGCATCTGCGGGGAGGTCGCCGCCGGGCTGACCTGGCCGGCCAGCGCCTGGGGAAGCAAGGTCTCCGCCAAGACGACCGCGACGACGGCCAGTGCGAAGGCGAGTTGCCGGCGAGCCGGCCCTACACGTCGAATCGTCATGATCTCACAGCTCCCTCACGCACGGTACCGGAATGTTCGAGAAATTCGACCCTGTCCTCCAGGCGAGCCGTGCCGTAGCGCAAAAGGAAGAGTGCGAAGAAGAGAAGGATCCATGCCGCCAGTGCGGTCAGCAGGACCGTAAGCATGTCCGGGTGCAAGGTCGGGCCGTCCACCCGCGCCACTACCGGCTGGGGGTGGAGGGACCGGAACCAGAGGACGCTCACATGGATCAGAGGGATGTTCAGCGCCCCGACGATCCCGACTACAGCGGCGAAACGCTTCCCCCGCTCCGGGTTCTCCGTGGCATTCCGGACCATGAAGTAACCCACGTAGATGAACCAGAGGAGAAGGGTCAGGGTGAGTCGGGGCTCCCAGGTCCACCACGTGCCCCATGCGATTCGGCCCCAGAGCGGACCGGAAGTGAGCACGATGGTGGTGAAGACGAGCCCCCCCTCGGCCGCCGACCGGGCGGCCTGATCCAGTCGCTCCTCCCCGATCCAGAGGTAGATCGCGCTGCAGAGCGCCACGATCCCAAAGGCCAAGAACCCCACCCATGCCGCGGGGACATGAATGTAGAAGATGCGCTGCACGACCCCCATGCTCGCTTCGGTGGGCACCCAGAAGAAGACCTGCCAATGGAAGAGCAGGGTTAGACCCACGCCGAGCAGGGCCAGCACCAGGGCTCCCCAACGGATCGTAGCCAGCGACATCATTCCTCCACGAGAAATCGAAACAAGCCCATCCCGGCCGCGAACGCCACCACCGTGAACGCGCCCATGACCCTCAAACTGTCACCGACCTCCGAGAGGGGGAAGCCCGCGAGGAGGCCGGAGGTAGCCGACACCCCGAACACCACGAGGGGCACGAGGAGTGGGAAGAGGAGAATCGGGAGGAGGGTCTCGCCCATCCGGGTCCCCGCCGAGATCCCGCTGAATAGGGTTCCAAGTGCCACGAACCCGAGCGTGCCGACAGCGAGGACCCCCACGACCGGGAGCAGGTTCACCGTCAGGTCCACCTGGAAGAAGAGGGCGATCACCGCCAGCGTGATGGTCACGACGAGCCCCATGATCACCATGTTCGACAGGACCTTCCCCAGGAAGAGGGCGTCCCTGGGGAGGGGCGCCACCAGGAGCCCGTCCATGGCCCCCTCCTCCTTCTCCAACTCGAACGTGCGGCCGAGCCCGAGGAGACCCCCGAGAACGATCGTCATCCAGATCAGCCCGGCCGCGATCTCGCGGGGATGGACGGCGGTCCGGTCGATCGCATAGTTGAAGAGGACCGAGGTGAGGACCACAAAGGCCCCCATCGCCACCACCCGCTCGCGGGTCCTGAGCTCTACCCGGAGGTCCTTGGCGGCAATCGCCCAGACCTGTCGAAGGTAACGCCTCATCGTTCCAGGGTCTCCCGGTAGAAGCGCTCCTCTTCCCCCACGGGAATTTCCTCCTTCGAACCTTCGAAGACGAAGCGCCCCCGATGCTGGATTGCAAGCCGATCGGCCAGAGCGAGCCCTTCGGAGAGGTTGTGGGTCACCAGAACGACGGTTCGCCGGCCATCCTTGAGGCGCGTCAGCACGTCCCGGAGAAGGGCCGAGGCGTGGACGTCCAGCCCGGTGAACGGCTCGTCGAGGAGGATGAGGGAGGGATCGTGGAGGAGGGTACGCGCTAGGGCCAGCCGCTGGCGCATCCCCCGGGAGTAGCCCCGCACCCTGCGATCCCCCTCCAGGCTCAGCCCCACCTCGGCCAGTCGTGCTTCGACTCGGTCCTCAAGGTCAGGGAGGTCGTAGAGATGCCCGAAGAAGGTCAGGTTCTCCCGGGCCGTAAGGGGTCCATAGAGAAAGCTGCGATGGGAAAGGACCCCGATCTCGCTCCGCCAGTCGGTTTCCCCGGGGTCCCGGAGGCCACCCCTGAACCAGACCTCACCGGCGCTCGGCCGGAGAACCCCGCTGAGCATCCCGAGGAGGGTGCTCTTTCCAGCCCCGTTGGGTCCCAATACCGTGAGGAGATCCCCCTCACCCAGGCTGAAGGAGACATCGGCCACCGCCTGGATCGGACCGAAGCTTCGAGCCAGGTCCCGCGCCTCCAGGAGGGGGGGCAATCGCTACGGTCCCCTCTCGACGCGATCGCGTCCCGGGAGCGCGGAGCCGCACTCCCCGCAGAACCGGCTCTCGGGTGGATTCGGGGTTGCGCACTGGGTGCAGACGGTTCCCTCCCGAATCGATGCCCGCAGCGCGGCGATCTCCGCCTCCACGTCCTCCCGCCGCGAGAGCCCCTCCAGGTCCTCCAGCTCCTCGCCCTGAATTTCCTGCAGGCCCCGCCATTCCGCCGCCTCCTCGTCCAGGGCGGAAAGGGCCTCGGAGGAGAGCTGGCTCTTCAGCTTCCGGTAATCGGCCTCATCGAGCTTGCCCGCGTGATAGTCGTACTCCACATCGCGGAGGGCGAAAAGGGCGATCCGCTTGCGATGCTGGGCCTCCGTAAGCTCGTCCAGCTCCCGCTCCATGGGTGCATGGCGCCCCGCGATAACGGGGTAGAGCACATAGGCGACAACCGCGGGGGTGAGGAGTCCCGCAAGAATGAGAACCGTCATCCCACCGGGGCGGCGGTGCCCGCCGTGCGCCCGGGCGCCGAGGCGTCCTCGTCCCTTCTCGGGGCCTCGCCCGGACGGCTTCCGGGAGCCCGACCCGGAGTGGGGACGCGCGTGGGGACACCGGCCACCGGCCAGAGAGCGATCAAAGTCCCGGCGGCGATAATCAGTCCTCCGTACCAGATCCAGGGCACGAGCGGGTTGACCTGGATCTCGAAGGTGGCTTGCTGGTGCTGGGGCTCATTGCCCATCCCAACTTGTTCGTCGAGCGTACCCAGAATGACGTAGAGGTCCTCGAAAAGCGTTGAGCGGATCCCCACCTGGGTGATCGGTTGCGGAGGCGCGACCACCATCTGTCGCTCCGTAGTCATGGTGCCGAGATCCACCCCGTCCCGTTCGACGGAAAGGAGGGCGATGACCCGCCACATGTTGGGGTCCTGATGGGTGGAGAGGCCCTGATACGTGAGCGTGTACTCGTGCCCGAAGGGGGAGGCGATGCTCAGGGACTCTCCGGGCAGGAGGCTTTCGCGTACCTCCTGATCGAAGGCCGCCCCCGCGAAGCCCATGAACATGATCACGACACCCACGTGGACGATGTATCCGCCCCATCGGCGACGATTCCTCTTCACCAGGTGGAAAAAGGCGGTAAAGTGGTTCTCCTCCTCGATCCGGGCCCGGGCGCGAGTCCCCTTCCAGAACTCCACCATGATGATGGTGAGGACGAAGGCACCGAGGGTGAACGTCATCCAGGCGTAATGGTGCCGCACTCCCGCGGCGAAGAGCACCGCTCCCACCGACAGACCGACGGCGATCGGAACCAGGAAGTTTCGCCTGAGATTTCGCGCACTCGCCTTCCTCCATGCAATCACCGGGCCGATTCCCATGAGGGCCAGGAGGAGGAGTCCGATCGGGATGTTTACCTGGTTGAAGAAGGGAGGACCGACCGCCACCTTCGAACCCGTCAGGCCCTCGGTGATGAGGGGAAACATCGTCCCCCAGGTCACTGCGAACGCCGCTCCCAACAAGACGAGGTTGTTGAGGAGAAAAGCCGCCTCCCTGGACAGGAGCGATTCGAACTGCCGCTCGCTCTTCAGAAGGGGGAGCCGCCATAGGATCAGGCCCAGAGAAACGATTCCCGTGACTCCCAGGAACCCCAGGAAGATCCAGGCGATCGTCAGGTTCTGCGCGAAGGAGTGCACGGACTGGATGAGCCCGGACCGGGTCAGGAACGTCGCGAAGATCGTCATGAGGAAGGTGAGAACCACCAGCCCCATGTTCCAGACCTTCAACATCCCCCGGTTCTCCTGGATCATGACCGAGTGCACGAAGGCCGTCGCCACCAGCCAGGGCAGGAGCGACGCGTTCTCGACGGGATCCCAGAACCAGTAGCCGCCCCAGCCCAGCTCTTCGTAGGCCCACCGCATCCCGAAGATGATCCCGAGGGTGAGGAAGAACCAGCTCGTGAGAATCCATCTGCGCGTGCCTTCGATCCACCGGGCGTCGAGACGGCCGCTGAGGAGCGCCGCGATCGCAAAGGCAAAGGGGACGGTGAAGGCGGTGAACCCGAGGTACAGGGTGGGCGGATGGATCGTCATCCAGTAGTTCTGGAGCTGCGGGTTCAGTCCGCGCCCGTCGGACGGGGTGAAGCCCAGCTGCTCGAACGGGGGCGTCACGAAGAGGGTGATGATCACGAAAAAGGAGATGACCGCGAGTAGCACCCCGTTCACATAGGGCATCAGCTCCCGATTCTTCCGGCGATTCATCCAGACGGCCAGGACCGAGAAGAAGGAGAGATTGAGCGCCCAGAAGAGGAGCGAGCCGCGTTGTCCCGCCCAGAGACCCGAGACCTTGAAGAAGGGATGGAGGTTCGTGCTGGAATAGTTGTAGACGTACCAGTAATCGAACCGGTCTCCCAGGAAGGCCACGATGATCCCGACCGAGGCGAGGAGGAGGAGACCGAAAACCGCGTAGGTGCTCCGCTCTGCCGAGAGGATCAGGTCACCGCGCAGCCACTTCCCCCCGAGAAACGCCAGGGCACAGCCCCAGAGGGCAATGGGGAGGGCGATCCAGAGCGCGAATTCGCCCAGGGCAGGGATCACTCGCTCACCCCTCCATCCCCGTAGAGGTAGTCAGCCTCCTCGGGCATCGCCTCGTAACGGCTCCCGCACTTCGTCAGGACCTCGCTGGCGTGGAAGGTCCCATCCACTTGGTAGCGACCTTCCATCACCACCTCCACATCGTCCGTGAAGGTATCGGGAAGGGGATGGCGGAACTCCACGGTCAGCCGGACCGCGGGATCGTCCGGGTCCTCGACCACGAAGGTGTGCAGGAGCTCCCCGGTCTGCTGCTCGTAGCTACCGGGTACGACGTTCCCACTCACCTTCACTCCCTGTTCGAGGAGAGCCGGATTCGCTTCGGCCCGGGCGATGAGCTCGGATGGAGTCATGAAGTACATCATCGTGTCCGAGATACCGGTCCAGACCAGGTAGGTGACGATCGCCGCCACCCCCACCAGCCCTGCGAAAAACCGTCGATCTCTGCTCACGGAACGACTCCGGGAAGATGTGAGACTCCAATGCCGAATGAGCCGCTTCAACATACGGGAAAGGGGAATCCGGCTCAACCTGATTCGTGGGGGCCTTGTTCCCCCGGATCTTCGAAGGCGCGTACCGCCGCCAGGGCGCGGCTCCACCCCGAACGCAGCACCTCTCTCTCCTTATTACCCATTGACGCCCGAAAGATCTGCGGTTCCCCCCGGGCGGCCAGAAATTGATCCGCTCCCTCCCAGACTCCCACCTGAATGCCGGCCAGCCCGGCCGCTCCGAGCGCCGTCGTCTCCACCAGGGCCGGACGCCGCACCGGAAGGTCCGAGATCCCTGCCTGGAAGGACATGAGCCAATCGTTCTCCGCCGCTCCGCCGTCCACTCGCAACTCCTTGGCCGCCACCCCGGAATCGGCCTCCATCGCATCCAGGGCATCCTGGGTCTGATAGGCCATGGCCTCGAGCGCCGCACGAACCAGGTGGGACTTCCCCGTACCCCGGGTCAGGCCGAGAATGGCGCCTTTGACCTCCGGGTTCCAGTGGGGTGCGCCGAGCCCCACGAAGGCCGGGACCATGTAGACCCCATCGTTGCCCTGGAGGGATTGCGCCATCGCTTCCGACTCGGGAGCGGAGGGGAGAAGTTCGAGTTGGTCCCGGAGCCACTGGATCGCAGCTCCCGCTATGAAGATCGAGGCCTCCAGCGCAAAGGCGCGTCCCCCCTCGGCGTTGCAGGCCACGGTGGTGACCAGTCCGTGCTCCGAGTGAACGGGCTCGTCACCGGTGTGGAGGAGGACGAAGGCCCCGGTGCCGTATGTGTTCTTCGCCAGACCCTCCCTCCAGCAACCCTGCCCGAAGAGGGCGGCCTGTTGATCTCCCGCAACCCCACAGATGGGAGCTTCGACCCCGAGGATCTCCCCATCGGCCATCCCGAAGTCCCCCGAGCTCGATCGAATCTCGGGAAGGATCCCCGGCGGGACCTCGAAGAGCTCGAGCAGGTCGTCTTCCCACTCCCCGGACCGGAGATCGTAGAGGAGGGTCCGGGAAGCGTTCGTCGGGTCGGTGGCATGCACACGCCCCCCGGTGAAGGCGTGGATGAGCCAGCTGTCGATCGTCCCACAGGCGAGCTCGCCCGCCTCCGCCCGCCTCCTCAACTCCGGGTGCTCCCGAAAGAGCCAGGTGAGCTTCGTCCCGGAGAAATATGGGTCGAGGAGGAGACCGGTGCGCTTGCGCACCTCCCCCTCCCGTCCGGCCTCCCTGAGCTCCCTGCATACCTTGGCGGAACGGCGGTCCTGCCAGACGATCGCACGGTGCACAGGACGGCCTGTCTCCCGATCCCAGAGGACCACGGTCTCCCTCTGGTTCGTGATCCCGATCCCCTCCGTCCGGAAGCTCTCCCGGTTTCTCGCCGCTTCCAGCGCTTGCCTCGCCACTCGGACGGTCACGTCCCGGATCTCGTCGGCATCGTGCTCGACCCACCCCGCCTTCGGGAAGTGCTGCGTGAACTCGGAGTAGGCGCGTCCCAGGACCCGGCCGTCGCCGGAGACGACGAGGGCGGTGGTCCCGGTGGTACCCTGATCCAACGTGAGGATGGCGGGGGTCGGGGACATCGGGGCCTCGGCGATGTTGGAGGGGCGAGCGCGGGAGGTGTCAGACTTCGAATCGGTAGGGGCGTCCCGCATCCTCCATCAGTCGGACCAGAAGGGACACGGGAAGACCCACCACCCCACTGTAGTCCCCCCGGATCCCCTCCACCAGGACCGCTCCCTTCCCCTGGATCCCATACGCCCCGGCCTTGTCCAGAGGTTCGCCGGTATCCACATAGGCCTCGGCAAAGCCCCGCTCGAAGGGCCGGAACCGGACTTCGGTGATCTCGGTCCCGCTGAAGAGCCTTCCGTCCCCACCATCCCCGTTTTCCAACCCGGCAGGGCGCACCAGCGCCAGGGCCGAGACGACCCGGTGCATCCTACCCTGGAGCGTGAGGAGCATCCCCACTGCCTCGTCCCGGTCCCGGGGCTTTCCGAGAAGGTCCCCGTCGACTACGACGACCGTGTCCCCGGCGAGAACCCACCGGCCTGGATGGAGCCCACTGACCGCCGCAGCCTTCGCTCGGGCCAAACGCTCGGCGTGATCCTCCGGCCGCTCCCCCGCAAGGGAGACCTCATCCACCGCCGCCGGGTGCACCTGGTGGTCGATCCCGAGAGCATCGAGAATCTCCGAGCGGCGAGGAGACCCGGACGCGAGGATGAGGCTCATCGCTCTCCACCCCGCTCCAGCACGAGGGTCACGGGCCCGGAGTTCACGAGCTCGACATCCATCATCGCTCCGAACTCCCCATCGGCCACCTTTCCCGGAGCCGCCTCCCGCAAGAGCTCCAGGAAGCGCTCGTAGAGAGGCACTGCAAGCTCGGGGTCGGCGGCATGTACGAAGGACGGACGCCTCCCCTTCCGAACGTCGCCGTAGAGGGTGAACTGGCTCACCACGAGAAGGTCCCCAGCCACGTCCTCGAGGGACAGGTTCATCTTTCCATCGGCATCGTTGAAGACCCGGAGGCTCACGACCTTCCGGGCCATCCACTCCAGGTCCTCTCGGGTGTCACCCCCGGTGAAGCCGACCAGGAGTAGGAGCCCGGCTTCGATCTCCCCGAGGACCTCTCCACCCACGGCCACGGAGGCGGCGGAGACCCGCTGGAGGACCACCCTCATTCCACCGTCACCGACTTGGCGAGATTCCTGGGCTGGTCCACGTCGCAGCCCCGAAGAACCGCGATGTGGTAGGCGAGGAGCTGGAGGGGGATCACCGTCAGGATCGGGAGGATCGCGGGATGGGTCTCGGGCACGCGCAAGAAGTGATCGACATTTCCATCCAGCTCCTCAGTGCCGTCATTCACCACGGCGATGACCTGACCGTCCCTCGCCTTCACTTCCTCGATGTTGGAGACCACTTTCGAGTACACCGGATCCTTGGGGGCCAGAAAAACGACGGGCATGTTCTCGTCGATCAACGCGATCGGCCCGTGCTTCATCTCCGCGGCCGGCATCCCCTCCGCGTGAATGTAGCTGATCTCCTTCAGCTTCAACGCACCCTCCAACGCCACCGGATAGTTGTAACCCCGACCCAGAAACAGCCAGTTGTCTCGATCCACCACCTGCTCCACGCACGAGCGGATC
>SLFU01000166.1 GCA_007124095.1 Gemmatimonadota bacterium
CGGGCCCCTCTTTTCGTTCACCTCCGTAGTGCAGACAGCCCGGGGTGCGGTCCTCCCCCGGGGCGGTCGATCACCGACTCGTAGTGAGTCTCCGGGGCTCTCCATTGCTCTCGTCCTCCGGATCCTCCGAGGTAGAGGACTCAGTGTTGGAGGAGGAAGCCGAGGACTTTGGCCTGACTGGCTTATTGTCCTCGGGGAGCGTCAGTTCCCCCTCGATCTCACGGATCGAGCCCTTGAACTCCCGGATGCCTTTCCCGAGAGAGGAACCGATCTCCGGAAGTCTCTTGGCTCCGAAAAGGAGCAGGACCACCATGAACACCAGGATGATTTCCCACATTCCGACTCCACCGAACATCTTGATCAACCCTCCCTTGGCGGGCAAAGGTTCTCGATTGCCATCCTCATCGGGATCAGATCCAAGACCGGGCCACCAGGGCCACCATTCCGACTCCCACCAGGGTCAGGACGTTCAGGGTCAGGACCAACGGTCCCACGGTAACAGCCACCGCCACCAGGTCCAGATGAAGCGGACCTACCGACGCGGCCACCGAGGTGATGAGAAACTCACGCGCGGCGCTCTCGGGCAAAAAGAGCTCGGAGAGCCTGGTGAAGAGCCCTCCAAGAAGCAGGCCACCGACCACCGTCCAAGCTACTCGGCTGGCTTGCCGTTCCCGCTGGTCCACGAACCTATTCACCGTCCGCTTCCCTGCCGCCACGTGCGCAGCGCGCACCATCATCCCTAATGTAACGTGGCTGCCCCCGACACACGAACCCCCGCCCCCCCCACGCCCCGCTCATCATCATCGGCTCCTCTCAACTGCATAGGTGATCGCAGCTCGAAGTGCCTCCATAGCCTCTCCCTCGAGACGTACCTCGTCGAGGGCGGCCTCGGCCTCTTCCGCGAAGCCGCGGGCCTTCTCCCTGGCGTAGTCAAGTCCTCCCACGTCCCGGACCACCGAAACGATCTCCCGAATCTCGTCGTCACTGGGATCCACCAGTGTGAAGAATTCCCGGATCCGATTCCGGTCCTCCGGGGTCACGCGGCGCAACGCCTCCACGAGGGGAAGGGTCACCTTTCGCTCTCGGAGATCATGGCCCACCGGCTTCCCCGTCGTCTCTTCGCTCCCCTCGTAGTCCAGGAGGTCGTCAGCAATCTGGAAAGCCATGCCCAGCGCGTGTCCGAAGCGGCGAAACGCGTCACGGAAGGATCCCGAACCAGCCAGCGCTCCCATCTCCGAGGCAGCCGACATCAGCGACGCAGTCTTACTGGAGATGAGCTGGTAATACCCCTCCTCAGTGAAGTCGAGCGCATCGTAGGAGACAAGCTGCCGGAGTTCCCCTACACTCATCTGATTGGAAGCCACGGCGAGTGCCTCGATCGCCTCCATACGGCCAAGACGAGCCAGCTCCATTACCGAGCGGGAGTAAAGGAAATCTCCGGTGATAATCGCAACCTTGTGGTTCCAGAGGTGATTCACGGTGGGGAGTCCCCGCCGAAGAACGGAATGGTCCACCGCATCGTCATGCACCAGGGTGGCGAGATGGACCAGCTCCACCACTGCGGCAAGGGGGACCGCGTCGGCGTGCGGTCGCCCTCCGGCGGCGTTCGCCAGGAGAAGAAGGGTGGGACGAAAGAGCTTCCCCCGCATCCTCAGGAGGTAGCCGTTCACTTCCTCCTGGACGTCGAAATCCGAAAGGACGATACGGCGAATCTCCTCCACCACATCATCCAGCCTGCCTTTCACGGGCTCCTGGATCTGAGTCAGCATCGACTTGGGCTGAACAGGGGTGGACTGGATGTTGGTCATGAAGCTGTTGGCCCTCGCGCGGGAACCCGGCATCGGCGTCTCACCGAAGCGAGCGAAGACGTTCGGTAAGATCCCTGAAGTTTATGTCGAGAGAAAAGACCTTTTCGTAGAACTCGATGGCCGCCCGGGTGTTCCGGATCTCCTCATGAGCCCGTCCCAGAAAGTAGTAGATTCCCACTCGGTCGTCCTCCACCCCGACGGGGAGCTCCACTCCCTCGTGCAGGATCTCGATCGCCTCCTCAGGGTTGCCCAGCTCGAGAAAGCACTGCCCGAGCACCTCGAAGGCGGCAAGGTTCCGAGGACGAGCCCGGAGCGATAGGCGAAACTCCTCGATCGCCTCCTCGAAAAGACCCATCTCCAGATACACCATTCCCAGATCGTAGTGGGTGGCGGAATCCTCGGGGGAGAGGTTCTTGGTGACCTGATCCTTGAAAAGTGAGAGCATCCTGGCGAAGTCGGCCTCCTCGTCCCCTGTCGAGGCCTCCTTCGGGACCACCCACCTGGCGGAGCCATCCGAGCCTTCTCCGGCCCGCCCGGGAGGCGACTTCGAGAGGGCTTCACGTGCTCCGTCATGGTGCGGATCGAGCTTCAGGATCTGTCGAAAGGTAGCCACCGATTTTCCCGGCTCATCCGCTTCCGCCAGTCTTTCGGCCAGATCGAACAGCGCGTCGACGAGGAGGTCCCGATCCTTCGACTGATGGGCGTACTCGACCAACCTTTGCAGAAGCTCCGGATGCCCCGGGCGATCCGTAAGGAGGGTTTGGACGACCTGGATCGCTCGTTCCGGATCCCCTTGCTCCGCGAAAGCCCGGTGGGCTTGCTCGAGGAGCTCCCTGCCCTTGTGACGTTCGCCACCGGAGAGGAGCGCCACGCCCTGCGCACGCCATTCCTCGATTTCCGCCCGAGCCGGAGCCTCCTCCTCCTCCGGCTCGGCAGTGACGTCCTCGAGGTCGAAGGTCGGGAGGGGCTCCGATTCGTCGCCGTTCTCCTCATCGAGCGAGGCCGTCTCAGAATCCGCGAGCAAGGGGAGATCCGCCGTGCCATCCCCCCCATCATCCTCCTCGAGGTCGAACGACGGGAGCGACGAGGACTCGGGCGTGGGCTCGGCCTCGTCCGTCCCCGAAGCCGAGGGAAACTCCTCATCCTCAATCCCATTCAACTCCAGCGAGATATCGCTGAACTCCGCAAACCCCGTTGCATCGGCCTTCGATTCGAGGTCGACCACTCCCTCCGCCGCATCCTCAGGCGGCGCCTCGTCCATCAGGGCCGTGGACTCGAATCCCTCGAGGTCCGCACCGAGCTCCGGCTCCGGGTCCGGTTCCGATTCATCCCACTCCGGAGCTGGCACGCTGCGATCGGGCACCAACTCCCGGAGGCGATCTGCTATTGCGGCCGACTTTTCCTCCTCCCCCTTCTCCATCGCAATGCGGCAGGCGGTGGACAGGTGATCCGCCGCCTCATCCTTCCGCCCTCGAGAGGCCAACTGCTCGGCCACGAAAAGTCGCGTCTCGATTTCGTCGGGCACCAATTCCACGAACTCCATGAGGGCGCGAAGGGCTTTCTCCGTCTCCCCATCCCGTTCCTGCTTCTCCGCGTACCTCAGGAAGCTTTCACGAGCGTCCACCACAAATCCCTGGCCCGCCTGGATTCGGCCCAACCGAAGGTAGGGGAAGGCGCGGCCAGGGGCGTTGCGGATGACTTTTCGGCAGATCGCGATCGCGTTGTTCGTGAGCTCCGCCTCCGCATACAGGTCGATCGCTTGCTGGTAGCTCACCACCGCAGCGTCCACATCGCCGAGCCGGATCTGAAGATCGCCCACCCGATTGTAGAGCCCGATTTCCGTTTCATCCTCTCCCTCCTGCGCTTCCAACACCTGGAGATAGAGCTCCAGGGCGCGGGTCCACTTCTCGTCCCGCTCGTAGCGTCGAGCTTGTGCCTTGATGGATTCTGTGCTCATCGCGTCTCGCTTCGAGCCTCGGACGACCATAGGGACCTGAGGTGCCAGAAGAAAGTCGGGAAATGCACGGGCCAGATCCGGGCCCGTAGGAAAACGGAAGAGCCGAAACTGCTCGAAACGCTCCGGGGGCGGCTTTCGCCCCCCAAAGCCGCATGGTGCGCGGCGAAAACATAGCGGGGGGTGAATCACGGCACAAGCCAGTCCCCGCAAGGGTTTTACGAGGCCGATGGGCGGTTCAGAAGCCCCCGGTACCGCCGGCGGGGGATCCGGTTCCGCCGTCCAGGCTCCTCTGCTCATAGTCGAAGCGGAGGTCGCGATTCGCCCGCAGCGAGACGTCGAAGTGGAACGCCCAGTTCCCCGTGGCGGTCTGACGGAATCCGAACGTTGCCTGCCACTCGTGGAGATCTCGGGTGAGACGAACGATGTGGTCGTTGAAACGCCCCTCCTCCACGTCGTAGGAGGTGGACCAATCCGCCGACCAGTTCGCCGTAGGGTCGAAGGAGAGCGAGGTCTGGATCATCTGAGCCCGGAAGCCAGTTCCTGTTCCGGTCACTCTCGGACGCCGGAGGGAGTAGCTGACGCGAGCCCCCCACCCGGCTCCCCGGTCCCTCATGTCGTCCATGTCGTCGTCACCCGGGATGACCCGATTCGAGTCGAACCCCCGGTGGGTATCGGCTGGCCGGTCCTCTTCGAGGGGCTCCGATTCCTGCTCTGGCCTGGGCTCAGGGGCAGGCGAGGCTTCAAGTCCCAGAAGCCCCCGAAGGAGACGAATCGGACCGGACTCCTGGTCCAGATTGAACCCCAGCGACAACTGTGAAAGGTGCGGACTGAACGTCCGCGATCCGTCTTCAGCCCGTTGGCTGTCGTCGAAGAGATCGTGCGCGAAGGAGAGATCCAATCCCTGAAGGAAATCCGAGCGCACTGTGTTCGAAAGGGTGGTCGTCGTAAATCCGTCCAGAAAGCGCCCGGTGGAATCCGCCTCGATCAGATCATAGTTGATCGCGCTGGTCTGAAGCGCGAGGAGGGTCACCACCTCGGAGCGAGGGAGCCGGCGCGGACCCTCCGAGTCATCCTCGTCATCCTCGAATGCGAACGCCTCCTCCCCGGGGACTTCCAGAGCCTCCGGATCATCCAGATCCTCGAGTTCGTCCATCGCCCCTGGAGACTCCTCGTCTTCCGCGGCCCCCGGAAGATCGAACCGCGGCTCTCCTCGCTCGGTCGGAGCGGTGTCGTCATCGTCCTGTTGGACTCGCGCCTCCCAGGTCTGATTGAAAGTGAGGTTCAACCGATTCTGTGCCCTGGCGGTCCGGGGTCCGAAGACCCGCTCTTGCAGCTCGGTCGGCCTCACTTCGGGGGCATAGGACCAGCCCACGCTCGGGGTGAGCTTGTGACGGATGGCGTCGAAGTCGCCGAAACCGGGATAGAATCCGTAGATCTCCGTCTGAAGCGTCGCGCCCGCACGCATACGGCTCGGTCCGCTCACATAATCCCGTGCCTCGGGGATGGAATCGACCCGGACCATGGTCCCCTCGAACGAGACATTCGGAGTGAAGCTGGTGGCTCCAATGAGCCGCTGCCGGTACGAAAGGCTCGTGGACCAACTCGCCTGATCCGACCGAAACTCGGCCCGGTCGTTCATCTGGTTCATCAATGGCGCACCCAGGGAATGCAGTGGGTGGCCCTGGAGCCCGGTGGAACCGTTCAGGCCGCTCGGACCGTTCGGAAAGAATCCAGTAGGCACATCTTCGAATCGAGTACGATCGGTCTGTAGGTTGCCGGAAAGGGAGAGGTCCCCGAGACCCAGGCTTCCCCGGACACTTCCGTTCGTCGCCACCTGGGAGGCGCTGCGAAAATTGAACTCGTCGGCGGGCTGAAGGTCCCTTTCCTGGAGCCTCCGATCCCATCGCATCGAGCCCGACAGGGACATGTTGTTGTACCAGTTCGCGCTCTGCGGAGGAGCGCTGAAGAGGGTGAGGGTAGAGAGCGAGAGGTTCCCGGAAGGCAACGTCATCTCCGTGCGTTCCTCAGTGAGGTACTGTCTTCGACTCGAGCCCAGCGTGAGCGTTCCCCAGTTGAAGCGGTGGTTCAGGCTGGCGTCGGAATTGACGGTCTGATGGATTTCCCGCGGGTCGAAGGAGTTTCGACGCACGAAGTCCGAGCTCGACACGAACCGTCCCGAGGCCCGGAATCGGGTCCGCTCCGAGGCCTCCCAATTGTGCCGCGTATCGAAAGCGAGCTCCTGTTGCCCCGTGTCCCTCCAGTACCGTTTAATGTTCGTCCGGCCCTCCAGGAACTGGCGAGCCCATCGGTACTGAAGATCGGCCTGGAGAGCCGTGTAGTTGTTAGAGTGCCAGTCCATCGCAACCGTGAGGTCAGAGTAGGCGCTCATGGCCCAGTAATATCCCACGTTCGAAATCCGTCGATTGTAGCCAGTTGAGGTTCGAACGATGTCGTTCACTGAGAAGCTGGGCGTGAGGATCCCGCTCGACCGACCGCTCTCCAAATTCTGAGCGATGAATGGGAGCCAGAATACGGGCACGTCCTCCACGTACATGCGCACGGATCGGGCGACCAGGACCCGGCCCGCGATCACTTTCAGGTTGCTCGCCTGGAAGTGGGAATGGGGCGGATCGAGGTCACATGAGGTGAAGCGGGTTTCACTGCCGAAGAGGAGCCCCTGCTCCACCGAATCCAGGTCCCCTCGTACGAACCATTGGCCTCCCTCGGCATAGGTCGTTTCCGCGTCTCTGGCCGTTCCCCGCTCCTCCCGGACGTCGTAAATGAGTGAGCGGGTGCGGACGGGCTCGTCACCGTCCCGAGTGAGAATGGTCGGCCCCGTCGTGCGTACCCGGCCCTCGCGGTCCTGGTAGGTGATCGAGGAGTCGGCCTCGACTCGCACGCCCTCTCCAGAAAAGCGGGCCTTGAGGTCCTCGCTGCCCCAGAGGACGAGATTTCGGTCGAAGGCCGTGAAATCGGCGCGGCTGCCCTCATAGCTGGCCGAGGTGTATCCCTCTAGCTCGATGAGGGCCTGCATGATCGAGTCCGACTGGGCCGGGAGTTCCGCTCTCGTCCTGGCCCGGTCGGTCGTCGGTTCCGCTGGCACCTGCGAGAGGAGGGGTGACGTGACCTCGGCTTCCATCTCCGGATCCACGGGCTCCTCCACTTCCGGTGCCTCCTCATCCTCCTCCGGATCACTCGGAGGCCGGATCCGCTCGAGGACCGCGGCGCGGAGGGAATCAGGGCGCGCGTTCCGTGCCTCGGGCGCCTCCTGAGCGGCCAGCGACGACGGTGGTCCACCGAGCATCCCGGCCACCAGCAGGAGGGCCACTACCAGAGTCGAGAGAGGGGCGACCCCTCTCATCGGCCTTCCATTTCCACAGCTCCGGGGGGCGGCTCCTCGGAGGCGCGAAGGCCCTCCCCCTCCTGCGCACTCCACCGGCGACGGTAGATCGCGACGGAGAGGAAGATGCTCCCCTCGTAGAGGAGGATCAATGGAACGATCATCAGAAAAGTCGAAGCGATGTCCCCGGGGGTGAGCAAGCTGGCGAGTACGGTGAACAGGACGATGGCATGGCGCCGCTTCTCACGGAGGAACTTCGGCGTCACAAGCCCCATCGCCGAAAGGATCATGATGACCACGGGCAACTCAAAGGCCGCTCCAAAGGCAAGGAGCAGCTTCGTGACGAAGCCGAGGTATTCACCCACCTCGATCGTGGCGACCAGGAACTCCTGCTGGAACCCGGTGAGAAACACCAGGGCGAGCGGCAAGACGAAAAAGTAGGCCATCGCGACACCGGCACAGAAGAGCACCAGCCCGAAGTAGAGGCTGGGCACGATGACCTTCCGTTCGTCCTCCGAGAGCCCCGGAGCGAGAAAGGCCCAGATCTGGTAGATCACAACCGGAAAGGCCAGAACGATCCCCACCACCAGCGCCAGCTTCAGCGTGATGAAGAACGGGGTGGCGGGGCTGAAGTAGGCCAACTCCCCGCCTTCCAGAAGCGGGCGGACCGGCCGGATCAGGATCTCCATGATCCCCAGGTAATGGACGACCACGAAGCCCACGACCGTTCCCACCGCGATCGAAATCGCAGAGTAGAAGATCCGCCACCGGAGCTCTTCCAGGTGATCCAGGAAGGGCATCTCAACCGCGGTATTGGAAGCCCGTTGACGCATGGTGACCACACCGGGAACTGTGTAGCTAGAAGGGGAACTCCGCCTGGTATTTCAGCTGTTGTTCCTGCCGCCCTCGTGCCTTCATCTCGGACACGAACTCCTGGAACTCGTCCTCGTCCTGGAAATCCCGATAGACCGACGCGAAACGAACATAGGCCACCCGGTCGAGTGGCTTGAGCCGCTCCATCACAAACTCCCCGATCCGACCGCTTGGAACCTCGACGCCGGCCTGCTTGGAAAGGAGATCCTCAATCTCATCCGCGATCGCCTCCACCTGCGAGAGCGAGACGGGGCGCTTGGCACACGCTGTCCTGATCGCGCGGATCAACTTCGCTCGATCGAACTCCTCGGAGCTGCCTCCGCGCTTGAGGACCTGGACCGGCCGCTCCTCCACGTATTCGTACGTAGTAAAGCGAGAGACGCAATCCAGGCACTCTCTCCGACGCCGAACCGCTCGGCCACCCCGACTGGTACGGGTGTCCACCACCCGGTTGTCCGTCGCATCGCAATGGGGGCAGCGCATGACTCAACCCTGGTGGGAAAGGCCCGCCTCGGAGGGGAAATGAAACCTGTGGCGGCAGAACGATCAGAGCTCCTCGAGCTCGTCCCGGGCGAGATTGGCGGCACCGCTGTCGGGCCAGGTATTCACTACCCGCTCCAGATACTGGACGGCCTCCTCCTCGTCGCCCATCTCCAAGTGTAACATCGCCACCCGGTAAAGGGCGTCGGGTACGCGATCCGCGTCCGGGTGGTACTCTGGAATGTCGAGGAACCCCTCGATGGCCTCGCCACGTTCATCCTCCTGCACGAGAATGTCCGCGAGGTAGTAGCGAGCCTCCGGAGCCAGTGGGTCGTTCGGGAACCGGTCGACAAGCTCCCGAAAGCCCATCCGTGCGGAGCTGTAGGCCCCCCGGCGAAACTGTGTCACGGCGGCATCGTAGAGCTCGGTCGCACCCTCTCCGCCCTCTGCCATCCCGACGGCGGGATCGAATTCCGAAGGTCCAGAGGGGGGTGGGCCGAAGGCGAGCTGCGTGCGCTCGCGCTCCAGCTCGTCACGGAGGTTGGAGAGCTGTTGCTGCGAGAGCCCGGTCAACTCCTGGACCCTGAGGAGATGATCCTCGAGGTTCGTCATTCGACGGGACGTTTCGGCCCGGCCTTGCTGCACGTTCTGCGCCAGAGCCTGCACCGAGTCCCGCTGGGCTCGCTGCTCGCGCTGGAGCTCCTGGAGGAGCGCCTGTTGCTGCTGATGTAGCTCGCGGATGTCCTCCTGGAGATTTCGCACGTCCCCCTTTGTCGCACAGGCCGACACTGACAGGAGGAGAAGGACTACCGGGAAAGCACGCTTGACCATCGTCACACGACTCGCGGCTGCGGCCCCGCCCCCGAAAAGGTGAGGCCGATGTTCGAGAACCCTAGCTTGAGAAGCGATACACCGGCCGGGGGACGCGTGGTCCACCCGGCCGGTGTATCCTGGAGCGCAGAGGGGTTCAGGATCCGGGCGGGTTGATCTGATCGCCGCCCGAAATGATCACGAACTCCACCCTCCGGTTCTGTGCCCAAGCGGACTCATTGCTCTCGTTCACGAGGGGCCGCTCCTCCCCATAGGAGGTCGTCTGGAACCGGTTGGCAGAGATTCCATTCTGGGTAAAGAACTCGAGCACGGACTGCGCCCTTCGGCTTCCGAGGGCCTGGTTGTACTCGACGGAACCACGCTCGTCCGTGTGTCCCTCCAGGCGAAGCTGTACCTGTGGGCTGTTGTTCAGGATCGCAAGCTTCTGCCGGAGCACCTGTTCGGTGTCCGAACGGATCGCCGACTCATCGAAATCGAAATGCACCCGCTGCTCCAAGATGGCTCGCGCGTCGGCTACGGCCCGCTCACGCTCGGCCGCGAGCCGGGCCGCTTCCTCGGCCGCCCGGACGGAATCTTCATAGGCACGCAGGGAATCGAGGTCCGGTCCGGCTTCCTCAGCCTCTTCCACCGGTGCCGGAGGAGGGGGTGACTCCCGCCGGCATGCAGCCAGCGTCAAGCCGGCCAACACCACGGACACCACGAGAAGGCGACGATACATCATCAGTGCTCCTGAAAAGAGAGGTTGACGTTCCGGACTCGGCTTCACCTTGGCTTCCGGCACACACGCGCCTATGTCCGAGGGCCGATATGGCGATTCCGAACCCTAAGGTATACCTGAAGGACATAGGCTACGCAACGCTCTTCCGACTTTTTTCGACCTCCCGCGCTCCCGACGACTCAGTAGTCGCGGTCCCTGCAGTCGTGGACTGCGGGAGCTAGCGAGTCAGCGGCGGGGACCACGCGGGCAGGTTCGGGCGAACGCCCGACACGAGGGTTCGCGTGTTTCCGGTCACCGCATCCGTAATGAAGATCCCCCAGCCCCAGGAACGGGAGCCCACATAAACGATATGCCGACCATCCGGAGCCCAGCTGGGATCCTCGTTGTTCCCGTCGAAGGTCAGCTGCACCACTCGGTTCTGCCGTGCCAGCTCCGAAACCAGGATCTGGTGCCGGCCTCGCTGCTCCACTCTGCCGTGATACACGATCCGATCCCCCAGAGGGGACCAATCCGGGGAGGTATAGTAACCCGGTCGCTCATACATGTACGGTGAAAGCACCCGCGCGTTGCCCCCACTATTCTGGTAGGACATGAGGTAGATCTGGGGGGCCCCCACTCCCAGCCGGTTCGAGTTGAACACGAGTCGCGAGCCGTCGGGGCTGAAGGCCGGAGAGATGTCCTCCGAGCGCCCTTCGGTGAGCGTCTGGAAGCAGCAGTCACGCACGAGGTTGTAGGTGAAGATCCCACTCCGCCCCCCCCCCACCACGGCGAACGCGACCGTCTCTCCGTCAGGGTGATAGGCGGGAGTGAAGTAATCTCCCGTCCGGGGTGCCGGGACCTGCTTTTCCGCCCCCGTCTCGAGGTCCAGCTCATAGATCCGGGGTAGCCCGCTGCGGTAAGAGGTATAGAGGACGCGCCGCCCCTCCGGGGACCAGGCGGGAGACAGGGAGATGCTCTGATGGTTGGTGAGCCTCCGCAGATTCTCTCCATCGCTGTCGACAACCCAGAGATCCTGAGTACCATCCTCCATCCGGCGAGAAAAGACGATGCGCGTCGCCGCAATGCCCGGTTCACCAAAGACCCATTCCACCACCGCATCGGAGGCCGCGTGCACGGACATGCGAAACTCCGGGGTGTCCGGATCGGCGAGGGGAAAGCGGTCCCGTTCCACGACCTCTCGATAGACCACATCGTGCAACTCCAGGACGAGGACCCGGCTGGAACCGACACCCTCCACGCTACCTGCCACCAGCCACGTCGCCCCCATTTGGTCCCAGAACGCGTAGTCGACCTCCTCCTGAACCATCGACTCGGGAAGCTCATCCATCACGGCGAATCGGTTCGAGTACCGGAGATCCCGGGCCACGATATTCTCGGCCCGAGCAGCGGTGGCCTCGGCTCCGAGGCGGCCCGTGAACGGTTGGATGGCGAGATCGGGAAGGGCGCGAGTCTCATAAGTGAGCCCCAGGCTCACGCCGGGGAACCGCTCCTCCACGTCCTGCGCACCCAGGCCGGGCGGCAGTCCTGAAAGAAGGGCCAGGACAGCGACCCCGGAAGGGAGGGCAAGAGAGAACCTGAGGTGTCCAATACTCATGACGCTTGCTCCAGGGGATCGAATCGCACCGCGCTACCTGCCGGCGGGGCGGAAGGTGAATTGGATGGGCAAGACGTCATACGGGAGCTCGTCCGGTAGGGGTCCCAATCTCCCCTGCCCTGCACACTCGACCGCACCCATGGCCTCGATGTCGAACGACCCGCTGCCCGAACGTTGATGGACCCGGATGCTGGATCCGGGTATCCGTCCATCCCTCCTGATCTCGAACCGGAGAACGGTCGTCAGGTTGCCCCCCCCCCGGTCCACCGGAAGCACCGGTCGATCTCCCGTACCACCTGAAGATAATACTGCGGGAAATCCCTCTGCAGTCCTTCCATACGGACCGCCATCTCCTCGGTGGTCGCTGACTCGATCACTTCCTCGGGGGGCCTCTCGGCCACCTCCGGCTGCGGAGCGGGCTCCGCCGGGGGCGGATCCGGCTCGGGTTCAGGCTCGGGTTCGGGCTGCGGCTCGGGTTCCGGCTCGGGCTCGGGCTCCGGCTCCGGCTCGGGAGGCAGCGGTTCCGGCTCGGGCTCCGGCTCCGGCTCCGGTTCCGGCTCGGGCTCCGGCAGGGGAGGCAGTGGCTCGGGCTCCGGTTCCGGCTCGGGCTCCGGTTCCGGGGGCGTCGGAGGCGTCGGGGTCTCCACAACGGTCACTTCGGGAGAGGCAATCTCCTCCGTGGGCTCCAGGTCCGCCATCGTGACGATCTCCATCTCGTACGAAACGTACTCGATGGGATCGCTTGCCGACCTGTGAGCCCACCAGCCCACAGCCACGACGAGAAGATGCACCGCAAAGGACGCCAGCACCGGCCCTCGGCCGGGCCGTCGGGTATTTACCTCGCCAATCCAGCGAAATTCGCGATCAATCTCCGACACGCTCTCTGCCCCTCACGGGTTCGCGGCTGTCCTGTTTCACGAACCTGTACTACACGGAATCAACCCACGGGGTTGCCAGGTTCCGACCGGCGCGGCCCCCGCCGGAGCCACATTCCAGCCGGAACGAGCCCCCCCCCGGGCAGGAGGATTCAAGGGGACTCCTCGGGCTCGGCGATGAGGCGCCACGGGATCCCATCCTCCTGTGTGACTCGAGCGATCGTCGCCATCACCGGGAGAACGCGACCGTAGATCGCGGCGGAGTCACCCCGGATGTAGACCGCCGACGGCCCTGCCGCCCGGTAGATCTGGGGGAAGGCGTCCCGAAATTCGTCCACCGTGACAGGGGTCTCGCCGATGACCACCGTACCGTCACCCATGACCGTGACGATGAACGGGTCGTCTTGCGCCGTCACCGGTTGCACCTGGGCACGGGGAAGTTGCACTTCCACTCCGCCCTGGAGAATGGGAGCCGTGATGATGAAGATCACAAGGAGGGTGAAAGCCACATCGATCAACGAAGTGATGTTGATCTCCGCCTGTACGGAAAGATCCCCCCTCTGAGATCGGCCCCGCCCTCCGACACGCCTCAAACCCGCCCCTCCCGTGCGAGCGTCCCGATGAACTCCGAGGCGAACCCTTCGAGCTCACCCAGCACCAGGTTCAGACGGCCCACGTAATAGTTGTACCCGATCACTGCGGGGATCGCCACGGCCAACCCGAAGACAGTCGTCACCAGTGCTTCAGCCACTCCGGGTGCAACCGCGCCGATGTTCGTGGATCCGGTGGCCACGATCCCGAGGAAGGCATTCATGATCCCAATGACCGTTCCCAGGAGACCCAGAAGCGGCGAGATCGTCCCGATGACGGCCAACCAGGTGAGTCCGACGGCCAGCTCGTCCCTCTCTTCGGCCTCCTCTTTTTCCATGACCATCCGGAGGACCTCGAGCTGTGTGAGAGTGAGCCCCTCAACTGCGGGGGCGCCTTCTCGGAGGGCTCCGGGACGAAGCTCGCTGAAGAAGTTGACCCCCTGGCGGAAGACACGACCGTAGGGGGAATCCGGAAGGGCGAGGATCGATTTGTACGCATCCTCCATCCTCTGAGAACGCTCCATCGCCGCCAGGAACTGATCGCCGTCCTTCTGGACATCCCGGAACTGCCTCCATTTCCAGAAAATCAGGATCCACGAGGCGAGGGAGAACGCGACCAGCACCAGCAAGATGATCTGGGTGGGCAGAGTCCCTCCCCAGATGAGGTCCCACGCAGTCTCGGGAACCTGACGACCCACTTGGAGGAGGAGCAGGCTCATCGTCCGCGCTCCTGGCGCGAGGCCGGCTTCTCACCGCCATGATCCTCGACCCCATCCCGGGAGGAGCCCTCGGCCCAATTGGCCGCGATCCATCGGTAGGTCTCCCGGAGCCCCTCCTCGAGCGAAGTCCGGGGTGCCCATCCCCGCGACCGGAGCCGGCTCACCTCCAATGTGCTGTGACGGAGCTCTCCCTTCCGTGGTGCAGTGAATCTCCGTCCGGGCGCTTGGCCCGAGGCGGCTTCCATGATATCAGCAAGACGGTTCACGCTGGTTCCGACCTCCGTTCCCACGTTGAATGCAAAATCGTCCGGGTCACCCTCCTCCGGGAGGGGGAGCTCGGACGCTAGCAGATTGGCATGGGCAATGTCGCCCACATGGACGTAGTCGCGCGTCTGTTCACCATCGCCGAAGATGACGAGGGGCTCGCCGGCAAGGAGCCGAGTCGAAAAGATCGCCACGACCCCCGCCTCCCCGCCCGGATCCTGTCGTGGCCCGTATACGTTCCCGTATCGAAGCGCGACGTACTCCAACCCATGCACCAGGCGGTAGTAGTTCAGATAGAGCTCTCCCGAGAGCTTCGAGACCCCGTAAGGCGACAGCGGAAGCTTGGGAGCCGTCTCCGGTGTCGGGACCTCCTGTGGCTCCCCGTACACCACACCACCGGAAGAGATGTAGACCACCCTCCGCACCCCGGTCTTCCGAGCGGCCTCCAGCACGTTCAAGAGCCCCTGCACATTGGTTCGCGCATCGCGTTGCGGGTCAGCGACGGACACCCGAACATCGATCTGAGCGGCGTGGTGGCTGACCAGGTCGAACCCGATCTCCCCGAAGAGATTACCGACCTCCGCACTCTCGATGGAGGCCTCGACGAAGGAGGCGCCGTCCGGGACGTTCTCACGCTTTCCCGTCGAAAGGTCGTCCAGCACCCAGACCCTGTCACCCCGAGCGAGATACGCGTCGGCGACGTGGCTTCCGATGAATCCCGCGCCTCC
>SLFU01000153.1 GCA_007124095.1 Gemmatimonadota bacterium
CCGGGCCGGGACTGGGGAGCGAGGCACGCGTCGGAGCGGCTCTGTCCGTGCGCACGGGTGCCACCTGGGTGGACGGGGAAGCCACGCCCCTGGGTGCGCTGGGGGGTACGCTCCGCCTATCCTCCCAGATGGAACTCGGAGGCGAGGCCGTCGCCACGCTCCGGCCCACTCGCCTCGAGTCGGAGGAGAGGCCTGAGGTGTCGGAGGTCTCACTCGGATACGCAGGCCTCCTTCTCCGGTGGACCGCGGAGGAAGGCGCCTCGTCTCTACCCTTCCGGTGGCGGACGAGCCTCCACCTCGGAGCCGGACGGGCCCGGGTCTCGTCGCCCGTGGTGGATGCCGAGGTCACCTCGGAGAACTTCTTCTTCACTGAACCCGGGATCCAGCTCCTCTTTCGTCAGGACCGAAGTGTGCGACTGTCCCTGGAGGCGGCATACCGCCTCTCAACGGAAACGGAGCGGCTCCCCGAGCTGGGTCCCGAGGGAACCCGGGGGCCCAGCCTTTCCCTCGCCCTCCAGCTGGTCCACGATCCCTGAAGGGCCCAAGTAGCGACTGGGTGGGCGAGAAAACCAGAGCACCAGGAAGCAGACTCCAGCTTCTCCTACTCCCGGTCCTCGCCCAGGTGCTGCGCCAGGCTCATCAGCTCCCGCACGACGACGGCGAGTGCGGGAAGGCTCGGTAGCTCCCCTCCATCGAGCTCCAGCACGAGCTCCGTATATCGATCGAGCGCCTCCCGATTCTGACGAGCCACTCGCTCCACCCCTGCATGCACAGGCTCCCCCTCAACCCTGAGGGCCAAGGCGGAGCTCAGGAGTCGTTGGTGGGCCCAGGTAAGGTCCTCGCTCAAGGCGTGCGCGGCCCGCTGATCCCATCGATCCCCCTCCGCCGCGGCGAATACGGTGCGCTGGAGCCAGGGGAGCCTCACGATCTCTGCCACCTGGTAGAAGGCCCGCCCAACGTCGAGCGGATCGTCTCCGGTGCGCCGGCTCACCCGGAGCATCTCGAGGAGGTGATCCAGGAAACGCAGGCTGATGAGTCCGGAGGCGAAGCCCTCCTCGGCCCCGTCCGCGCGCACCTCTCCGACGAGTCGCTCGAAGGTGCGTCGGTCCTCCCCCGTGACGACTTCGGAGAAGGCCTCCCGGAGGCGTGCGAGGCCCTGCATGTTCTCTTCGACGACCTCCTCGGTCGTCTTCCCGGGATCCCCGTTGCTCAGGAACCAGCGAGTCGTTCGCTCGAGTACCCGGCCGAGCCCCAGGAGCCAGCGATACGCCGTCGAGAAGGACAGCTCCGTACCAAATCCCCGCAGGGACTCCATGAGACCACGCTGGCCGGTGAGGCGGGAAGCGATCACCCACGCCCAGGCCACCCTCGCCGGCGGATGCCCGGTGTCCCGAGCTACTCGGTGAACGAACCCCGCCCCCATCACGTCGACAAGGTCATTGGTGAGCTGACTGGCCACGATCTCCCGGCGTAGGCGATGCCGCTCCAACACCTTCTCCCCCCCCTCCTCGAGCACCCCGGAGGGAAAGTAGTTCCGGAGGTAGCGTCCGCCCGCCGGATCGTCCGGGAGCTCGCTCCGGAGGATCTCCTTGCCGAGGTGGAGCTTCGAGTAGCCCAGGAGAATCGCGAGCTCCGGTCGAGTGAACCCCTGGTCGTGTTCCTGTCGTTCTGCCAGGAGCTCCCAGGTGGGGAGCCGCTCGCTCACTCGGTCGAGAAGACCCACCCGCTCCAGCCCGACCATCAGATCACGGAGGTCGTCGATCCGCTCGCCGGCACGGAGCCCATCGAGAGAAACGGCGAGGCTCTGGGACCGGTTGTTCATCTGGACGAGCTCCGAGACGGGGTCGCTCAACTCCCTCAGCAGTGGGTTCCGGCGCTCGGGAAGGAGATGTCCGGCCTCCATGGCGAGACCCAGGAGGATCTTGAGGTTCACCTCTCGATCGGAGAGGTCCACCCCTCCCGAGTTGTCGATAGCATCGGTGTTGATCCGTCCCCCGGCCAGCGCGTACTCGATCCGAGCCTCCTGGGTCAGACCGAGGTTGCCGCCTTCCCCAACCACCGTGCAGCGTAGCTGGGAAGCGTCGACCCGGACGGGGTCGTTCGAAGCGTCGCCCACCGCCGCGTGGCTCTCTCCGGAAGCCTTCACATAGGTCCCGATCCCCCCATTCCATAGGAGCTCCGCGGGGGCTTGGAGGATATGTCGGACCAGTGACTCACCGTCCATCGTCCCGGCGGATTCCTCCTGGATCCCAAGCACCTCGATCGCCTCGAGGGTGAGCTCGACCTCCTTCGCTCCGCGGGAGACGATCATCGCCCCTTTCGAGAGAGCGGCGGAGTCGTAGTCCCGCCAGGAGGATCGTTTCAGGGCAAACAGCCTTTCCCGTTCGCGAAAGGACACCTCCGGATCGGGGTCGGGATCGATCATGATGTCCCGGTGATCGAAGGCGGCGATCAGCCGGATCTGCCTGGAGAGGAGCATCCCGTTTCCGAACACATCCCCGCTCATGTCGCCGATTCCCACCACCGTGAAGGGTTCGGCCTGGATGTCTTTGTTCATCTCCAGAAAGTGGCGTCTCACGCACTCCCACGCGCCCCGGGCCGTGATTCCGACCTCCTTGTGGTCGTAGCCGTTCGAGCCCCCCGAAGCGAAGGCGTCCCCCAGCCAGAACCCGTACTCCTCGGCGACCAGGTTGGCCACATCCGAGAAGCGGGCCGTCCCCTTGTCGGCCGCGACCACCAGATACGGATCGGCGCCGTCATAGCAGATCAGTCCCTCGGGCGCGACCGGCTCCCCTTCCACCAGATTGTCCGTGAGATCGAGGAGCCCCCGGATGAGGGTCTTGTACTGCTCCTGGACCTCCCCGGCCATCTCGTCCGAGGGGAGTTGCCGGAGCGTGACGAATCCACCCTTCGATCCCGCCGGGACGATCACGGCGTTCTTGACCATCTGGGTCCTCACCAGACCGAGGACCTCGGTGCGAAAGTCGTCCAGCCGATCAGAGTGCCGGATCCCCCCACGCGCCACCCGTGCCCCCCTCAGGTGCACACCCTCCATCCGGGAGGACCGAACCCAGACCTCATAGCGGAGGCGGGTGGGAGTAGAGGCCTCCACCGCCTGGCAATCGAGCTTGAGAGACAGGTACGGCACCCCACCGGAGTGCCGGGTAGCGTCTTCCGCTCCACACCGGAAGTAGTTCGTGCGCAGGGTCGCCAGAATCAGGTTGCCCAGGGCCCTTAGCGCCCGATCCTCGGAGAGTAGTTGGACATCCTCGAGGGCCTCGCGAAACTCCTCGCGGACAGCCTCGGCCTCCCGTTCCCGCTCCTCCTCGGTTCGGGCTTCGGAAGGATCGAAGCGCACCGTGAAAAGCTCGAAGAGGAGGGCCGCGATCGGAGGGTGCTTTCTGAGCGCCACCGGAAGAGAGAGCCGGCTCGGCACGACCCCGGCCTGGAACGCGTAGGAGGCGTAGGTGCGCAAGACCTCGACCTCCCTCCAGGCCAACCCCGCGGTGAGCACGAGCTCGTTCAGCGGGTCGTTGGTGGCGCGCCCCTTCCGGACCGCGAGGATCGCTGCAGACAACCGGGATCCAACCTCCTCGATGTCGAGGGGACGGCGCTCCGCGTCCTGCACGACGAAAACGTAGAGGAAGGCCTTTCTTACACCTCTCGCCTCGACTTCGTACGGGGAGACGGCGACCACCCGGAGGCCGAAATCCTCCAGGATGGGCATGAACTCCGAGAGGATCATCCGATCCTCCCGCAGGTAGAGCCTCAGTTCCGTGACCGGCTCCCCCCCGGCCATTTCCGAGGGAGCCGCGGGGTTCCTGAGCTCGACGGTCACCGACCGGCCCTCGGCCCGCATTTCGTCGAGCGTCTGGATGTCCTCCACCGCGTTGGCGGGACCTCTCGCGGCTCGGTACTCGGGGCTGAATCCGTCTGCATAGGTTCGGATCAGGCGGGCAGCCTCGTCGGGTGGGCGCATCTCCTCGAGTCCCTCCCGGACACGGTCGGTCCAGGAGCGGGTGATCTGCCGAACGATCTCTTCCATGTGAGAGGGGGTCACGACCTGGAGCCGCTCAGCGGAAGCGGCCAGGTAGAAGTGAAGCCGCGCCTGATCCCCTTCGCCCAGGGTGAGACGGTAGTTCAGAACCTCGCCGTCGAGCTCCCGCACGAGGGCATCCTCGATGAGCTTGCGGACCTCGCTGGAGAACGCCTCCTTGGGGAGGATCGCCATCGCTGAGATTCCGCGGCGAAGTGGGTCCTCGCGGAGGGTGACCCGAACCTCGTCGGATCCGTACGTGGTGAGGATCGTCCGGACGTCCCCTGCGATCTCCTCCACCGAGGTGAGGAAGAGCTCCTCCTTGGGGAGGGTGTTGAAGATGGTGTGGATCTCCTTGTAATCGTGCGAACCCTTCTGGACTCCGGCGTCTTCCAGGAGCCACTCCAGCTTCCGGCGCAGGATCGGGATCCGCTCCGCCTCCTCCGCGTAGGCCTTCGAGGTGAAGAGGCCCACGAATCTCCGCTCTCCGGCCACATTGCCGTCGGCATCGAGGACCTTCACCCCGATGTAATCCATTCGGGCCCGCCGGTGGACGGTGGAGCGGGCATTGGTCTTCGAGATGATCAGGAGGGGCCCGGTGTCGATCAACTCTTGCAGATCCTCGGAGAGGGAGCTGATCGGAACCGGTTTGACGAAGGAGGACTCATCCTCACTCCGGAGAATCCCGAGCCCCGACCCGGGAACCACGGAGATGCTCCGCTCCCCCCCGTGCTCATGAACTCCGTACTCCCGGTATCCGAGGAAAACGAAGGCTCCGTCCCCCAGCCACCGGAGAAAGGCCTGGACTTCCCGGATCTCGTCGATCTTATCCGGGACGAAGTCGCCCATCTCGACGAGGACGGCCACCGTCTCCTTCAGCGCACCGACCATCGCCTGGAAGTCGTCGGTCGCCACGACCACGTCCCCCAGTCTCCTCAGCAACTCGCTCCGGATGTGCTGCAGCCTGCTGGGGTCCGAAATCCGAGTGACCTCGCAGTGCACCAGGGACTCCCGGGGATCTCCCTCGGAGGGATGGCTCACGGCTTCCACGCGCCCCCTCCCGTCCCGGTCCACCTGCAGGACTGGATAGATATAGACCTCGATGGAGAGCCCCTGCGCGTGGAGATATTCCCGGATCGTATCCACGATGAAGGGGCGCTCGGACACGTTCGTTCGGATCACCGTGACTGGAGCAGACCAGGCGTCCGTACGCGGAGATTCGTTCTCCACCTCGACATCCACCCGGCCCGGGCCGCTCCGGCCGAGGAACTCGAAGGCACTCAGGGCCAACTCCGCCAGGCGCCGGGGACTCCTTTCCTCCAGGAAGCCAGGGGGCGCTTTGGCGAAAAAGAGGCGGGCGAAGTTGAGCACCACGTCCGTGTCCCCCCCGGATCGGCGCCGCCTGAGCTCCTCCCTGAGCTCCTCGTAGATCGGCTCGAGAGGGGAATGCGCTGCTCTGGACGCTTCGAAATCGGTCTGTCCGGGGTCGTTCATCCGGGATCCCGGGAAGGGAGTCGGGAGGTGGGCGAAGTGCTATCGTATCCCAGGTCGAGCGTGCGGGAAAGCCCCGCCCCAGTCTGCGCTTCGAGCGGAGCCTTGGCATCTCGGCGGGAGCTTCTCTACCTTATCCTAGTGGCTCCTCCCTACATTTTCGTTCAGCTGAGTCCATGCGCTTCCTCCACCTCGCCGACCTCCATCTGGACACGGCTTTCCAGAGTCGATCGCGGGAGATCCGGGAAGAGCTCCGGCGTGCCGTCCGCACCGCGCTCGAGCGTGCGGTGGACCACGCGCTCCGGGAAGGACTGGACGCCGTCCTCGTGGCAGGCGACCTGTTCGACGGAGAGACCCTGACCCTCCAGACCGAACGATTCCTCCAGGAGGTGCTCTCCCGACTCGGTGAAGCGGGTATCCAGACCATCTACGCCACCGGCAATCACGATCCCGCTACGCCCACCTCGCCGGGGAGCGACATCTCCTGGCCAGAGGGCGTCACCGTGCTCCGGAAGCCTTCTCCCGGGCGAGTCGAAGTGTTACGTGATGGCCGGCCGGTAGGGGCCGTGACGGGCGCCGGCCACGCCTCCACCCGGGAGAGCCGAGACCTTTCTCGCACCTTCCCCCGGCCATCCGGGAGCGTGCCCGAGGTCGGACTTCTGCACACTCAGGTGATGGGCGCGCGAGGGGCCGGGGACCACCACCGCTACGCCCCCTCGGAACTCTCCCACCTTCGAAGCTCGGGCCACGACTACTGGGCACTGGGGCACGTGCACGTCCGCCAGGCACTTTCCGAGACCCCCCCGATCCACTACCCGGGCAATCCCCAGGGACGCAGCCCCCGCGAAACGGGACCGAAGGGCGGGCTCATCGTGGATCTCTCCAGACGGGAGGCGCCGCAGGTGGAGTTCCTGGAGCTGGCCACGATACGCTGGGAGCACCTCCGCCTGACTGGGCTGGAGGAGGAGAACCGCCTCGAAGGGCTGGCGCGGAGGATCGAGTCGGCATGGGAGGAGGCTCGCGTTGAGGATCCCGGCGCCGCCCGGACCCGGTGGATTCTCCGCGTCGAGCTCGTGGGCCCCTCGCCCCTGCACCATCCGCTAACCGTGGACGGTGCGGTGGAGGAGCTCCGGGAGGTGGTCGGAGCCTCCCTCGGCCTCCTCGATCTGGAGCTCCGCACCGAGCTCCTCCGGCCCGCCCGCCGGCTGGACGACCACCTGGACCGGAGCGACGTCCTGGGGGAAGCGCTGCGGCTGGCCCGCAGCCTCGGCACAGCGGGAGGGCCGGCCCCGTCTTCCGCCCTGGACCTCGAGGGAGGGGAGCTGGCCGGATTCGATCCGGCGAAGGGGCGCGAGCTGGACGACTACCTTCGGGAGCTCCTCGACGGCCAGGACACCACCCTCCTCGACCTCCTCCTCGAGCGGGAGGAGCCTTGAGGTTCACTAGAATCCGGGTCGATCGGTTCGGTCCGCTTGCAGATCTCGACACGGGAGGGGGTGATCCACTCCCCAGAATGCTCGTCGTTCTCGGTCCGAACGAAGCGGGCAAGTCGGCCTTTCACCAGGCCGTCACCGCGCTCCTCTTTGGATTCTACCCAGCCAGTCGGGACCAGAACCCCTTCACCCCGTGGGCCGGGGGGGACATCGAGATCTCCGCCGAGCTGGAGATGGCCGATGGCGCAGGATGGGAGGTCAAGCGCCGCCTGCTGAGCACCCCCCGGGGAGAGCTCGTCCGGAACGGAAAGGTCGAGGTGCTCGACAACCGGGACCTACCGGTTGCCCTTCAGGTGGGCCGGGAGCTCTATCCTCAAGTCTACGGCGTCACCCTCGCGGATCTGGCGGAGCTGGACCGAAGTAGCTGGGAGGCGGTTCAGGATCATCTGGTCGTCGGGATGGGAAGCCAGGACCTTCGTCCCCCCCGCACCGTGGTCGACACGCTGCGAAAGCGCGCGAGTCAGCTCTGGAGGGAAGACCGGCGAGGAGTCTCGCGGCACCGAAAGCTGCAGGACGAGCTCACCAAGCTTCGAATGAGGCAGAAGGCTGCCGAAGACCGGGACCGTGAGATCCGGGGATATCGGCGACGGCGCGGCGAGATCGAGCTCCGGATCGAGGAGCTCCGCGGGCAAAAGGGGGAGGCCGCACGCCGCCTGAGGCGGGTACGAGAGCTCCTCCCCCTCAGAGACCGCATCGAGCGGCTCGATGAGCTGGCTGCGCGTATGGGGGACCCGAGGGAGCTGGAAGGCCTCCCGGAGCACCCGCGGGCACGCCTCGAGGAGCTCGACCAACAGCTGCGGGAGGTGAGCGCCCGCAGGGAGACCCACGAGGAGGAATTGAGCGACGCCCACGCAGCTGCAGGCGCGCCTTCCGATCTCGATCGGGCGATCCTCGCGGCCGCGTCCGAGGTCGATGCCCTGGCGGACCGGGGCCCGCTCTTCCAGGAGCAGGCCGTCCGCCGCGGAGCGCTCGGGCAGGAGATCGCGCAATACGACCGGAGGATTCGGGAGGCCGCAGGCCCCCTTCTCCACACCCCCCCCGAAGGGGAGGAGGAGATCGAGGCCCTCTCCGTGCGCCTCGCCCGGCTCGCGCTGGACGGCCTCCGCAAGAGCACGGACGTTCTCGAGGATGAGCGCCGACGCCTCGAGGATCTACAGGACCGGCTCGACGGGATGCGCAGGCGAGAGCCCCCTCCAGTACCCGGACTTCCGCCCTGGAGTGTCGCGCTCACCCTCGCGGGACTCGGACTGATGGTCATGGGGATCGCATCGGACCGAGTCCTTCTGGCGGCCGCCGGGCTGGCCCTCCTCGTCGGGGGAGGTGCAGGACTCGCGAGAGGCTGGGCCCGCCGGACCGCAGCTGAGGAGCTCGGGCGCAACCGTACGGGGGAGATCGAGGAGGCTGAAGGAAGGGTCTCGGAGCTCGAGACTCGAGTCGGCCGGCTCGAAGAATCCCTTCGGGAAACCCTGGCCCCGCTCGACCTTCGAGAAACTGTCCTGCTCCGACCCTCGGGTTCGCTGCCCCGACAGCTCGACGGCCTGCGCTCCCTTCTGAGAGAGCGGGAGGACCGGGCCCGGACGCTTCGGGCGATGGAGGAGGACCTGCGGCGCCTGAAGGAGGCGCTCGAGGCCCTCGAGAGCCACCTGGATCTCGACCTTCCCTCCGATCCTTCCCTGGCCCTCCCTCACCTCGGACGGCGGTTGCGGGAGGCGAGGGAAGGGTGGTCCCGTGCCGAAGCGAGCCGGCGCGAGGCCGAGCGCCTGGAGAAGGAGGCGACCCGGATCCGCGAGGAGGAATCGCGTCTCTCGACGGAGCGGGAGCGGTTGGCCAAGGCTCTGGAGGGGGCGGGAGGAGCACCCGGAGAGGACGCGGTTGCACGCGCCGAGGAACGCCTCGAGTGCCAGGCCCACCTTGGCCGACTTCGAGAGGAGCTCTCGCGGGAGGCAGGTTCCGAGGAGGAGGTCAGGGCACGAATCCGGGAGGCCGAGCTCCAGGGAGAAGAATGGACGGACGCCGCTGGCCGGCTCGAGACGGAGGAAGCCATCATCGAGGAGCTGGAAGAGGAGATCGGAGCCCTCGGGAAGGAGGAGGCGAAGCTGCTCGAGAGGGAAAAGGAGTTGAACCGGCAGGAGACGATCGACCTGGTGGAGGGAGAGCGGCTGGCAGCCGTCGAGGAGTCGGAAGCGGTCCTCAGGGAAAGGGATCGGCTCTTCGTCCTGGCGCGACTCCTGGACCGGGCCGAGACCCGCTTTCGGACCGAGCACCAGCCCGACCTGATTCGCCGGGCCGAGAGTCACCTGAGGTTGATCACAGGGGGCCGATACGACCGGATCCTCCTGGGAACCGGGGAAGAGGTCCGTCGGTTCCAGCTCCATGCGGACCACCTGCCCCACTCCTTTCCTGTGGAGCCCCCCCTCTCGACCGGGACTCGAGAGCAGGTGTACTTCGCCCTGCGGCTGGCCATCGTGGATCACCTCGACGCCTCGGGGGAGCCGCTTCCCCTCCTCCTCGACGAGATCCTCGTCAACTGGGATCCCGAACGGCGGGCGCGGGGGCTGGATGTCCTGAGCGAGGTCTCCGACACCCGACAGGTCTTCATCTTCACCTGTCACCCACACATCGCGTGGGAGGTATCGGAGCGAGGAGGAAGAGTCATCGAGCTCCCCGCCTCCACGGGAGGCGCCGCCGCGCCGGTGGAGCCCCGATGAAGCTCCTCCACCCTTCGCCCCTTCACCTCACATCCCACGGGCGGGGCGACCCCCCGGTCGTACTGGTCCATGGGTTCGGGGCGCACGGACACTTCTGGAGGAAATGGATTCCCGCTCTAGCGGAGAAGCACCGGACCCATGTCGTGGATCTCATGGGGTTCGGCAACGCCGAGACTCCGGCGTGGGGCGACTATTCCCCTTCAGCCCAGGCGCGTCACCTGGCCGAGCTCCTGCGAAGGATCGACGGGGCCCCACCCATCCTCATCGGCCATTCTCTGGGAGCGGGGATCGCGCTCGCAGCTGCCTTCCTCCTTCGGGACGAGGGCCTGGGCGTCCCGCTTGGCGGACTCGTCGTGGTGAGCGGGGCGATCTATCCCCAGAGGTTCCCCCGCTACCTCTCCCTTGCCCGTCTCCCCCTGCTTGGGCTCCTCTTCCTCGTCGCTCCTCCCCCGCGTTGGCTGATGTGGAAGGGCCTCCGCGGGATCGTGGGGGATCCGAAGACGGTGGACGCCGAGCAGGTGGAGGGATATCTGGAGCCCCTCAAGTCTTTGGCGAGGCGGAGGGCCATCCTACGGGCTGCCCGGCAACTGGATCTCTCCGAGGCTCGCTCCCTTTCCGACCGGCTCCCGGAACTGGATCTTCCGACCCTGATCGTCTGGGGGAAGGATGATTCGATCGTGCCTCCGGAACTCGGAATCCGGCTTTCCCGCGAGGTCCGCCACTCCGATCTGGTGCTCCTCGACGGGGTGGGGCACCTTCCCCCGGAAGAGGCTCCGGAGCGTTCCCTCCTCCCCGTCACGAGCTTTCTCGCCGCGCGTCGCGCGGAGCACGACGAAACCACTCCGTAAAGAGGGTCAGGATCATCTTCGCCCCGGCGGACACCGATCCCCGCAGGGTCCCCGAAATCTTCGAACGCCCGGCCGCACGGGGGCGGTGCGGAACCTCGACTTCTTCCGTGCGCACCCCGAGATGGTGGGCGCGAAGTTGCATCTGGAGCGTCCACCCCCAATTCCGGTCGTCCATCTCCAGCGAGAGGAGGGCCGGAAACCGGATCGCCCGGAAGGGGCCGAGATCCCGGAACCGGAGACCATGGAGGCACCCGGCGCCCATCCGAACGATGTGGTTCCCGACCCGGGCATGAAGGGGAACGGCGCTCCGTCCGGCCGGTCCGGACGCGGTCCGGACCCCTACGACGAAATCCGCCCGGCCCTCGCGGATCGGCTCCAGAACCGCCTCCAGGGCGGAGGGATCGTCGCTCTGGTCGCCATCGAGGAAGACCAGCACTTCCGGGGGATCGGACTCGAGATGTCTGATCCCGGCCAGGCACGCCGCACCATAGCCGCGCTCGGGCTCCGGGACCACTTCGGCCCCGGCCTTCCGAGCGACTCGGGCGGTTCCGTCGGTCGAGCCGTTGTCAACCACCACGACCCGACTGACCGCGCTTCCCTCGAGGCCGGAGAGGACTCCAGGCAGCGAAGCCTCTTCATTGAAGGCCGGGATGAGCGCGGCGATTCGCTCAGGAGCTGGCGATCGGGTCATAGTCGCGTGCGGCCCCGCCTTTCTCGAGCCCGCTTCGCCGGGAGAGGGGGGCCGCCGTCGGCGTAGCGAAGAGCTCCCCCATCCCGAGCCAACCGTATCCGGCCCCGAAGAGAACGAGAAAGGGAAGGGTGGCGAAGAGCCCGTGCTGGATCGCGATCACCGCCGACCCAGCCATCCAGGCCAGGAGCGCGAGCTTCACGAAAGTGTCCCGGGGGGCTCCGGGACTCAAATATCGATAGGCGCCGCTCCCGCGCTTCGGCGTCCGGTGAAAGGGATCCCGAACCCCGGGACGAGCACCTCGCAAGACCGCTCCGGACACCGTCGCGGTCAGCCCGATTCCAAGCGCAAGCGCACCGATCGCAGTGGGGATCAGGCGGGGCCAGGACCGCCGGCGCCTTCGGCCCGCCGCGCAGAAGAAGATCAGAAAGGAGAGCGTGGCGCCGACGAAGACGAAGGAATCCACAAGGAGGAGCTCGTCCAGGCCCAGCGCCCGGCGAGCGAAAGCGGACGGAAGCAGGAGGATGCCCAGCAAAAGGGTCAGGGGATAGGCGAGGTGGCCGAGGAGATGTACGGCGGCCTCCCGCTTCACTGCCGGGGACCAATCCCCTTTGAGGAGATCCGGAAGGACCTTTCGAGCCGTCTGGATCCCCCCCTGGGACCAGCGCTTCTGCTGGACCTCCAGCGATCGCACGTCTTCGGGGAGCTCGGACGGCACGCCCACCCCGGGGCGGAACACGAACCGCCACCCCGCCATCTGAGCACGATAGCTGATGTCCAGGTCTTCGGTGAGGGTGTCGGCAGACCACCCGCCAGCGTCGTCCAGGGCACGGCGCCTCCACATCCCCGCGGTACCGTTGAAGTTCATGAAGCGGTCCGCGGCCCACCGGCCGCCCTGCTCCATGAAGAAGTGGGCGTCCAGGAGGAGAGCTTGGCAACGGGTGAGCACGGAGGCATGCTCGTTCAGATAGTCCCAACGGGCCTGGACCATCCCCACCCCCGGATCCTGAAAGGGGCCCAAGAGCCGGTGGATCAGGTCGGGGTTTGGAACGAAGTCGGCGTCCAGGATGAGGAGGAACTCCCCGTCGGCCACCCTCATGCCCTCCGCCAACGCGCCCGCCTTGAACCCCTCCCGGGTTCCTCTCCGGAGATGGCGGATCCGAACCCCACGCTCTCTCCAGTGCGCGACCCGCCGCGCTCCCCTCTCCGAAGTCTCGTCGGTGGAGTCGTCGAGGAGTTGGACTTCGAGCAGCTCGCGGGGATAATCCATCCCTGCGGCGGCGTCCACCAGCCGCTCGACGACTCCGGCCTCGTTGTAGACCGGAAGCTGAACCGTGACCTTCGGAAGGGGCCCGGTCCACCGGCCTCGCTCCGCCCTCTCCCGGCGAGCCAGGCGGATGAGGTGGGTCCGGTGAAGGGCGAAGGGGATCAGGAGGGCGAGGGTCCCGGCCGTCAGGACCACCACCCCCCAAGCGACCCAGTCCGGCATCACGCCTCACCCCCGATCGGCCGCCCGCGGTTCGGATCCTTCGAGAACCGGGCCCTCCTTCCGACTTTCGCTACAGCAGACATCGCAGCCCCGGTGGTCGTGGGTCATCCCGAGCAAATGGTCCTTCCTCACCGGTCCCCTCCCGCTCGAACTCCGAGGTAGGCCACCTGTCGGCCCAGGTCTCCACCGCGGTGTGAAAAGAATCGGGGATCCTCGACCGTGCAATACGCCGAGGCTCCTATCCGTTCCGGAGGAACCCCCGCCCTGGCTGCCCGTTCCCAGAGGATTGCGCGGAGGTCGAGGGGTATCGGCCGTCCCGGATCCGGAAGGTGGAGCGCCCGGTGTACTTCGGGGCCCACCTCGTAACACGATCCGCAAATCGCCGGGCCCAGGTGGACCAGGAGCTCGTCGGGGTCGATCCCGAACCGTTCCTCGAAGGCATGAATCCCGCGCTCGAGGATCCCGGCGGCGATCCCCCGCCAACCGGCGTGGAGAAGCGCCACGAGCCTCTGGCCCGGAGCCACCAGGAAGACGGGCACGCAGTCTCCGACCGTGACGGCCAGGAGCAGTCCGGGGTCGCGGGTGAGGTGCCCATCGCAGTCGGGAGCTATGTGGATTCCTGGAGCGGCGAGGCGGTGGGTCCGCACCGTCGGTCCGTGTGGCTGGCGGGCGACGACGACGCTTTCCATCGCGAGGGCCTCCGTGAGGAAGGTCCAGCGATCGAGCGTCGCGCGCACCGGCACCTCTCCGGAGAGCCGAAGATCGAGCTCCCCCCGTCCGTCGGAATGCCCGGCCGAGCTCCCCCGCGTGGTCACTCCCTGCACGAGCCAGGGGAGTTCTTCAGACCAACTCACCACCTCCACCGCGGGAGGGGCGCCGGATCGAGCTTCCTCGCGAGACCCTCCTTCGCGTGCCGCGGAGGCGGGGGTCTCCACCGCGCGTTTGGAATCCTCGAGGGGCGGAGGGCTGCTCTCGATCATCGGGGAAGGGGTCCCAGGTGGTCTGCGGGCGGTCTGGAGGACGGGCGCTCACCGAAATATACGCACCCCCGTGAAAAAGGTGCGAGGGAGTCCCGGCCGGGCGCCCGCGGGGCGGCGGCTGACCACGTACCGCTCGTCGGTGAGATTCTGCACGGAGACGTAGGCAGTGGCGTGCGCTCCGAAGTTCCTCTCCCCGGACAGGTTGAAGACCAGGGCCCGATCCACCCGGGCTGCCTCGGGAATCGGGCCGACTCCGGCCCGGGTCCGCATGGCGCCCGCTGCGTTCCAGGTTGCCGTGACCCCCCAGCCGACATCCTCCACGCCCAGACTCCCGGAAGCGGTGTGCTCCGGCAGATAGGGAAGACGGTCGCCCCGCGTGACGGTCCCCCACGGGCCGTACTCGCTCTCGAACGAGCTCCGGAAGACCCCCCGGGTGAAGGTGTACGCCGCCCGCACGGGCACGGCCACCTCCACGCCGAGGGCCCGGGAGAGATCCACGTCCACCGCCGCCTCCACCCCCGCGACGTGCACGGCGCCCCCATTGTAGAGCTGGCCCACCCCGGATTCCCCGGTGGCCAACGTGGCCTGGCCCAGGATGTTGGAGTAGTCCGAAACGAAGCCCGTCAGGTTCGCGCCGACGCTCCGCCGACGCACCCGAAAACCGGCCTCGTAGTTCACGGATTCCTCCACGCGGGTCTCCTCCGTCGCACCCGGCCCGGGCGGTCCGAACCCGCGATGGACACCCCCGAAGAGTTGGGTCCAGGGGCTCCAATCAAAGCTGATCCCGACCCCGGGAATCAGGGACGACACGGTGCTTTCCCGAACCGCGCTCTCGCCAATCCGCGCTCCGTCCTCCGACCCCCAGTCCGTGCGAGCCAACTCGATCGTTTCGAAGCGGACGCCCGGAATGAGGGACCACCGATCGGTCCGGAGCTCATTCTGAGCGTATACGGCCAGCGCACGAGCCGCGCTCAGCCGGTTCCCCTGGCTCCCGGGGGTACCGGTCGACGTCCGAACCAGTCGCTCTTCGTTCATACGGTACCCATCCTCCCACTGGAGGCGATCCTCGTCGTCGCGATGGAGTCGAAGCCCGAGCTCCAGATTGTGCGAGACCGGGCCGAAGCTGCCGGGCCGCCAGCCGAAGACCGCCTGAATCCCCTCGCTGACGTACTCTCGATTGTTGGCTCGCAGGTGCAGTGCATCCGGCTCGGACTCCTCGCCCCGAAGGATCTCGAGGAGGGGTGCGTGGCTCGCGGGGTCCCCCATGATCGCTCCGATCGAGACCCCCCGCACGCTCTGCAGCTTGTACCAGTTGCGGGCGAACTCGTTGCGGTACGCGGTCACCACGAGCTCGGTGCGCTGCCCCGGACGGAGGAAGTAGCGGAGTTGGAGCTGTCGGTGCTCCGCGTCCATCACGTCCTCACCGGAGCCGGCATACCGGAGTACGCCGTTTTCGTGGAAGTCCGATTCCGTCAACCCCAGGTATGTTTCATCCGAGACGTGGTCCGTGTAACCGAGCTTGAGCTCCAGCTCCTGATAGTGATCCTTCGACCGGTCGCTGTTCACCCTGAACTTCCCCATGAGATCGCGGGTGTCGAACCCCGTGTCTCCCCCCCCTTGCAACTCCTTGAAGCCGTCGGTCCGGACCGAGTAGCCCTCCAAAAGCCATCCGAAGTGAGGGGAGGAGTCCCCCACCCTGGCGTGGCCCCTGAACATCCCGTCCTCCCCACCCGAGAGGTCGAGCTCCCAGTCCTGGCGATCCGGGATCGGCGCGGTGATCAGGTTCACGGCTCCCGCGAGGGTGCGGGGACCGTATCGGATCTGGCTCGCTCCCTTCCGCACCTCGATCCCGTCCATCCGTCCCACCGAAGGGAAGTAGTACGCCGCCGGAGCCGCGTAGGGAGCCGGAGCGATGAGCACCCCATCCTCCATCAAGGTGACGTTCGAGGATCGCTCGGCACCGGCTCCTCGCATCCCGATATGCGGGCGGAGGCCGTACCCCTCTTCGTCCTGCACATTCACCCCTGGCACCTGGCGCAGCACATCGTGGACGTTATCGAAGGCGAGCCTCCGGGTCGCGAGATCCTCTCTCCCGAGATGGAAAGCCGAGCCCCCCCGGCTCGTGGCGGTCAGCGGATCCCCGACCATCCGTGTGCGTTCGAGGAGGATCGCGATCGGATCGAGGGCGATCGCCTCCTGCTCCCTCAACTCGATCTCCAGCCGAGTGGTGAGGCCCGAGGCGAGGGCGAGCGTCTCCCGATGGGGCGCAAAGCCCATCCGTGTGAAGCGGATCGTCAGCTCTCCCACATTCGCCGGAAGATCGGAAAGCTCGAAACGACCTCGGGCCCCGGAGGTCGTTTGGGTCGCGGAGCCCTCTACCTCGATCAGGACCCCTGGGAGGGGGACACCGCTTCCCGCAGCGACCACCACCCCGACCACCCGGGTGGCATCGCCCATGCTTCCATCCGACCCGGACCGGGTAGCCCAGAGCTCGGAGGTCCCCAGGAGGAGGGGGATCAGGGACAAGAAGGCGGCGCGAGCGAGCCGCCTCCTGGGGGATATCACATGAGCTTGCATTGGGTTCGGGTCTCCAATCTGCTCGCCGGTTCCCGGACCGCGTCTCTGGAGGAAACCAAGCGAGGCCTGGTCCTAGCTGAGAACGATTCTCAACCGCATCAATCGCCAACCTAGGCCCGGAACCTGTCAGGGTCAAGGGACTATTCCGTTGATCCATAGAAGCGGGCCTCCGCATCGAGCGGAAAATTCGATACTTTAGTATCCGAATCCGATCCACCCTGATCGGGGCACAGCACCCCGGGACGCCATCGACGCCTCCAAGGCCGGGACGATGTCCATTTCCAAGCTCTTCGACGGCTACAACGCCGGGTACGCCCAGGAACTCTACGAGCGGTATGCCAGAAACCCCGAGTCGGTCTCGGCTCCGTGGCGAGAGATTTTCGCTCGCAACCTCGAGGAGCTGGTCGCCGAGGGCCTCATCACCCCGGACGCGTTCCAGAGCAACGGGCAGCTCGCGACGCGGTTGCCGGCGCTGGGGGAGGACGCCTCTTCGGTTCCATCCCCCGGGGCCGATGTGGGCAGCGGCCGGCGGGCGGGCGCGCAGGGGCGGCTGGTTCCTCGCATCGCACGCGCATCGGCGCTGATCCAGGCGTTCCGGGACCATGGCCACCAGCTCGCCCGGATCGACCCGCTCGGATCCGATCCTCCGGGTCACCCGCAGCTCGCTCCGGCCTTCTTCGGCACGTCCATGGAGGATCTCGAGGCGATCCCGACCTCCCTCGTCCTCGAAGACGGGGGAGATCAGCCGCTTTCCGAGACCCTCCAACGGCTCCGAGACATCTACTGCGGATCGATCGGCTACCAATTCGAGCACCTCGAAGATCCTGTGAAGGTGCGCTGGCTCTGGAACGAGGTGGAATCGGGTCGTCACTCCGAGCCGTTGGATCCGGAGGGAAAGCTGCGGCTCCTGAAGCGTCTCGTGCAGGTGGAGGGGATGGAGAGGTTCCTCCACCGCGCCTACCTGGGCCAGAAGCGGTTCTCGGTCGAGGGGAACGACATGCTGGTCCCGATGTTGGACCTCGCCATTGAGGAGGCCGCGAAGACCGGGGGAAGGAAGGTCGTCCTGGGGATGGCCCACCGCGGCCGCCTGAATGTGCTGACCCACATCCTCGGGATTCGCTACTCGGCCCTCCTCCGGGAGTTCGAGGGCGCACCCCAGGAGGACGGTGCCCTGGCACTTCACGTCCCCGGCACCGGAGACGTGAAGTACCACCACGGCGCCCAGGGGTCCTACCTCCTCGACGACGGCACTGAGGTGGAGGTGACCCTCGCCCCGAACCCGAGTCACC
Organism: Gemmatimonadota bacterium; assembly: GCA_007124095.1. GTDB lineage: Bacteria > Gemmatimonadota > Gemmatimonadetes > Longimicrobiales > Gaopeijiaceae > SLCK01. The sequence goes on from SLFU01000153.1 coordinate 17,600, forward strand.
TGGAATTCGTCAATCCGATCGTGGGTGGGATGGCCCGGACCCTGCAGTTCGCGGGACCGAAGAGATCGAGCGTCCAGGAACAGTCGTCCGTGGTACCCATCCTCATGCACGGGGACGCGGCCTTCGCGGCCCAGGGCGTGGTAGCGGAGTCCCTCAACCTGGCCCGACTCCGGGGATACTCTGTCGGCGGAACGGTCCACATCATTGTGAACAATCAGGTGGGGTTCACCACCGACCCTCTGGACGGACGCTCGACGAGGTACGCCTCGGACCTCGCGAAGGGATACGACATTCCGATCCTGCATGTGAACGCTGACGATCCGGAGGCCTGCCTCGCCGCCATGCGCCTCGCTATGGCCTATCGAGCGACCTTCCACGACGACGTGGTCATCGACCTGGTCGGCTACCGGCGCTACGGGCACAATGAAGGGGACGAGCCCACATACACGCAGCCCCTCTTCTACGAGAAGATTGCGGACCATCCCTCGGTCCTCAGCCTATGGACCGAGCGACTGGTGAAGGAGGGCGCAGTTACCGAGGACGAGGTGCGCACGCTGGATGACGAGTTCGTGGCAAACATCCGGCGTGCCCAGGAGGAGGTGAGGGAGGAGACCGAAGAGGGCGGACACGATCCGCTCCCCCCGCCAACCCCTGAACCCGAGCCGGCGAAGGTGCACACCGCCGTGCCGTTCGAGGCATTGAAGGAGGTCAACGACGGGACGCTGGACGTTCCCGCGGACTTCCACATCCACCCCAAGCTCGAGCGGCAGCTGAAGCGGCGAAAGAACGACTTCGGACCCGAGAGCCGGTTGGATTGGGCCCACGCCGAGAGCCTGGCCTTCGGATCGATCCTGAAGGACGGGGCTCCGGTACGCCTCAGCGGACAGGACTCGCAGCGGGGGACCTTCTCCCAACGGCACCTCGTACTTCACGACCATCAGACCGGGGAGTCGATCATTCCCCTGCGCGAGATGGGTGGAGCGCGATTCGAAGTCTACAACTCACCCCTCTCCGAGATTGCCGTCATGGGGTACGAATACGGCTATTCGGTCCTCTCGGAGAAGACCCTGGTCCTCTGGGAGGCCCAGTTCGGCGACTTCGTGAATGCAGCCCAGGTGATCGTCGATCAGTTCATCGCCTCGGGGCGAGCCAAGTGGGGCCAGCTCTCCCGGCTCACCCTCCTCCTTCCCCATGCTCATGAGGGGCAGGGCCCGGAGCACTCGTCCGCGCGCCTCGAGCGGTTCCTCCAACTCTGCGCAGAAGACAACATGCGGGTCGCATACCCCACGACCCCGGCCCAGTATTTCCACCTCCTTCGGAGGCAGGCGATCGCCACGCCCGTCCGGCCTCTGGTGACGATGACCCCCAAGAGTCTCCTCCGGCACCCGCGAGCCACATCGGGAGTGGACGAATTGACGGAGGGCACCTTTCAGCCGGTCCTCGCCGACTTCGAGCCACCCGGCGCTCCGGAGGACATCACGCGGTTGATTCTCTGCTCCGGGAAGATCTACTACGACCTCCTCACCCACGAGTCGAGGGAGGAGCTCCGGCACGTGTCACTGGGGCGCCTGGAAGAGCTCTATCCGTTCCCGGCTCGCGAGCTGGAGGCGCTTATCGAGAGGTACCCCAATCTCGAGGAGGTAGTCTGGACCCAGGAGGAGCCGAGGAACATGGGCGCGCTCTCCTACGTCGGACCGCGGCTCCGCGCCGTCGTGCCCCGAGAGGTCCAGCTTCGCCACGTCTCGCGTCCGGAGCGAGCCAGCCCCGCCGAGGGGAAGACCTCCAAGCACAACGCAACTCAGGCCAGAATCGTCCGGGAGTCCCTCGGGGTAGACTGAACGTGCGAGAGGAGGGGATCCCGAAGCCGTATCCGAGGGATTCGGAGTCGCGGCGCTTCGAGACCTTCCCTATGACTCGTGTGACTCGGACTCCCTCCAGCTCAAGAGGAGCTTCCCGAAGGACCGGTTCGCCTCCATCCGCCGATGCGCCTCAGCCGCCTTCGTGGCCGGAAGGATCCGATCCACTACCGGGTGGAGTCGGGCGGAGGCGAAGAGGGGAATGACAACTCGCTCGAACTCCCGCGCCAGAGTCGCCTTCTCTTCAGGAGGCCGGGCACGAAGCACTGTCCCTCGGAGCGAAGCCCGCTTCACCATCATCCGCCTCAGGTCGAGGGTTCCCTTCCCCCCTCCGGGCACGCCCACCACCACCCAACGTGCCCTCTCCGAGAGAACTGCCTGATTGTCCTCGAGATAGGCCGCCCCCACGAGATCCAAGATCACATCCACCCCCCTCCCGGAGAGAAGATCGTGGACGGGCTCCGCCCAGCTCGCGCCCTCGTCGATGGTCAGCCCGTGATCCAACCCCATTGAAAGGGCCCGGTCCACCTTCGCCCGAGTGCGTGAGGTCCCAACGGTGATGGCTCCGGCGGCTCGCGCGAGCTGAAGGGCCGCCGTCCCCACCCCACTTCCGACAGCGTGAATGAGAACCGTCTCCCCCGCCTGAAGCCCGGCTTGGAGGAAGAGGGCGTCCCACGCCGTCAGAAAGACTTCGGGAATCGCTCCGGCCTCCTCCAGCGAAAGCTTCTCCGGGACCCGGATCGCCTCCCGCTCCGGGAGCAGCACCGACTCGGAGTACCCGCCTCCTCCCAGGATCCCCATGACCCGCTCTCCGACGGATCGGAGCCGGCAGCCCTCCCCGACGCGATCCACTTCCCCCGAAAACTCGAGGCCCGGAACATCCGGGGGGACGCCGGGGGGTGCGGGATACCTCCCCCGTCGCTGGAGGAGATCGGCGCGGTTGACCCCGGACACCGTAACGCGCACCCGAAGCTCGCCTCTCCCCGGCTCGGGAAGAGGACGCTCGGCAAGCCGCAGCACCTCCGGACCCCCGGGTCGGGTGATCTCGATCACCCGCATCGACCCAGCCCCACTCTCCCGTTCACCCTTCTCCGCTCCAGGGACCATGACCCACATGCCTCCCGATCGACGGCCGCGGTTCCCGAAGCCCCCTTTGCGGACCGCCGACAGCCGCCTACGTTCAGGTTCACGTCACACCTCCACCGAGATCGCCCCGCTCCCAAACTATCCTGTTCATGCCCGATCCCCTACCCTTTCCGGTGCAGCTTGAACGCCCTCTCGTCTTCCTCGACCTGGAGACGACAGGGCTTCGAATCGGGAACGATCGGATCATCGAGCTCGCGATTGTCCGGCTGGCGCCCAACGGGGACGTGACCGAGAAGGTGCGTCGCTTCAATCCGGAGATGCCCATCCCTCCCGAAGCGACTGCAATTCACGGAATCACTGACGAAGACGTGGCTGGAGAGCCCCCTTTTTCGGCCCGTGCCCGGAGTCTGGCGAAGCAACTCGACCCCTGCGACCTCGGGGGATTCAACCTCCGGCGCTTCGACCTCCCGATGCTCCTTGCCGAGTTCGGTCGCGCGGGAGTCCCCTTCGACCTCGAGGACCGTCGACTGATCGACGTCCAGCTCATCTTCCATCGCGAGGAGCCCCGCGACCTTTCGGCCGCGGTTCGCTTCTACCTGGACCGCGACCTCGAGGACGCCCACTCGGCTCTGGCGGACACCCGGGCCACCGCGCAGGTCCTGGCCGCCCAGCTCGAACGCTACTCTCACCTTCCGAGGGACCTGGGAGCGCTCGACACCTACTGCGACGAGGTGCGGCCCTTCGAGACCGAGGCGGACCGGTGGTTCCGCGATTCGGGGGGCGAGAAGCCGATCTTCCGGAGGGGAAAACATCGAGACCGGCCCCTCGCCCTCGTGGCCCGGGACGAGCCCGACTACCTGCATTGGATGCTCAAGGCTGAGGACATGGACGCGAAGGTGAAGGAAGTGGTTCGACGCGCCCTCGAGAAACAGCGCGAGGGAGGCGGGGTGTCCAGCTGACACGGTCCCCGTCATTCCCGGAGCAGGCGCCCGACCCGCTCCCCCAACCCCTGCCTGAGCGCTCGAAAGATCGGTCCGGGTCGCCCCGTGCCCACCGCGCGGCCCTCGATCTCCGTGACCGGCACAACTCCGCGCAATGAGGAGGAAAGGAGCAGCTCCGAGACTTCTTCCAGCTCCGACGGCTCGAGCCCCCTTGGATCGCTCCGGAGTCCCAGATCCTCCGCTATCTCCAGGAGAAGCTCACGCGTGATCCCTGCGAGCGCCCCTTCCTCCGGACCAGGGGCGAGGAGGGTATCGCCTCCCGCCACAGCGAGGACGTTGGAGGCGGAGCCCTCCACCACCCGGCCCCGGGAATTCCGGATCAGGGCCTCGTCGGCCCCCGCCAATCGCGCCATCCGTAGGGCCTGGATTCGCTCGGTATAGCCGATCGCCTTCACCCCGACTACCAGAGCCTGCTCGTCGACTCGGCCGTGCAGGCGGGCCGAGAGGCCACGCTGTAAGACACCGGGATCCTCGCTCCATCCGCGCACGGAGACAATCAGCTCCGGGCGGGGATCGGGAGGAGGAGCCAAGCCGGCCCCTGGGCCGCGCGTCAGGGTGATCCGGAGCGCGGCGTCCTCTCCATCCCATCCCCGCATCGCTTCCCCGACACGGGATCTCAACTTCTCGGGAATGGGGATCCCGAGAGTGCGGGCTCCCACCTCCATCCTCGCGAGGTGGCGCTCCAGAAAGACCGGTCGGCCACCGTACAGCCGCACGGTTTCGAAGACCCCGTCGCCCAGGAGAAGCCCCCGGTCGTCCGAACCCACCATGCTCGGCGTCGATCGCGCCCTCACCCGGGTTCCAGCACGACGTCGAGGAGCTGGGTCGCGGTCGGAGTCAGCGGTCGAAGGTCGACCAGGGAGAGGAAGTTCCCGAGGAGAACGTCTCCGGACGGGGTCAGCACCGACTCTGGATGAAACTGTACTCCCCACACGGGGTGCTCCCGATGCCGAATGGCCATCACTTCACCTTCGGCGGTCCACGCCGCCGGCTCCAGCTCGTTCGGGAGCGTGCTCCGCTCTACCGTCAGGGAGTGGTATCGCCCCGCTGGGAAGGGCGAAGGGACTCCATGGAAGAGCCCTTCCCCCTCGTGGTGAATCGCGCTCGCCCGCCCGTGTGTTGGGAAGGCGGAGCGGACTACCGACGCCCCGTATGCACGGGCGATGGCTTGGTGCCCGAGGCAGATGCCGAGCACGGGGATCCGGCCCGACAGCGCCCTCACGAGCTCCACGCTCACCCCCGCCTCGAGCGGAGTGCGCGGCCCCGGGGAGATGACGAGACCGGAGGGGGGGTGCTCGAGCGCCTCCTCCACCGTCACCCGGTCGCTCCGCACCACCTCTACCGCGGCACCGAGCTCCCGGAGGGCTCGGGCCACGTTGTGCACAAAGGAGTCGTAGTTGTCGAGAAGGAGAATCATGGCTCCTCTTCGATGGCCAGGGCCCGGAAGAAGGCCTTCGCCTTGTCCCGGGACTCGATCCATTCCTCGTCGGGATCGGAGGAAAGGGTGATGCCACCGCCGGTTCCGTATCGTACCCACCCGTCGCGGAGAACGGCAGTTCGGATGGCAACCGAGAGATCCAGGTCCCCGTGGAAACCGAGGATCCCCAGGGTCCCCGTGTACACCCCCCGCCGCACGGGTTCCAGTTCCCGGAGGACTTCCATCGCCCGGATCTTTGGGGCCCCGGTGATGCTCCCGCCGGGAAAGGTCGCCCGAAGGAGATCGATCGGACCCAACCCCGGCTCCAACCTGCCCACCACGGTGGATCGCAGGTGGTGTACGGTGGGATGGGTCTCCAGCGCCACCAACTCGGGCACCGCGATCGACGCCGGGCGAGATACCCGGGAGAGGTCGTTCCGAAGCAGATCCACGATCATTACGTTCTCCGCCCGATCCTTCTCGCTGGCCATCAGCCACTGCCGACGGCGGACATCCTCCTCCGGGGTGGCGCCGCGGCGGGCCGTTCCCTTGATCGGGCGAGTCTCGATCCGGTCACCTCGTAACGAGAGGAAGAGCTCCGGAGAGATCGACGCCACCTCTCCCTCTCCGGTGTCCAGATAGGCCGCGAAAGCCGCCGGGCTCTCGCCCACGAGCTTTTCGTAGAAGGCATCGCCCTGGAGACCCTTCGCGACAACCGAGATCCGTCGGGTGAGGTTGGCCTGAAAGAGGTCGCCGGCGCGGATGTAATCGCGGATCCGCTCCACCCCCTTCTTGAACCCGGACTCCGTGAGGGAGGAGATGGGCTTTGAGGAGGGTGAAAGGGGCCCCGACGCGCGGGCGGCCGAACCCCTCGTCGCCCAGGGAGCTGAATCGGACGCGACGGGCCCTGCCCCTAGCACGATCGAGACCAGCTCTCGAAGGCGGGAGCGGGCCTCTCGCGGCGACCGGCCCGGAAGGGGGGTCGCCACCGCTCGGCACCTCCCGGACGGATGATCCCAGAGGAGGGCTCGATCGTAGACCCCGAACCAGGCCTCCGGCATCCCTACATCGTCGGGCGGCGGCGGCGGAAGATCCTCGAGCGAATCCCCCACCTCGTAGGCGAGATACCCGATCATTCCCCCAGCGAAGGGGATTCCCGCCGGGGGCGGGGGTCCCCTCAATGTCCCGAGCAGCACCTCCAGCACGTCGAGGGCAGTGCCGGAGACGTCCAATCCACCCGATCCAGTCACAGCCGACTCGCCGGCGAGGGTCGCTCTCCCCTCCCGGACACGGAAGACGAGCACCGGGTCGCAGGCGAAGAGGGAGTAGCCGGCACCGCCCCCCGCGCTCTCGAGGAGTACCCGTCCCGGCAAGCCGTGCAGGCGAGTCAGGACCTCCCGCGGCGCGGGCGCCCCAGGAACCTCCTCTACTAGGGCCTTTCCGGACGGCTCCGACTGCCCCGTGCTCCCTGGCTCCGTCATCACAGAGCCGACCGGTTCCCGGGCGCCACGGCGATGAGGGGGATGCCTCGAACCCCGCCCCTTGGTATCGTGTTGGACCTCAGGGGACGGTCCCCAAGCACCTTCACGCCTCCAACGGCTCCGAAAGGAAATCCATGGTCACCGGACTTCTTCACGCTCATTCTGGACTCCGCTACCTCGTTCTCTTGGCTGGGGTCGTGGTGGTGGCATACGCCCTCTACGGCCTGATCACGGACCGGCCCTACGATCGCGGGATGCGCGTTACTGCCGCCTCCTTCGCCGGGCTCCTCCACCTCCAGGTCCTCCTGGGATTCTTCTTGCTCGTCTCGGGGCGGTTCTACCCCGCCCTCATCGGGCACATCTTCCTGATGCTCTTCGCCGCGGTCGCCGCGCAGGTGCCACTTTCGGTCATGCGCCGCCGCGCGCCGGAAGAGCGGCGGTACGCCCCCCACCTGGTGGGCGCGGTCGTCGCCCTCCTCCTCATCTGGTTCGGGGTGCTCGCGATAAATCGCACCTTGTTGGGGTTCGGCCTATGATGCCTGGACGGTACGCCCCCTCTCCCTGAAGCGGCAACGCAGGTACGGAAACCCTGGCCGGTCGAGGCATGTCCGACGATACACCCGAACCCCGAGTGGACCCGAATTCCTCCGGTGAAGGAGAGCTGGCGCTCCTCATGGGCGGTGGCGGAGCGCGAGCTGCCTACCAGGTGGGGTTCTTGCGGGCGCTCGCCCGCCGCGAGCCCGATCTCGAGATTCCGATCGTCACCGGCGTCTCGGCCGGAGCCATCAATGCCGTGCACCTGGCCGCCCATCAAGGGAACTTCTTGGAGGCGGTCGAAGACCTGGCCCGACTCTGGGAGTCGCTCACGGTCGAGCAGGTCTTCAATGTGGACCCCCGCTATCTTGCCCTGAACACCTTGCGCTGGGGACTTCAGCTCGTATCCGGGGGGTTGGTGGGCCCTCCGACGATCCGGAGCCTGGTGGACACTTCGCCTCTCCGGCGGTTCCTCGCGCGGGCGCTCCACGAGGAGGACGGTGTGATTCCCGGGATCCAGCAGAAGGTTGAAGCCGGGCGACTCAAAGCCGTCGCAATCAGCACGTCTTCTTACACCACCGGGAAGTCGGTCACCTGGATCCAGGGAAGGGGAATCAAGGAGTGGTCCCGCCCGCAACGCCAGGCCAGGCTCACGGCGATCGGGCTGGATCACGTGATGGCCTCCTCTGCCCTCCCCCTCTTCTTCCCGGCCGTACAGATCGGACCGCACTGGTATGGGGACGGCGGGATCCGCCTCGCGGCTCCCATGTCTCCGGCGCTCCACCTGGGAGCCGGCAGGGTCCTGGCGATCTCGACTCGATTCGCTCGGCTGGAGCGGGAATCCGAACGGTCGCTCATCCCGGGATACCCTCCTCCGGCACAGGTCATCGGATCGTTGATGAACTCCATCTTCCTCGATCTCCTCGACCAGGACGCGCTGCGGGCCGAAGCTATGAACGACCTCATCCGACGAGTCCCACCGGAGGAGCGGGGCACGTTCAGGATCCTGAAGTTGCTCACCCTAAGGCCCTCCCGGGATCTCGGCCAGCTCGCCGAGGAGTTCGAACTCAGACTGCCGCTCTTCTTCCGCTTCCTGATGCGAGGTCTGGGAACGAACGAAACCCGCAGCCCCGACCTCCTCTCCTTCCTCCTCTTCGAACCGGGATATCTCCGCCGACTCATGGAGATCGGCGAGTCGGACGGCGAGGCCCGGATGGGAGAGATTCGCGAGCTCCTCCACCCCGGGCCCCGGAGACGCACGGTGCTTGACCCGGACGAGGTGATGTCGTCCCCCCCACCGAGGCGGAGGAAACCGAAAGAACCCCCGGGTATGGAGGGGGTAGAAGAGCGCTGACGTTACCTCTTCCGGGTGGACTGCCATGGCCGATCGAAGCGAAGGGAAGGCCCGGGCCGACGAGATCGATTCCCGCCAGGTCGCCGAAGCGGCTCGGGAGGAGAAGTGGGAGCGGGAGAGCTTCATGCGGCACCTGTTCGAGGGGCGCTTCCGGCTGGATCTGATTCACCCGCACCCGGAGCCCGATCCGGAGGAGGAGGCCAGGGGCCGAGACTTCCTCGAAAAGCTCCGGAGCTTCACCCTTACCCGCATCGACGGTGACGCCATCGACCGGGAAGGGCACCTGCCCGAGGAGGTTCTCGACGGCCTGAGAGACCTTGGGGCCTTCGGAGTTCAGATCCCCAGAGAATACGGGGGGCTCGGCCTCTCCCAGGTGACCTATAATCGGGCGCTCGGGATCGTCGCGTCGCGGTGCGGCTCCACGAGCGCCTTTCTCTCCGCCCACCAGTCGATAGGGGTGCCCAAGCCTCTCAGTCTCTTCGGGACGGAGGAGCAGAAACGAAAGTACCTCCCCCGGCTCGCCAAGGGCGCCCTATCGGCCTTCGCCCTCACGGAGGCCGAGGTGGGGTCCGACCCCGCCGGGATGTCCACATCGGCCGCACCTACCGAGGATGGCTCCGCCTGGATCCTCAACGGCGAGAAGCTCTGGTGCACGAACGGGCCACGTGCGGAGATCATGGTGGTCATGGCGCGCACACCGGCCCGTGAGGGGATCAAGTCGAAGCGTCCCATCACTGCGTTCATCGTCGAGACGGGCTGGGAAGGGGTGAACGTCGTCCACGAATGCCAGTTCATGGGCCTGAAGGGAATCTCGAACGGGGTGATCCGGTTCGAGAATGTGAGGGTTCCCGCGGAGAACATCATCTGGGGTGAAGGACAGGGACTGAAGCTGGCTCTGATCACCCTGAACACCGGCCGGCTCTCCCTTCCCGCCTTCTGCTCGGCGGCGGGCAAGACATCCCTCGAGCTTTCGCGTCGATGGGCCGCTGAGCGGGTCCAATGGGGGCAGCCGATCGGTAAGCACGACGCGATCGCCCAGAAGCTCGGCAGGATGGCCGCCAACACCTTCGCGATGGATGCGGGCACCGAGATCGCCTCGGCTCTCGCGGATTCCGGGAAGCTGGACATCCGGCTCGAGGCAGCCATCGTCAAGCTCTGGCACACGGAGATGGCCTGGGAGATCGCCAACGACGCGCTTCAGATCCGCGGGGGCCGGGGCTACGAAACCGCGGACTCTCTCCGGGCCCGAGGAGAGACACCCTACCCGGTCGAGAGGAGTGTGAGAGACCTCCGGATCAACCTCATCTTCGAGGGATCTTCCGAGATCATGAGACTCTTCATCGCCCGGGAAGCGGTGGACACCCACCTGAAGGTTGCCGGCGATCTCGTAGACCCCCGCGCCCCCGCGGGTCGCCGGTTCGCCGGCGCGGTCCGGAGCGCTCTCCACTATGCCTGGTGGTACCCTACCCGGTGGCTGGGGTGGAGCCTTCCCCCGCGATACTCCGAGTTCGGGGCCCTCGCCCGCCACCTCCGCTACGTGGAGAGAACCTCCCGAAGGCTCGCCCGCAATCTATTCCATTGCATGGTCCGATTCGGGGCGGGGCTGGAGAAAAAGCAGGCGGTGCTGGGACGGCTGGTCGACATCGGGGCCGAGTGCTTCATGATTTCCGGGACCTGCGTACGGGCCCGGAAGCTGGTGACGGAGAACCCTGGAGACCGCAGCCCCGAGGAGCTGGCGGACGCCTTCTGCCGCCAAGCGAAACGCAGGATCGAGGCCCGGTTCACCTCCCTCTTTCGAAACGACGACGCGGCGACCTACCAGGTGGCCCGGAAGGCGATGGCCGGAGAGTATGGTTGGCTCTCGGAGGACAGCTTCGAGTTCCTATCGAAGGGCACCGGCGGGCCACCCCGGGCTTCCGCCGAGGGTTCAGCCCCCGCCGGAGGGAGGAAGCCCGCGGGCGAGGGCCGGGGAGCCGGCGCCCTCTCCGGCTGAGGCGATCGCCTCGTCGAACTGCCTCCGGTACAGGCGAGCATAGAGGTTGCTCTTTTCGAGGAGCTCGAGGTGGTTGCCCTGAGCCACGATCTCCCCCTGATCCAGGACGAGAATCCGGTCTGCCCGGAGGATTGTGGACAGCCGGTGGGCGATGACCAGAGTGGTCCTGTTCTCCATCAGCCGATCCAACGCATTCTGGACGAGTCGTTCGCTCTCCGCATCCAGGGCCGACGACGCTTCGTCCAGGATCAGGATCGCCGGCGCCTTCAGCAAGACCCTGGCGATCGCCACGCGCTGGCGCTGCCCTGCGCTGAGGGTCACGCCCCGCTCCCCGACCACCTGATCGTACTCATCCGGAAATCCCGAAATGAACTCGTGAGCATGCGCCTCGCGGGCGGCAGCGCGCACCTCGTCGTCGGTGGCGTCCTCGTCTCCGTAGCGCAGATTCTCCCAGACCGAGCCGGCGAAGAGCATCGGCTCCTGCGGCACCACGCCGATCGCCTCCCTGAGATCATCCAGCGCGAGCTCCCGGACATCGATCCCATCGACCGAGACTCGGCCACCGGTGACGTCGTAGAACCGGGGAAGTAGGGCCGCCAAGGTACTCTTTCCCGCCCCGGATCCCCCCACCAGCGCCACCGTCTCCCCGGGGAAGAGCTCCAGGTCGATGCCGTGGAGCACCTCCGGAAGATCTTCCCCGTACCGGAAGCGAACGCCCTCGTAGGTGACATGCCCCCGGAGCTTACCGGAGACCTGTACCGGACGCTCCGGCTCCTGGAGCTCCGTGCGGTGATCCAGGAGGTCGAAGATCCGTCGCGCCGCTCCGGATGCCTCCTGGAAGTTGCCCCAGAAGCCCGCCAGGGAGGTGACCGCGCCGGCGATCGTGACGGCGTAGAGGAGGAAGGCCACGAGCGTTCCCGGGGTCAGGGTTCCGTCGAGGACCAACCTTCCTCCCTCCCAGAGCACCAGGACGATCGCCCCGAATGCCGTGAAGGTGACGACGCCCGTGAGGATCGCACGAGCGACCGCTCTGCGCAGCCCTTCGTCCCGGGTCGCGTCCACCTCCTCGGCGAACCCCCTCCGCTCCCACTCCTCCCGGGTGAAGCTCTGCACGGTGGAGATCTGGGTGAACACCTGCTCCGCTCGGGAGACCGCAGCGGCCAGGCGATCCTGGATCCCGGTGCTGAGCCGCCGTACCCTCCGGCCGAGAAGCCAACCCGCCAACACGGTCGGGGGGATCGCCACGAGGGTGACGAGCGTGAGCCTCGGGTGCGTGAACGTGACCAGTATGAGCGCACCCACGAGAAAGAGGCCCTGCCGGACGAGCTCTGGGACCCCGAACCGGAGAATCCCCTGGATGAGTCCCGCGTCGGAGGCCAGACGCGACGACAACTCGCCGACCCGCCGCCTGGCGAAGAATCCCGGGGGCTGCGTCACGAGGTGGGCAAAGAGATCTTTGCGAAGCCGGGCGATGACTCTCTCAGAGACGGAAGCCGCCAGGTAGCTCTGGCCGAAGTTGACCACGGCCTGGAAAAGGAAGAGGCCGACCAGGACGACGGCGATCCGATCCAGCATCCCCCGGTCGCCGGCCAGGAAGGCGGCGTCGAGGAGCTCCCTGACCACGAGGGGGAAGGCGAGGCCGATCCCCGTCCCGATGAGGATGAGGACCGAGGCGACCACCAGTGGCCCCCTGTAGGGACGAAGTCGCGGAGCGATTCGGGAAACAAACCCGTACGCAGGTTGGGAATTCATCTTAGGTTCAGTCGTCCACTGCGGAGGCGTGGTCGAAGTCGGGCCCGGCCGTCTCACCTTGATCAACGCGTATCTCGACCAATCTAGAGGGAGAGTCGGCTTTGGAGCACCCAGCCCCCGAAGGAGGCCGCACCGCCATAGCGTATCTCCAGGTTCTGCTGGCCGGAACCCTGTGGGCCACCTCGGGCCCCTTCTCGATCGCCCTCCACCGGATGGGACTGCCTCCGACCAGCGTGGCCATCCTCCGGCCCGCTACCGGTGGGCTCCTTCTCGGACTGATCCTCATCTTTTGGCAGGGCCGACGAATCCGTCCCCGGCGGCGAGCGCTTCTGGCCATGATCCTGGGAGGGGGAGTCATCGTGGGCCTCTTCCAACTCGCTTACCAGATGTCCACGGATTCGGTCGGGGTCCCCGCTACCGTGGCCCTCCTGTACCTCGCTCCGGCCCTCGTGATCCTCGGGTCCAGAGTGCTCTTCGGAGAGCCGATCACCCCGGTCAAGGGGGCGTTGGCCCTCCTCTCCGTGGCAGGGGTGTGGCTCACCGTCATGGGAGCGGAGGGCCTGGACGTCGAGCTCACCTTCCGGGGAATCCTCTGGGGCTGCCTCTGTGGGATCTCGTATGCGAGCTACACCATCTTCGGGAAGGGCTTCAGCGGTCCCTATGGCCCCCTCGCACCGCTTTTCTGGAGCACTCTCGGGGGATCGGTCCTCCTCGCTTCGGTCTGGGTCCTTCGGGGTGAGTCGGTGATTCTTCCCCAGGACGAAGTGGCTTGGGGGACGCTGATCCTCTTCGGCTTTCTGACCATTGCCGCGGCTCCGCTCCTCCTCTTCAACGCGATGCGAACGCTGCAAGCCGGGCGAGCCGCGATCGGGACCACGATCGAGCCCCTGGTCGCGACTCTTCTCGCAATAGCTCTTCTCGATCAGGTGCTGACCCCGATGGGATGGGTCGGGCTGGGGTTTCTCCTGGTGGGGGTCACCGGGGCGTACGCCACCCGCTCGAGGAAGCCTCAATGGTGATGCCCATTCGGCGACGCGGCTCGAGTCAGCCTTCCCGGTCGAGGGACACCGAAACCTCCGCCCCTCCTTCGTCGTCCTCGCGATTTCCGATCTGGACACGTGCGCCGGAAAGGGCCAGGAGCCTCTGCGCCTGAGTGAGCCCCATTCCGAGGGCGTCCGCTTCAGTGGTCCAGAAGGGCTCGAACGCCCGTTCCAGCGCATCCGGCGCAAAGCCGGGACCTCGGTCCCGCACTCGGACCCACACCGTCCCCCCCTCGACTTCAGCGACCACCTCCACAGTCCGGCCTTCCCCGAACCGTCCGGCGTTCGAGAGGAGGAGGAAAAAGGCGTCCTTGAAGCGTTCCGGCGCCACTTTCACCGGAATCGCACCGCCCGGTCCCCGAAACTTGACCGGGACCCCCGTCTCGAGCGCGTATTCCCGGGTCACCGACTGGATCACGGAGACCAGGTTCTCGGCCTGAACCGGCTCTCCCTCCCGGTTCCCGGAGTACGCCTCGAGGTCTTCCAGGGCGGAGACGGCGTCCTGCACCAAACCCGGCTCGCCGCCTCTGTCGAGCGCCTCCCGTAGCGGGGTCACCACAGCCTGCTGAACGTACCGGACCAGGCCCAGCAGCGCGCGCTCCCCAGGGTCCTCTTTGCCCTCCCCTTTTGCGCCCGGGGATTCGAGCCGCTTCCCGGTCAGGGCCATCCGGAGCCTTCTCACCTCCGGGGGATCGTCGGGATCCGGAGTGCCGACCGCCTCACCCTCCTCCAGCTGCCGGTCGAGCCGCCGAAGCGCCGACGAATACGGATTCCCTTTCCTGAAGGGGAAGAAGGCGTCGAGGGCGGCCCGGTAGGGGTTCTCCTCTTCCCTGTAGGCCAGGATCGCTGCCAATGCCGCGAAGACGACGACCAGCAGCCAAGCCCCGAGGACGACGACAAGTATCCAGGCTACGATTTCCATCGGCTCCCCGTTCTGAGATCCCCGTGAAGGGTAATTGAACTCCCACGATTCCCTCGGCCAGCTGGCGGGCTCACCGCTCCTGGTGAAGGACCTTCGCGACCTCCTCGGCGTGCCCTTTCGGCCTCACCCGCCTCCAGATCTTCCGGATCGTCCCCCTCCCGTCGATGAGAAAGGTCGTCCGCTCGACCCCCCAGAACTTCCGTCCGAACATCGACTTCTCCTTCCAGACTCCATAGGCCTTGGCGACCTCCTGCTCCTCGTCGGCCAGGAGGGGAAAGTTGAGGTCGTATTTGAGCCTGAACTTCTGGTGGGACTCCACTGGGTCAGGGGAGATCCCGAGGACGACGGCCTTCGCCTCGCTGATCTTCGGCAGCGCGTCCCGAAATTCACACGCCTCGGTGGTGCACCCAGGAGTGTCGTCCTTCGGATAGAAGAAGAGAACCACTCTACTCCCTTCCAGGTCCGCGAGCCGAACCCGGGAGCCCTCATCCGCGGGAAGCTCGAAGTCCGGCGCCCGCTCCCCTTCATTCAACCTCACCAATGTCCCCACCTCCGACTCTTGAGATTCGACCTCCCAGGCCTCGCGAAGGCCGACCCGACACCGAGCTTCAACTCTCCGTCGCCCACAGGCAGTGGGAATCCCCTCGCCCCCGACAAGCCGAGTGCCGCAGCACTTTCGACCCGACACCGTAGGCGTCGAGGACTCCTTGCGAAAGCCCTGTGACCAGGGCACACGCGTCGCCGCCCGGGTCCGCGTGCACCAGGAGCTCGTGAACGGCCTGGAGCTCGAAGGGCACACCGACCACCCGGACGAGCGGTCCCCCGAAGAGCGCACGGAGGCTTCGGTTGACCTTCCGACGAGCCAGCGCGAAAGCGGTCCGAGCGGGTAGCACCCGACGCCACCCCGGGGATTCCGGGGTTCCCGGAAGGGACCGCCCCGCGGCGTGGAAGACCTCGTCGGCGTCGGGTCGCCGAATCACGAAGCGAATGAGGTCCACCACCTCGGACTCCGGGATTCGAGCCCGGCGCGATGCCGCCTCCCGGTACCGGCGGATCTGAACGTCAACCACTCCCGAGAGCCCGAACCGCCGTGGGATGGTGATCGACACGTTCTCATCGTCCAGAAGCTCGGGAGGGAGATCCTGGACGCGGAGCGCCTCCAGGAGGGCGAGCGCGACCCGCGCCTGCACCCTGCGCGGGCGGCCGGCGGGAACGGGGGTCGTGCGGGAGGTGTTCGGCTCGAGGGTCATAGACTCTCAGGAGGGGTGGCGGAACCGAAGAATCCAATGTCGTGGCGACAACCGAGCTCGGCAACAACTTGACAGGCCGTTGGAAGACGAGCAACAGCCACCCGACCTTCCCGTTTGAGTTCCCTCACGTCCGCGTCGCAGGTCACGAAGGATCCGGTCCGAGCCGTAGGTCCATACGGATGCGGACCTTGAAGTTGGAAGCGAACTCGCCCATATTGTTTACTAGTCGGCAAGTAGGCGACTCCCTACCGGCAGTGGGATTAGAGATAAAGTGGAGGGCCCGTGTCCGAGAGGTACGGTGCCCTTTTTTGTCCTCTCCAGTTCAGTGCGACTTGAACCAGGGATAAACAGTGAAATGCCAGAGACTTCAAGGCAACAGAACAATATATCGCCCGCCAATGCAGAGCTCCACCGGAGGGACCTGGACGAGCTGAGCGACGAGGAGCTCGTCACGGCGCACCTCAGCGGTCGGACTGGGGCCTTCCAGAAGCTCTTCGACCGCTACAAGGACCGGCTCGTCCATTTCATCACCCGCAAGACCGGGGATTCTGATCGCGCTCAGGACCTGGTGCAGGAGGCCTTCATCCGGGTGACTCGGCATCTCCACCGTTTCGATACGAGCAAGAAGTTCTCGACCTGGGTATACACGATCGCGAGAAACCTGTCGAAGAATGAGCTCCGCAACCGGTCCCGCAGCCCCCTCGTCCTCTTCCAGAAGCTCACCAGCAACTGGGACGACGACCATCGGCCTCTGCAGTTCGAAGACCTCAGCATGCAGCCCGACGACCTCTATCGGAAGCGCTTTCTCCAGCGGCTGGTCGAGGACACCGTCGAGGAGCTGCCCGAGCACCACCGGCTAGTCTTCCGCCTCCGCGAGCTGGAGGGGAAGAGCTACGAGGAGATCTCGGAGATCACCGGTGTGAATCTCGGTACCGTGAAGAGCCGGCTTCACCGAGCCCGGAATTCCTTCGCCCAGCGAATCGAGCATCTGCTGAACTGATGAGCCGGAACGGTCGAACGGACCATGTTCGATTCGCTTAGGGACGCTTTCCGCCAAGCCATTCACAACTTCAAGACCGAGTTGCACCGGGATGAGCTCCCGGAGGCCGCCGATCGTCTGCTTCGGGCGATGCGGAGGGAAATCCTGCACGCGCAGGAAAGCCTCGGCAATGCGGAGAGGGAGCTCACGGGGGTCCGCAGCCGGGCCGCCCAGGAGGAGAGCAGCGCGCGGACCTGCCTTCGGAGGGAGGAGATGGCGTCGCGGATCGGCGACGGGGAAACCGCCCGCCTCGCCCGCGAGTTCGCCGGCCGACACCTGCGAAGGCACGACATTCTGGTCCGAAAGGCGGAGATCCTCTCCCAGGAGTTGGAGGAGCGCTCGGCCGAGGTCGCGGAGATGCGACGGCGTTTCCGTAACGCCCTCACGCAGCGGGAGTCACTACTCGCGGAGTCAGGGCGCACGGGCGCGCGGGAAAGCCTCCGTCACGCCGAGACTCTCTTCACCGAAGTCGATCGGATGGCGGAGCGCGTCCGGCAGATGGAGCTGACATCCGACGCCGAGCTGGAGGTCGAGGATCTGCAACTGGACGAGGCCACCGGATCATCCCCGCACAGACCTCCTCCCGACGACCTTCTCGACGCCCGACTCGAGGAGCTGAAGCGGAAGGTGTTGGAGGAGTAGGAGGCCGTCCTCGGGCCGGGGTGGCCGGATCGCCTCTTCCTGGATACCTTTTCGGTGCAGTTTCGAATGGATTGAACTTCGACCCGTCCTGCCGATCCTCCATACAGGTTCGGCTCTCGACGCCATACTCGGTAACCGCATGGAAAACTGGATTGGAGTGGGAATCTGGATCGTCCTCGGAGCGCTCGTGGGACTCGCGATGAAGCTCGTCGTGCGACTGCCGCATGAACAGTCAGGGCACGCAGCGCTGCTGGCCATTCTCGGAGCCTTCGGCGCGGTGATCGGAGGTATGCTGGGCGTCGGGTTCTTCCACTTCCAGGATCCGAACGCGCTGAGCCTCGGAGGGATGGGGGGTGCGGTGGTTCTCAGCGCACTTCTGGCCTGGATCTACCGGTGGGGAAGCACCGCCTTCGTCTGACCCGGATCCTGATCTGAGGTCCCGCTCGGCCCCGGGCCTCAGGCCTGCCCGACCGGGCCCGGGACGGGACCTTCCGTCTCCGCCTCCGGAGGCCTCCACCATGTCATCCGCCACACAACTCCCGCAGTCGGACCTCGACCGCTATCGGAGGGAGCTCTTCGAGTTTCTGGAGATCCCTTCCGTGAGCGCCCGGTCGGAGTTCCGCGACGCGACGAGGACCGCCGGGGCGTGGGTGGTCGATGCACTTGCAGCGGCCGGACTCGAGGCCCGGTTGGTGGAGACTGCGGGGCATCCCATCGCTCTCGGTGAGTGGCGTGGGGCCGGCCCCGAGGCTCCAACCCTCCTCGTCTACGGTCACTACGACGTTCAGCCCCCGGATCCCCTCGAGCTCTGGACGTCCCCTCCCTTCGCGCCCACCGTCCGAGATGGGCGGATTTACGCAAGGGGGGCGGCAGACGACAAGGGACAGCTCTTTCTCCATCTGAAGGCCCTCGAGCGCCTCCTCGGAAACGGGGGTACCCTTCCGGTGAACGTTGTGGTCCTCGCGGAAGGCGAAGAGGAAGTCGGCTCGACGAACCTCCGTCCCTTCCTCGAGTCCCATCGGGAACAGCTGGCGGCGGAGGCTGTGATCATATCGGATTCGGTCATGTTCGGAGCCGGGCAGCCCTCCCTCCTCTTCTCCCTCCGCGGTCTCGCCTATTTCGAGCTTCGAGTGCGCGCCACCGGCACGGACCTTCACTCTGGAACCTACGGAGGAACCGTCCCGAACGCCGCCGTCGTGCTCGCCCGGATCCTCTCGACCCTGCACGACTCTGACGAGCGTGTTGCGATCGAGGGCTTCTACGACGGGGTGCGGGAATGGGACGAGGAGACCAGGAGGGCCATCCGTGAGCTCCCTTCCCGGGAGGAAAGCCTCCTCCGGGAGACGGGAGCGCGCGGCCTGACGGGAGAGAGGGGGTACTCCCCGCTCGAGCGGCTCTGGATCCGCCCTACGTGCGAAGTCAACGGGATTCTTTCGGGGTATGTCAAGGAGGGGGCCAAGACGGTGATTCCCGCGGAGGCCATGGCGAAGATCAGCTTCCGGCTCGTGCCGGATCAGGATCCCGAAGAGGTCGCCAGGCTCCTACGCGCACACGTGACACAGGTGACTCCCCCGGAAGTGGAAACGGAGGTGGTCGAGCTCCACAGCGGACGTCCCTGGCGGGCCCGTCCGGAGGGCCCCTACTTCGAAGCGGCCCATCACGCCCTCCGGAACGCCTTTGGTCGGGAACCGGTCCTCGCCGGTGAGGGAGGATCCATCCCGATCGTGGCCGACTTCGAGGACCTCCTGGGTGCACAGGTGATCCTCCTCGGATTCGCCCTCCCCGGAGCCAATGTGCATGCCCCTGACGAGTGGTTCCCCTTCGACCATCTGGAGAAGGGAATCCTCACCCTGCTGGATTTCTACAGCAGCCTTTGATTCCCGGCCCTCGAAGACCTGGAGCCCATCCGGGTCCGAGTCAGCTGTCCGCCGGCGGGGCGTCGGGCGGGGGTTCTCCGTCCACCGGGGAAGGACCGAGCATCACACCGGCTCGGAGGAGGGCGCGGGCCTTGTTCAGGGTCTCCTCGTATTCCCGGCCGGGGTCCGAATCGGCGACCACTCCGGCGCCCGCCTGCACGAAGGCGCGATTCTCATGCACCACGACCGTCCGGATCGCGATTGCGGTGTCCATCGACTGTCCGCCGTAGCCAAGGTATCCGACGGCTCCGGCATAAGGGCCGCGGCGCACGGGCTCGAGCTCCTCGATGATCTCCATCGCACGGATCTTGGGAGCTCCCGACACGGTTCCGGCCGGGAAGCAGGCTCGCAGTACATCCAGCGCGCTGAGCCCCTCCTCGAGCTCCCCCTCCACCTGAGAGCAGAGATGCATGACGTGCGAATAGCGCTCGACGACCATGAGCTCTGGGACCCGGATCGTGCCATACTTGGCCACGCGTCCCACGTCGTTCCTCCCGAGATCCACCAGCATGCGGTGCTCCGCGAGCTCCTTTTCGTCCACCCGGAGATCCTCTTCGTACTCGCGGTCCTCGGCGGCATCCGCGCCCCTGGGTCGGGTGCCCGCGATCGGACGCACCGTGACGGTGCCTTCCTCCACACGGGCGAGCACCTCCGGGGAGGAGCCGACGAGGGTCACCTCGTCCGCCTCCAGGAAGTACAGATAGGGGGAGGGATTGAGGGACCGGAGCGCCCTGTAGAGGTCAAAGGGGGATCCGTCCAGCGACATCCCCAGCCGCTGGCTGAGCACGACCTGGAAGGCGTCTCCGGCCAGAATGTACTCCCGTATCCGACCCACCGCCTTCTCGTACTCCTCCCGGCTCATCGTGCTTTCAAACGGCGGATCCCCGGGTGGCTCCGCCTTGAGCGAAAGGGGAGCGGGTGCCGGCTCGGTGCGGAGGCGTTCCACCACCCGCCGAACCGCCGCCCGTGCGCCCTCGTAACGATCGTGAAGCTCCTCTTCGGAAAGCCCCGGTTCCACGGGCACGGCCCGTATCGCCATGGCCCGCCCACGCAGGTTGTCGATGGCGAGCACCACGTCGGTGAACACCACCAGGGCGTCGGGAAGCTCGAGATCGTCCCGGGCGAGTTCCGGAAGGCGCTCGATCTGGCGCACTACGTCGTAGGAGAAGTACCCCACCGCCCCCCCCCAGAAGCGGGGGAGGCCGGCGACCTCGGCCGGCGTCCGGGCGCGAAGTCGGCGGTCCAGGTCCGACAGGGGGTCCTCGGTTTCCACAGGGACCCAGCCCCCTTCCGGCGTCCACAAGGTCACCTCCCTGCCCCGGAGCCTCCACGCGGAGGAGGGTTCCGTACCGAGGAACGTGTAGCGGGCCCACTTTTCCCCTCCCACCACCGATTCCAGGAGGAATCCGAAGGGTGGTCGAGCGAGCTTGTGATAGGCGGTGACCGCAGTCTCGGTATCGAAGAGGAACTCACCTCGGACCGGGACCACCCGTGCATTACGAGCGAGGGTCTTGAACTCTTCGAAGGAGGGGATCAGTTCCATGAGGCATACCGATTGTGAACGAGGGCGCTCGGAGGCCGGCAATGTCCAGAGGTGAACCCGGAAAGTCAACGCCCGTGGTGGCCGTCGATACCGGAGGGACCTTCACGGACCTGCTCCTCCTCCACGATGGGTCCCTCACAGCGTTGAAGCTCCCCTCGACACCTGCCGATCCAGCGGCTGCAGTCCTCGAGGGTCTACAGCGCCTGCTCGACCGGATCGGGGACCGACCGTATTTCCTGGTTCACGGCTCGACGGTCGCCACGAATGCGATCCTCGAACGCAAGGGAGCCCGGGTCGGGCTGATCACCAACCGGGGGTTCGAGG
>SLFU01000089.1 GCA_007124095.1 Gemmatimonadota bacterium
TGTCCGGGCGCCAGTGCGGCAAGATCCTGGAGCGGGTGACAAGGGACTGGCATCGGGGCCGGAGCTGGATCCTCCAGAAGGCCGTGCGTTCGAAGCAGGTGATCGCCGCGGTCACTCGGGAGGGGGAATGTGTGGAGGAGGAAGCGTACGCGAAGTGGAGCGGCTATTACGGTCCGGATGGCCTCATGGCGATCGTCACGTACCACAAGCCCTGTCACACGGTGCACGGCAGCGGGGACATCGTGGTGAGCCTCGTCTACTGACCCGCCGGTCCATGGAGGGGCGATTCAAACACCTGTCGGAACCGGCGCATGACTTCCGACTGCGATCAATCCAGACCCGTGAGCTCCCGGCTCAGGCTGCGTAACTTCGCGCGCGCTTCCTCGTCATAGGCCTGGTCGTGAGCGCGAACGGGCTCGACGCCTCTGAAATAGCGCCCACTTCCGATGTCGGGAGCCGTGACCAGGTTCATCACCGAGTCTGCTCCTTCGTCTACCGTGCTCACGGGCTCGGCACCTCTCTCGAGCACCATCGTGGTGGGCATCAGAGTTGCGGGGTGGAGCGTGTTGACGAGTACACCGCTGCCTTCCAATTCGTCCGCCAGATCGAAGGTGAAGAGGACCTGGGCGAGCTTGCTCTGGGAGTAGGCCCGGGAACCGTCGTACTCGCGCTCCAGCATCACGTTGTCGAAGTCGATGGGCGCCTGAGCCCCCGAGGCCACATTGATAATTCGAGAGGGAGCGCTCTCGACGATGCGAGGCAGTAGAAGTCGGGTCAAGAGAAACCCGGAAAGATAGTTCACCTGAAAGCGCAGCTCGTGTCCGTCCTCGCTCACCTCGCGAATCGACTCATCAGCGCCACGACCGATCCCCGCGTTGTTGATCAGCACATCCAGTCGATCGTATTCACGCAAAATGATGTCAGCGAGATGTCGGACCTCTTCCAACGAAGCCAGATCTGCGGCGTAGAAGCTCGCGGTGCCGGCCCCTTCTGCTTCGATGGCCGCCACGACCTCCTCTCCTCTCTCTACGCTGCGGCCATGTACAATGATGTGGGCTCCCGTCCGACCCAGCCGGAGCGCCACCTCGCGACCGAGTCCGCTGGTGGATCCGGTGACCAGTATGACCTCCTGCTGCGACCGAGCTTCCCCGGTGAGAGCTTCGATCGCCGAAGGGTTCTGTCGGTCGCTCATGACCAGGTCTCCCGGCGGCGTGGCACCCGGCGTAAGGAGGAGGTTGAAGGCCGTGAAGAGCGCGGTGGAAGTCATGGGAGGTTCCAGAACGGAGTCAACAAAGTCTCACTGGCGATGGAGGAGTCGCCCAGGGGCAAGGTACCGCGCCATTGGGCTAAAGGGCAACGGGCAGTGGGCTTCCGACCACGGGCGATGAGGGCCCTCCGCACCTAATCTTCCGTGACTTCGACGACGCCGCGCATCTGTTCCGGATGGAGGGCACACGCGTACTCGTAACGGCCCGGAGCCGTAAAGGTGTGGCTGAAGGTCCCACCCGGATCGAGCGGGTCCGAGCCGAACGAACCATCCAACCCTGTCACGGTGTGGGCGGTCTCGTCGATGGTGCTGTTCTCCCACTGCACGGTCTCACCGACGGACACGGTGTGGTCCGCGGGGTGGTAGGCCATCCGCGATATTCCGATCTCCCCTTCCTCCACCGGATCGGTGCGTGCGTAGCGGTCAGGGAGATGGTGGACATTCGTCCGGAACACGAAGTCGCGCTCTCCCATGGCGCCCATGGTGTGACACGCCGCACAGCTTGCACTCTCCTCGGGACGGGTGTGGTAACTCCCGTCGGGAAGAAAGCCCACGTACTCCCATTCTCCCGATCGATCAGCCCCGTAGTCCTCGCCAAACCCAGGCTCCTTTCGCATGAGTAGGGCGAAGGCGAGCTCTCCACGGATGAGCCGCCCGTCGTCGTCGACCGCTAACGCACCATCTTCGTCCATGACGGGCCGCCACGTCTCTGAGAGGAGAAGGCTCCCATAGGGATAGTCCTCGTCGGGACCGGTGTTCGCCGCCACCTCGTTGGCGCAGACGTACGAGATCAACTGTGCGTCGAACCGGTCGAAAACGTAGAACTGAAAGAAGTCGTCCCGATAATCCTCCGGGAAACCGACCCGATCGTTCGGGGCGATCTCGGATGGTGAGGCGATCTCCGTCACCGTTGCAGAGGGATCCACTGCGCTGACCGTGACCGGTGAGAGGTCTCCACACGCCGGGAGCCCGATCTCGGGGAGCTCGGGGTCATCAGGCTCACATCCGAGCAGAAGAGTGCCCACCATCAGCACGACTCCGGTTCGCCTCATCGTCAATCTCATTTGTGTGAATTGAAAGAAGCGCCGCGGGCAGGTCATTCCCAAGCCCTCCGAATCAAAAAAAGGTACGGTGCCCATTCCGGAGAGAGCAAGCGAACCAGGCGTCGGCGTCCCTATCGCCCTCGCCGAATGAACTCGAGAATCTCCCTTCCCAGCTCATCGTCGACCGTGTTGAACTGGTAGACCTGGGAGAGGTGATTATGCCGCTCCATCCGCTTGATACGGGGACATGCGCGGTCCCGCTCACACAGGGCCGCGAACAACAACGCCCCCTGGGTGTCCAGGTCGGGATTGTCGTACTCGGCAATCACCACGAACGTCGGGATGTCTGGCGCGTCGTCCACATGTGTGAGGGGCGATCGCTCCGGGTAGGCTGCGGGATCGGGTCCGAAGTATGCCTGGACGTTCTCGAGGTTGGGGTCATCGGGCTGGGGGTCTATGACGTACCGGCCGCTGATGAGAACGACCCCCGAAATACCCGGTCCGGAAGCAGGGTGGAGATCTCGCATCAACGTGTAGGTTGCGACGTGCGTGGCGCCGGCCGACAGGCCGATGAGGTAGATCCGCTCGCCGTCTCCTCCATACTCCGACCCGTGTACCTTGAGCCACTGTACCAACCTCCCGAGATCCTCCGCAGCGGCGGGCCACTGCGCGTCGGGAGCGAGCCTGTACGTAGTGTTCACGCCCACCATGCCCTGCCGGGCGAAGTAGGTCGCCACATTGGCAAAGACTTCGGCGTTGGCGCTCCGGTCACCTCGCACATACGCTCCGCCGTGGACGTACACGACGATGGGCGCATTCGTCACGCCTTCCGGACGATAGATGTCCAGAAGGTGTCTGGGGTCGGGCCCGTAGGATAGGTCGCGGGTGACGTCCACCCCCTCCTTAGGGGCCGCTTCGAGGATGGGCGTATACACCTCCAGCGTCCTCTCGATGTTGCCGCTGATGTCCTCCCCCCAGACCGGACCGACCTCGGCGAGGCGCTCTCTGACTTCCTGCGGCATGTTCGCAACCTGGGCACCGGCCGCGGCGGGAAGGAGGAGGGGGACGGCAAGGACTACGATCCATCTCGATCTCATCTCAACGGTCTCCCGGAAGAGAGGGTGTCCACCGACGAGGGATTCGAAGGGGGCGTGCATGAGCACGTCTGGAGGAAAACGTAGGCGGCCGCGACGGGTTCAGCCAACGGGCGGGTCGTGGTCACGACACTGCAGTCCCGAAACATTGGTCGCCCTCTCGGTCTCTCCGGCTTCACGTCGCTGCTGCCGAAGATCGTCCACGGATTCCAGGTCACTCCGGGACCGATCTTTCCTCCTCTTCATCGGGGATGGATTCCGGCACTCGCCGCAGGATGGAGCCCAGTGCAGGTCGGATCGATCCCAGCTCCCGGCTCTCGAGGACCCTCCACGTTCCATCCCCGACACGCCCCAGGGTCAGGATCTCCATGTCAGGGGTTGACCCCGAAAGGCCCCACCGCATGCGATACACCACATGTGAAAGGGCATCCCCCTCCGGAACCGTTCCCAACACTTCCGTGGTCCGGTCAATCCAAGCGTTGATCAGGCCGGGCGAATCATCGGCCAACGCTCGAAATGCCTGCAGGAGCACCTCGTCATCCGATATTTCCAAAAACGCCTCCGCCGAGCCGACTCCCGTCAGAACCTCGAACGAGCCGTCATCGATCCGGAGAGCAGGGGAATCCGACACGGTAGCGCGGGGGGGATCGTGGAAGAGAATCGCCTCCAGGTAGGAACGAAACGAAGCCGCGGCCTCCGGATGCACGTGGGCCACGACCACCTGCCATCGCATGCTCTCGACCGCGTCCAGATAGCGCCTCGCCACCTCCTCCGGAGGCGGGTCCGCCGGAGGCCGAGACA
>SLFU01000161.1 GCA_007124095.1 Gemmatimonadota bacterium
ATGCCTCGCTTCAGGGTGACATTGCCGTACTTCTTCAGTCCCGGGATCTTCCGCGGGGAGAGCTCCTTGTCGGCTCCTCCCCGGTATTCGATCGGTTCGGATTCCATCGTAAGGCCGCTCACTTCGGAGAAGTTCACGGCTTGGTCGTCCCCCCACTGGACCTGGAAGTGGAGGGCGGTGAGCGGATAATTTGACATTCTCGGAGTCTCCGTTCGATGTCTGAGTTTCGTTCAATCCGGACCCGTTCGGGCCGGCGGGATCACTCCGTCGGGGCCTTGTGGCTGATCCGGAAGACCACGAACTCGGCGGGCCTTACCGGGGCGATGGCCACTTCCACGATGAGGAGGCCCAGATCGATGTCCGTCTGGGTCATCGTCGTTCCGAGACCGCACCGGACCCGGTACGCCTCGTCCGGGCTCGTTCCCAGCAGGGCTCCGGCCCTCCAGAGCTGGTCCAGGAAGTTTTCGGCGGAAACGCGGACCCGAAGCCAAGTGCTCGCGCTGTTGGGCTCGAAGACGACCCACTGGGTGCCCCGCTCGATCGAGTTCTCCACGAAAAGGAAGAGCCGCCGGACGTTCACGTAGCGCCACTGCGTGTCATCCGTGACGTTTCGCGCGCCCCAGATCCGGATGCCGCGACCCATGAACTGCCGCACCAGGTTTACGGAGCGGGGATTGAGCGCGTCTTGGCGCTCCCGGGTGTAGTCGCGAGCGAGCCCCACCACTCCTCTGAGCGCCTCATTAGCCGGTGCCTTGTGGACACCCCGCTCCCGGTCCGTTCGCGCGAAGGCCCCCAGGACGTAGCCGCTCGGGGGCACTTCGATCACTCGCCGGGTCGCATTCGAACGGGGGTTCAGGATCCGGAGGAAGGGGGCGTAGGCTCCCGCGTAGGTGGAGTCCAGGTACTGAAGTCGGAACTCGAGGAGCTCCTGGTCGTCCGGGGTGTTCGGGAGGTCGAGGACGGCGAAGCGGTTCATCTTCTCGCAGTGCGCCACGACCCGATTGAGAGCTGCCGCCCGGCTCATGTCGTCCTCGAGGAGCAGGGCGTCGGGCGAGGCGACGAGCGCAGGCTCCTCCATGGCTTCGAGAGCCTCCAGGCCTGCTCGGAGGGCCTCGTTGGTAAAGGTCCCGCTTCTCCCGTCCCGCTCGTGGACGACTCCAGCCGGGAGGTGGGTTTCGTCCACGTCGGAGTCCACGAGAAGCTCGCTCACGCTGAGGTACCGGGAGACCTCGTTGATGACGCCGTCCCCCGCGAAGTACCTCTGGTGATCGGGATGCAATCCCAGATCTCCGAACTCCTCGGAGTCGACGACCTCACCCCCCTCGATCTTCTCTACGCGGACGCGGAACCGGAGAGGGTGGATTCGAGTGGTCTGCCATGACCAGAGGAGGAAGTGACCGGGATCGAGATCCGTTCCGGGGTCGAGATCTTCCGCGAGGACGAGGAGGTAGAGGTCGGAAGGGGCCCCTTCGGGCGAAGTGACCGAGTCGATCAGGAGCATCTCCCCCCCGATCTCGAGGTGCTGCCCCGCCTCTGGTGCTTGGGCGCAGCGGATGAGGATGCCGTGTGTGAGCCGCTCGGGATCGAGGACGGCCCGGACGAGATCGAAGTCCTCGTTCAGGTCCCCGTCCTCCAGGGAGAAGCCGCCCCCGGTCCGGGCCACCCGGGCCACTGTCCCTCCGCCGTCTCCGACCAACTCGAGCTCGGAATCCATCGGGAGAAAGGAGTAGCGGGCAGCGAGCTCCTGGAGGGTGGGGGAGGAGAGAGCCTCTTCCTCCGCGAAGCGAAACACCCACACCGTTCCCCGGATGGACAGCTTATCCCCTCCTGGAACCGATTCCTCGAATCCGAAGGACCCCGAGGAGAACCCGGCCTCCAGGCCGGACGACACGGCTCGTGCGCGGTCACCCGTCCTGGAGCTCGGGGGTGGATGGGACTCGAAGAAGTGGATTCCCCCGTGCGACATCGACGCTCCCGGCATCCGTTTCTCGGCCTTCCACCACCGGCGCACCGGGGCAAACTGGGCGCCAGGGAGAGGGGAGCTCAGCTCCTGGGCGAGGGTCAGGTCCAGCCCTACTCCACGGGACTGGAGGTCCGTGACCAATCCGGCTCGTCGACTCCCGTCCGGGAGATCAGCGGCCACGACGTCTCCCCGCCTGATCCCGCGGCCGGTGGCCAGGGAGAGGCGGTCCTCTCCGGAGGGGACCAATCCGAATATCCAGCTATCGCCGGCGGGGAAGGTGCCGTCGTCGCGAGGAAGGATCGTGAGTACGCCGTCTCCCACCTCGGTGATCTCCGCATCCACCTCGGCGGCCCCGTCCCGAGTGCGGAGGCGAACCGTCATTCCGGGCTCGGCTCCACTCGTAGAGACGACGCCGATCTGGACGGCCTCCCCGTCCTCCACAGTCACTTCCTGGGAGATCGAAGAGCCGAAAAAGCCACCGCCGCCCCGATCCGGATCGGGGGCGACTTGGAGATTCAATCGCTCGCCCCACTCGCCCGGGGAGGAGGCCGAGACGTGGAAGACCACCTCCCCCGAGCTTCCTCGGACGCCCCAGCGGGCCGCTTGGGCCCCCTCTTCGGTTCGAACCACGAAGCAGGCGCTTCCGCCGTTTTCGAAGAACCCGAACACGCTCTCAGGGAGGTATCCCTCGTCGAGCCAGAGTCCGAACCGGTCCACGTAGTCGTTCCAGCTGGTGAGGCGTACGGGCTCGTGGAGAGGGCCTCGCTCGGCTCTGCCCAGGAGTGCGGCGGTGCTGGTGGGTACTCCGGCGATGGGCTTCGGGCCGGCCGAAACCTCCTCGATGTAGACGCCGGGGGAGAGGTACTTGCTCAACGGTCACCTCCAGGGTGGGGCCAGAAGGGCCTCAGGGGACGACGAATCGGATGCGGGTCAGGGTGCGCGAAGGGTTCAGGGCACCGGGCCCGACGGTTTGGTTGTTCGATAAGACCGTGAATGTCCGGAACTCGGGGCCCCACCGGAGAAGCGGGGAACGGTAGCGCCCGGGCTCTGCCTCCGGGAGCTGCACCTCGTCCCCATTCGACGTGATTCGCACGTCTCGGCCGGTCCGAGCCACCCCGGTCCGGCGCACGAGCTCCACTTCCACACGCGTTGGGATGGGCAGAAGGGTGAAAGGGTGCGGGGGCTCCTCGTCCCGGGACAGAGTAACCTCCCATCGTCCCCCGTCCTCGAAGAAGAGCGCCTTTCGCGGATCGAGAATCCGCACTTCCAGGGGGGTTTCCTCCGGTTCCTCGAGGAGAAAGCGCTCGTCCGCGGAGAGGAGGATCCGGTCGCTTTTGACCGCCAGGCGCCAGTGGCCCCAGACCGGAGGGAGGAGTCGGGCATCGACCCGGGGGACGACGGAGCTCGTGCCTCCATGGACCAGGCGAAGAGAGTGTCGCAGGCGCAGGACGCGGGTGTTCACGACTCGAACGCCAGACGGAGCTCTCGCTCCCGGACGGGTCCATCGCCCTCCGTCTCCAGGTTCGGAACGAAGGCTGGCGTGACCTCCAGGTACAAGCTCAGACGCAGGGGGCGATTCAGCGCTGTCCAGAGCTGATTCATCTCCTCCATCGACGGACTCAGGATCCGAACCGAGAGCTCTTCCACCACGCCGGACAGCTCCGGATCCAGCTCCGGAGGGGCGAGGATCGGACGGGTGTGGAGGGCTTCGAGGACCCGCCCCATTCGTTCGTGGGCTTCCGGGTGGTCGTCGGAGTTGTAGGTCACCAGGTAGCGCAGGAGGACGGCCATGGGCGGCCGCATGAAGCCCTGGTCCGTGTGGATCTTCGGACGGTTCCTGAGATGGGGATCCGGCACCACGGCGTAGAGGCAGATGATCAGTCGGTCGGTGGGCAGGGGACTCGATCCACCGTCCTGGTGAAGGGAGTGGATCTCTATCCAACTTCCCCCGGCCTCGGGGATTCTCCGATGCAGGAAATTCCTTAGCGTTCTCGAAGTCGCAAGCAGCACGAAGCCTTCCCGGATCCAGGGTTCGCGACAAGAATAATCAGGCCCCGTCCCAATCCTGTCGCGAGGTTGTCCCGAGGTTGTCCCGGCTTCGTCTCCACTCCGTCCCCAGACCCGATTCGAGCCTCCAGGATGCACGACGGGGCCCCCGGCCGAACCGGGGACCCCGCGGGGCAGGTGACGCTCTCCCTAACCTGTCAGCGGTCGGGAAGGCGCCCGGGAAATG
>SLFU01000186.1 GCA_007124095.1 Gemmatimonadota bacterium
AGCGTCGAGCCGGTGGAGGTCAGGTCGACGATCACGTCGGCCACTCCAAGGTGGGGAGCGATCTCGGCTGCCCCGGAGACGGGCACGACTCGGATCGGGATTCCAAGCGACGCGAAGTGCCGCCGGGCGATCCCCGGAAAAGAGGTCGCCACCCTGGTGCCTTCGGGGAGAGCCGAGGGCTCGGTCGCGGGGCTGTCGTCGCGCACGGCCACCACCAATCGACAGCGGCCGAACTCCAGATCCAGGAGCTCCGTAATCTCGGGCCGGTCGGATTCCTCGACCAGATCCCGGCCCGTGACCCCCAGTTCCGCCGCGCCATCGGCCACGAACTCGGGGATGTCCTGGGCCCGAACGAAGATCGCCTGGAACTCGGAGCCAAGGCGGGCAACCAGGGCGCGCTCCGCCCGAAACTCCGCTTTGAGGCCCGCTCGCTCGAATAGATCCAAAGCACTTTCCGAAAGGCGCCCCTTGTTGGGAATGGCGATTCTCATCAAAGCCTCAGGTCCTCGTGCTGAAGTCACATGCAAAAAAAACCGCGGCCCGTCCGGGATACGGGACGGGCCGCGGGGATCGATCGACTGTAAGACGCCAACCTTCAGGCGCGCACACCGACCTCCACCCGCCCCATCCGGGACCGGTGAGTGGCGTGGCGACCACGATGGCTCCGCTGTCTGCTCCTCATGGCCTGGAAGGTACTCCAGAGCCCGAGGCAGGTCAACGATGCCCCCCACCGCCACTCGCTCCAAGGGACGACAATGCTGAGTCGATGGGAACCCGGCCGTTGAGGACCTCGAAGGTTCGCCGGATCGTCCGGGGCTCGTCGAGGCAGCGAACGAGCACCCGCGCCAGATCGTCCCGCGTGATCGACCCTCTCCGCCCAAGCGACTCCGCGATGTCGATCTCCCCTGTCCCCTCCTCGTCGGAGAGGCGGCCGGGACGAACGATCGAAAAATCGAGGTCGGAGCGGGCAAGGTGGCGGTCTGCGACCCCCTTGGCTCGGTAGTAATGGGAAATGGCATGGCCCTCGCTCGCGGGGTCGGCCCTCATCGAGCTCAGCATGATGTAGCGCTCGATCCCGGCCGACTCCACAGCGGCAATGCTGGCCACCGCGCCGTCCCGATCCACGGCCAGTGTCTTTTCGGGACCGGTGCTGGACCCCGAGCCCGCGGCGAAGATCACCCCTTCGCACCCCACCAATGCCGGATCCAGGGGTTGCTCCAGATCGGCCACGACCGTCCCCACCCCGAGAGCCTCGAACCTCTCGGCCTGCCTGGGATCGCGGATCATCGCGACGGGCTCGTGATCCCCGCCGACAAGCAGCTCCACGACCCGAAACCCGGTCTTCCCGTTCGCTCCGATCACCAGCACCCGCATGACGCCTCCTCATTCTTCTTTCGAAACACCTCGAGCGACCTTCGCCGTGGATCCACGGCGCCGTTGCTCCGGTCGCCGGCACCGCCGTCCGGCACCGGCGCAACGGGTCGCTACCCCAAGAGGGTCTGGTCGTTCGGGGCCCCAGGGTCTTTCAGGCCGCCCTGCCGGGATCTAGGTTATTGGCCTTCCCCTCTCCATTCAGCCGAACTTCCGGAACTCCATGAAGGATCTTGAGCCAACCGAAGCCCCCGGTGCCGGGCGGGACTTCATCCGCCAGCGGATCGACCACGACCGCGAGGAGGGAACCCTGGCCGGGGACGTGGTCACCCGATTCCCGCCCGAACCCAACGGCTTCCTCCATATCGGTCACGCCAAATCGATCGTTCTGAATTTTGGGTTGGCCGACGAATACGAAGGAGCCCGTTGCCACCTCCGTTTCGACGATACCAACCCAACGACGGAGGACCTCCAGTACGTGGAGGCAATTCAGGAGGATGTCCGCTGGCTGGGATACGACTGGGGTGACCACCTCTACTTCGCTTCGGACTACTTCGAAAGGATGTGGGAATTCGCTGAGGAGCTGATCCGGAAGGGACTCGCCTACGTCGACTCACAGGGAGAAGAGGAGATCCGGGATGGGAGAGGGAGCGTGACGGAGCCGGGGGTAGAGAGCCCGTTTCGAGCCCGCACCGTCGAGGAGAATCTCGACCTCTTCCGGCGGATGCGCGCCGGTGAGTTCGGCAACGG
Organism: Gemmatimonadota bacterium; assembly: GCA_007124095.1. Taxonomy (GTDB): domain Bacteria; phylum Gemmatimonadota; class Gemmatimonadetes; order Longimicrobiales; family Gaopeijiaceae; genus SLCK01. Next base: position 2,122 of record SLFU01000186.1, read on the forward strand.
TGAGCAGGTGCTCCGGGCTCGTATCGACATGGGTGCCAAGAACATGCTGATGCGGGATCCCGTCCTCTACCGGATCCGGCACGCGAGCCACTATCGGACCGGCACGGAGTGGTGCATCTATCCCCTCTACGACTTCGCCCACCCACTCGGAGACGCTCTGGAAGGCGTCACCCACTCGCTCTGTACCCTTGAATTCGCCAACAACCGCGAGCTCTACGACTGGGTCGTGGAGAACGCCTCGGTCCCACATCGCCCCCGCCAGTACGAGTTCGCCCGTCTCAACCTCGACTACACGGTGATGAGCAAGCGAAGGCTCCTCCGGCTCGTGGAGGAGGACGACGTCTCCGGGTGGGACGACCCCAGGATGCCGACGCTCGCGGGCCTCCGCCGCCGGGGCGTCACCCCACGCGCAATCCGCACCTTCTGCGAGATGATCGGAGTGGCAAAGGCAGACTCCAGGGTGGACATTGGGAAGCTCGAGTACCAGATCCGCGACGACCTGAATCGGACCGCTCCCCGGGTGATGGCGGTCCTGCAGCCCCTCCGGGTCACTCTGACGAACTGGCCCGGCGGACGTGTCGAGGAGATCGATGCCCCGTACTTCCCGCGGGACATCGGCCTGGAGGGGAGCCGACAGGTCCCCTTCTCGAGTGAACTTTTCATCGATCGGGATGACTTCTCCGAGTCACCTCCCGCCGGATTCAAGCGCCTCGTTCCCGGGGAAGAGGTGAGATTGCGCTATGCGTGCATCATTCGGTGTGACGACGTCCTGAAGAACGACGAGGGGGAGGTGGTGGAGCTTCGGTGCAGCTACGATCCCGAAAGCTGGGGAGGCGGAAACCCAAAGCGCCGGAAGGTGAAGGGTACCATTCAGTGGGTCTCACGGGGCACCGCGGTCCCCTGCGAGGTTCGGCTATATGACCGTCTCTTCAGGGTGCCGGACGCCGAAGCCGCCGCTCGCGCCGAGGGCAAGGACTTTCGGGCATTTCTGAACCCCGGATCGATGGAAACAGTCGAGGGGGCGCTGGTCGAGCCTTCGGTCGTCCACGACTCCCGAGACACCCGCTACCAGTTCGAACGTCTCGGCTACTTCTGGAGGGATCCGCTGGATCATCGTTCGGATCGTCCAGTCTTCAACCGGATCGTCACCCTTCGCGACACCTGGGGAAAGATGGCTGGGACGGCCCAGGCCGTTACGGGTCCAGGGCCTGCCAAGGCCTCCCCGCCCGGGGACAGGGGAAAGGGAGGGGATGCCCCCCCGCCGGAAACTCCCGGCCGTCGCCCGGAGCTTCCCCCGGCGGTGAGGGCCAGGGCGCGCGAGCTCTCCAGCCGCTTCGGGTTGTCGCAGATTGACGGCGAGATTCTAGCCCGCGACCCTGAGGTAGCGGACTTTTTCCTGGCAGCCGTCGAGGCCTCGTCCGGGGAAGGGAAAGCCCTCGAAGGGCCGCCCCCCGATTCCTCGAAGCTCGCCATTCCTCTGGCCAACTGGATTATCAACACCCTACCTCCCGTCCAGGGAGACCGAGCCCTGGCCGAGCTCCCCTTCGGCCCCGAGGAGATCGCCCAGCTCGTCGCACTCGTGGAGGCCGGAGCCATTTCGAGTCGAGGGGCGGGACGGGTCCTGGAGACGCTTGCCGAGGAAGGGGGAGCTCCCCGGGAGATTGTCGAGCGTCTGGACCTGGCTCAGATCAGCGACCGCGAGATCCTCGAGCCGCTAATCGAAGAGGTCCTGCAGGAGCACCCGGCCAAGGTTGCGGAATACCGGAATGGAAAGTCCGGCCTCCTCGGCTTCTTCATGGGTCGGGTCATGACCCGGACCCGCGGAAAGGCGGATCCGGAACGCACTCAGGAGCTGCTACGAGCGCAGCTCGACTGACCCTCGTGGGGTCAGGGCATGGCCCTCATCGGATCCCCGCAGGAGGGCCAGGGCACCCGTTCCCCGTTCCCGGCTACGGGCATGAGGCGCTGCTCGCGCGACATCAACTCCGGCTCTTCAGAAGCAAGGTAAGCCAGCATCGCAGTCAGGATCGCATTTCCCTCCACCTCCTCGAAG
>SLFU01000218.1 GCA_007124095.1 Gemmatimonadota bacterium
CGGAGACATCGTGAGGCCCGTCCAGGTCATGGAAACGGCCAGGCAGTGGTGGGATCAAACGCTGACCGAAGCAGGTGCGGCCGGGGACGACCAGCTTCAGAACCTGGCCCGTGTCGGGTTGGCCCGCACGGAGTTGTGGCTCGGCAATCTGGACGCGGCCGCCCAACATGCCGAGCAGGTCGCGGCGGGCTTCCGGTTCGATGCCACGTACGCGGACCATCCGAATCGTGAGAACCATGTGACGACCGAGTTCCGGCGGGATAACCACCAGACTGTATACCCGGGTCTTACCGGCCTCGATACCGAAGTGGACGGGGTCGCGGACCCGAGGGTCGCGATGAACGATCGGAACACACTCACGATTGACGGCCGCACGCCCGGATGGGCACCGGCGAAGTATTCCTCCACGAGCTCTCCGATTCGGATGGCGAGCTGGGAGGAGGCACAGCTTATCATCGCCGAGGCACGGCTTGGCCAGGAAGCGGTGGACCGCATCAATACGCTTCGGGCGCAGCACGGCCTGCCGACGTACACGCCGGACAATGTGAACGACGACGATGAGATCCTCGACCAGGTGCTCGAGGAGCGTCGGCGAGAGTTGTGGATCGAAGGCCACCGGATCAACGATTTCCTTCGCCACTTCGATCGTCCGTCGATCAGGGATGCGTGGCCTGAAGGACAGACCCACGATGGGGACCCGATTCAGGAGCGGTATTGCTTCTGGTTCCCCGAGCGGGAAGTGGATGCGAACCCCAATATTTCTCCGTCGGACATTCCGTCGCTGGCGGAAAACGGAATGCACCCTTCCATCATGCGCTCGTTCTGATTGAGCCGGAAGGTACAGCGAGGTAGTTGAAGGGAAGGAAGCCGCTCACCGTCTGACGGTGAGCGGCTTCTTTCTTTCCCGGGAAGCATGAGGGAGAACGCTCACAACCTATTTGAACCAGGATGACAACAATGGCGGCAAGGCAAACAATACAACGATTCGCCTTGATGGTGGCAGCGATTCTGTTCGCGCTTCCCATTACGGCGCAGCAGACGGAAGTCCTGAACGTCCCCGGGCTCGAGCAGCCGGTTGAGATCATCAAGGATCAGTGGGGCATCTCCCACATCTATGCGGAAACGGAGCACGACCTGTTCTTTGCGCAGGGATTCAACGCTGCGCGAGACCGCCTCTTTCAGTTCGAGATCTGGCGTATGCAGGCGACCGGTACGGCCGCAGCACACTTTGGGAGCCGACAGGTGGAGCGGGACCGGGCCGCTCGGCTGTTCAGTTTTCGTGGCGATATGGGCGAGGAGATGAGGCATTATCACCCCAATGGGGATGAGATCATTCCGGCCTTCGTCGCAGGAATCAATGCGTACATCGACCAGACGAGGAACAATCCCGAGCTGCTCCCCGTGGAATTCGAGCTCCTGGGGATCGAGCCGCAGCATTGGACCCCTCGGGTGGTCATCTCGCGACATCAGGGCCTTCTTGGAAACGCGGGGCAGCAACTGGATACCGGAAGGGCGGTGCATCTCCTGGGTACCGAAGCGGTCAAGGATCTGAACCACTTTCATCCCCTCATTCCCGATATCGAGCTCGACCCGGCGGTCGACGGGCAGCACCTGGTGGATCATGACATCCTGGAGCTCTATTCTCTCTTCAGGAGTCCGATGGACTTCACGCCCGATGACATCGCGTTGGGTGAGGCCCGAAATGATCCCGAGAGCTATCAGGAGCTCGCCCGGATCCTGGACGAGGAGCATCAAGAGCTGAAGCGCTGGGATCTCGAGAATCTCGGGAGCAACAACTGGGTGGTGAGCGGCGAGCGCGCGCAGGATGACTTCCCCCTCATGGTGAATGATCCTCACCGTGTGCAGTCGGCACCTCCACTGCGGTACATCGTCCATCTCAATGGCCCCGGTTGGAATGTGACCGGTGCCGGCGAGCCTTCCCTGCCCGGCATCTCGATCGGGCACAATGAGCACGGCGCCTGGGGACTGACGGTGTTCGGCATCGATCACGAGGACATCTTCGTCTACCAGACCAATCCGGCCAACCGCAATCAGTATCAGTACCAGGGGCGTTGGGTGGAGATGGAGGTCATCGAAGATACCATTCAGGTGCAGGGTGGGAGCCCGGTCGTGGTGGAATTGAAGTATACGCGCCACGGGCCGATCGTATATGAGGATCCGGGCGCGGATCTGGCGTATTCGGTCGCGGCCGCTTGGAACGAAGTCGGAGGCTCGCCGTACCTCGCGTCCCTTCGCATGAACCAGGCGACGACCTGGGAGGAATTCCGGGATGCGAGTGCCTATAGCCATGTCCCTGGAGAAAACATGGTGTGGGCCGACCGGGAGGGAAATATCGGCTGGCAAGCAGTCGGGATCGCTCCGATCCGGAGGAACTATAGCGGGCTAGTGCCCATTCCCGGGGACGGGCGCTTCGAATGGAGCGGTTTTCTGCCGATCAAAGCATTGCCCCATGCCTTCAATCCTCCGGAGGGGTTTATCGGGACGGCGAATGCGAATCTGACCTCTCCCTTCGACTATCCGCACCTGGACGACGTCATTTTCTTCACCTGGTCGGATCCCTTCCGGCAAAGTCGGGTGAAGGAAGTGCTTGCATCCGGTCAGAGGTTCAATCTGATGGACATGGTGCGGCTGCAGCACGATTATCTGTCGATCCCGGCACGGACCCTTGTGCCCCTCTTGCGCGATCTTGAAGCCGGTTCGGCGCGAGTCGAGGAGGCCCGCCGACTTCTCGTGGACGGATGGGATTACAAGCTGGAACGCAATTCCGTCGAGGCGGGCATCTATGTAGCGTGGGAACGCCAGATGCAGAACGAGATCCAGGATGTCCTGGTTCCGTCACAAGCACAGGAGCACATTTCGATCGGCATGAAGCGGATGATCGACTTTCTCCTGTCGCCACCGGGACAATTCGGAACGAATCCGATCGAGGGCAGGGACCAGTTCCTGCTGCAGACCCTGACGGCGGCTGTGAGTGAGCTGGAGGGCAAACTCGGATCGAACATGGATGGTTGGCACTACGGGCAGGTGGATTATAAGCATGCCCTGCTGAGGCATCCGCTGTCGAGTGTCGTTTCGTCCGAGATGCGGGAGAGGCTCGATGTGGGTCCCCTTCCGAGGGGAGGGAACAGCTACACTGTCGGGAACACCGGCTCCGGTGACAACCAGACCTCCGGGGCTTCATTCCGGATCTTTGTGGATACCCGGGATTGGGATGCCACGCTGGTGGTCAATACGCCCGGTCAGGTAGGGGATCCCGACAGTCCCTTCTATGACAATCTCTTTGAGTATTGGGCAACAGACCGGGTTGTGCCTCTCTTCTTCAGTCGATCGAAGATCGAGGGCATTGCAGCAGAGAGGTTGGAACTCCGCCCATAGGAAGGGGCGCGGCTCTTACGAGTCACTGGAGGTAGGGAAGGAGCAGAGGAGGGCCATGGGAGCACACGCTCCCATGGCCCTTCCCGCCTTTCGACCCCAGTACGTCCGGAGCTGCGATCACCCCGGACAGTCCCAGGGCAGTGTCCAGGGCAGTGTGTCGACCTCGTTCCCTTCTCCGCACCCGTGCGGGCTTCAGTTCCCCGGTTCCAGTGTGATGAAACCGACTGCCATGTTTCGCAGGCGAATCCGATTCCACATAATGATGCCATCGGTGATGGGCAACGGAAGCTTCGAGAGGGACTCGAAGGCCTTCGCCATGCCGGGACGACTTGAGTCGGATCGAAGTGCAAGGTGGTAGAAGGCGTAGAAATGGAGGAAGGAGCGTGACTCGCAGGCGGAGGTTCTTTCTCGTGGAGGCGAGGGCCCGACCAGCACTGGACGAGAAGGGTCGTTGTCCCGTACTCATAGGTCGGAGTTGGGGCCGTTGGATGCACTGTCATCTTAAAACAGTTCTCTGTCCGCTCGAGCGGGCGGACGGGTTCGGTAGGAAAGGGATCGTTTTGGACACCTTGGGCGGGATTTCGGATCGTCATTTGACCGGAGGGAATGGGTGACTGCCAGCAGAGGCGTGAAAGGGAGCACGGGCGGAACGGCCGAGGGGAAACCTGGGGAGGGCGAAGAGTCTGCTTCGATGAGACCGGCTCAGTGGGTTGGGCTCGTGGGAGGAGCGGTGGCCTTTACTGTGATGTTGTTTCTCCCGGCGC
>SLFU01000098.1 GCA_007124095.1 Gemmatimonadota bacterium
ACCTCTTCAGCGCCGGGGATGTGGACTCGGTCAGCCTCAGGATCAAGCGGCTGATGGCCGTTCGCCTTCACCGCCGATTCGAAACCGTGGGTGACCTGAAGAAGGAGACCGTGGACGCGGCACTTCAGGACACCGGACTGACCGAGGAGTTGGCGGAGGAGATCTACTATCTGACCTCGCTCGCGAAGTTCGACGACCGATTCGTGATCCCCGCGGCACACCGGGAACAGGCCATCGAGATGATGGACGACACCGGCACCTTCCCCCACGAAGCCCGCGGTGCGACCGGAGTCGGATTCCACGCGGACACCGCAAAGAGAGGGCTGTGAGATGCATCCCCACGCGCACTACGAGCACCTGGCCAAGCTCTTCGACTACCCGTGGGTGGACTACCCTCGCTGGGTACAGAGCGCCTACGACCGGCTGGCGGGTCGGTATGTGCTGGCGGCCGCTCACATCGCCGAGTTCGCACAGCTCCTGCCCACCGAGGGTGGACCCTTGACGCAGGAGGCGCTCGACGAAGTGCAGGAGATCTTCACGCGATCCTTCGACGTACAGGCGGTCACCACCCTTTCGGTGGGATACCTGATGTTCGGCGACGACTACAAACGTGGCGAGCTCCTCGTCAATCTCCGGCGCGAGCAGCGTGACGTGGACATCGACGGGGGCACGGAGCTTCCCGATCACCTCCCCAACGTCCTCAGGCTCATGGCCCGGTGGCAGGATCGCGAGCTGGCCCGGGAGTTTGTGGAGGAAGTCCTCCACCCGGCGGTGGAGCAGATGATCGGGGAGTTCGATGCTCGCCGCACCGCGGCCCGGGAAGAGCTCTACCGGAAGCACTACAAGACGCTGATCGTCACCTCTCCCGAGCGGGGGAACATGTTCCAGCTCCCGCTCGAAGCCCTTCGGGAAGTGCTGAAGGTGGACTTCGATCCACCCGAGTACCGGCCCCTCGACAAGTCGGGCGACTTCCTGCAGGGACTCCAGCAGGAGCTGGAAATCGAGAAGCTGGAAGACGGACCGGCCACCACCCCATCGGCGAGGTTGCCATGAGCGCGCTAGACCCCCTCTTCTTCCTGGTCTTTCCCTATGTGGCCGTGGTGGTCTTCGTGGTGGGCACCGTCTACCGCTACCGCCAGAAGGGGTTCACCGTCACGTCGTTGTCGTCGCAGTTCCTGGAGGGGAGTCGACTCTTCTGGGGCACGATGCTCTTCCACATCGGAATCCTGGGACTGTTCTTCGGGCACCTCTTCGCTTTCCTGCTTCCCGAGGCTCTCCTGGCGTGGAATAGCCAACCGGCCCGACTGCTGACGCTGGAAGTGACGGGCACCGTCTTCGGAATCGCCACCCTGGTGGGGCTGACCCTCCTGATCCTGCGTCGCCTCACCCATTCGAGGATCCTGGCGGTCACCACGAAGATGGACGTGACCATCGAGTTGCTCCTCCTGGCCCAGATCGTTCTGGGAATCTGGATCGCGGTGGGCTACCGCTGGGGCTCCACCTGGTTTGCGTCGAACCTCTCGCCCTACCTCTGGTCTCTGGTCCGATTCTCCCCGGAGGTGGAGGCGGTCTACGCCCTGCCGTGGGCGATCAAGCTCCACATCCTGGGTGGCTTCCTGATCCTCTTTCTGGTGCCCTTCACTCGCCTGATCCACTTCATCGTGGCGCCCCTTCACTACGTCGTTCGACCCTACCAGGTAGTGATGTGGAGCTGGGATCGGAAGAAGGTCCGCGATCCGGATGCCGGATGGGGCACCGCTGTGTCTCGTGGAGGGCGGCACCCCTACTGATCACGATCTGAGGCGGAGACCGGACGGAGAGCCGGCCTCCTCCTGAACCCTTTCCGGGAGAAGAGCCGTGAGTGCAGACATCCCCCCCATGGGGGCCTCCGGCACGAAGGCGGCCCCCGAAACTGCCGGCGAGACCTGGCTCACACGCTGGGCGCCCGAGGACCAGCAGTTCTGGGGGGAGACCGGAAGCCGGGTCGCATGGCAGACCCTGACCCTCACGACCACAAGCCTGCTTCTGTCGTTCGCCACCTGGTTCATGGTGAGCGGCATCGTGGTTCGCCTACCGGAGATCGGCTTCGAATACACCGACATGCAGCTCTTCTGGCTCGCCGCCATGCCGGGGCTGGCGGGCGGAACGCTGCGGATCGTGCACACCTTTCTCATCCCCATGTTCGGGACGCGGCACGTCATCACGGTCGCGACCCTCCTCAAGCTCATCCCGTGCATCGGAATCGGATTGGCGATCCTCAATCCGAGTACGCCCTTCTGGCTCTTTCTGGTGCTGGCGCTTTCAGCAGGGTTCGGCGGAGGCGACTTCAGCTCGTACATGCCCAGCACCAGCCTCTTCTTCCCAAAGCGGCTGCAGGGGACGGCGCTGGGGATTCAGGCCGGCATCGGAAACTTCGGGGTGAGCGTGACGCAGTTCGTGACCCCCTGGATCATCGGGTTCGCTCTCGCGGGGGGACTCCTCGGAGGCTCGCAGGTGCTGAACCTGCGGGGGGGAGGCGAACCCCGGGAGGTGTGGCTCCAGAACGCGGCCTTCATCTACGTGCCCTTCCTGATCCTGCTCGGGGTGCTCTGCTGGCGCTATCTCCGAAGCGTGCCGGTGCGGGCCAGCTTTCGCGAGCAGCTCGACATCTTCGGAGACAAGCACACCTGGTTCTGCACGATCACCTACGTCATGACCTTCGGGTCGTTCGCGGGTCTTTCGGCAGCCTTTCCCCTCATGATCCGGGCCCTGTACGGCGACTTCCCCGGAGCTCCCGACCCCCTCACCTTCGCCTTCCTGGGACCGTTGGTGGGCTCGCTCGTCCGGGTATTGATGGGGTGGCCCTCCGACCGCTGGGGGGGCAGCATCTTCACCCAGCTCTCCGGAATCGGGCTGATCGCCTGTGGGCTGGCGCTCATCTTCGGCGGACACCTGGCCCCCACGACGCTGGACCAGTTCCCGGTCTTCGTCTGGCTCATGCTGGGACTCTTCCTCTTCGCCGGGATCGGAAACGCCTCCACCTTTCGCCAGTATCCGCTCATCTTCGCCCACTCGCCCCGGCAGGGCGCGGGGGTCATCGGCTTCACCGCGGCCATCGCCGCCTACGGACCGTTCGTCTTCGCCGCCCTCATCGGGATGTCCATCGATCGGACGGGTTCGGCAGCAGCCTTCTTCTGGGGTGCCATTGCCTTCTGGGCCGTGGCGTCGGCCATCAACTGGTGGCACTACACCCGTCCCGGAAAGGGACGGTGGGACTTCGGGACGACGTGGGGCACCTGGTGGGATGAACACACCCGGAGGAATGAGCATGCCTAGGACATCCCGTCTGACGAACCGAGCCGGCGTCGGTGTGGAAGCCGAGATTCCAGAACCTTCCAGAGGAGAAGCGGACCATGGCGCGCAAGGTCCCTGAGCTCATCGACCTCAAAGAGGAGCGGATCCGGACGCTGCATTTCACCTGGATCGCGTTCTTCATCACGTTCTTTCTCTGGTTCAACATGGCCCCCCTGGCCACCACCATGGTCCGGGATCTGGGGGGCGAGGGCGGCTGGCTCACCTTCGAGCACCTGCAGCTCCTGGCCATCTGCAACGTGGCCCTCACGATCCCGGCCCGGATCGTCATCGGGGCCCTGATCGACCGGTTCGGGCCGCGACGGTGCTTCGCCGGCCTGCTCATCGTGATGGCGTTCCCCACCTTCGTCTTCGCCTTCGGCAACACCTTCATGCAGCTCATGGTGGCCCGCCTCCTCATCTCAACGGTGGGCGCCGGCTTCGTCATCGGCATCCGGATGGTGGCCCAGTGGTTCCCACCGGCCATGATGGGGCGGGCCGAGGGCTTCTATGCCGGATGGGGCAACTTCGGCTCGGCCGCCGCGGCCATGACTCTTCCCTGGATCGCCCTGGAGCTCTTCGGGGGCGTCGAGGGCTGGCGTTGGGCGCTGGCGATGAACGGAGTGGTTTCGCTGGTCTACGGTGTCGTCTATCTCTTCATCGTCCGGGACTCTCCCGAGGGCACCCAGTTTGCGGGCGTAGCGAAAGTCCAGCCGCTCCTGGTGAGTTCCAGGGGCGACCTGGTCCAGTACTGCATCTGGTCGTTCCCCCTCATCGGTGCGCTGGGACTGCTCGCATGGCGAGCCTCCAACATCGGATTGGGGCC